>JAICIG010000044.1 GCA_025924495.1 Pirellulales bacterium | reverse complement strand
GTTGCCCCGACGCCTGTCGTCGAGTCGCCTGATGTCGTGCAGACGAACCGCTATGTGGGCTACGCGCAGCAAATGCCGGCATTGGAAGAAGCGCCGGAAGGTCCCGGGATCGCGAGCTGGAGCGACTTTAGCGCCGCTTCGAATCTGGCATTCAATGCTCTACGAGAAGCGGCCGGCATCGTCGTACCGGACGCGAGCTTTGTGGTCAAAATGCTCGCCGGCTACATCGTCTTGCTCGTACCGCTGAACTGGCTTGTCTTCCGGCTCTTGGGCCGCGTGGAGCTGGCGTGGGCCGCCGCGCCGTTCATTGCCGTGGGCAGCGCGATCTTCGTCGTGTATATGGCGCAGCTCGATATCGGCTTCGCCCGCTCGAAAACCGAACTGGCGGTGTTGGAATTGCAAGGCAATTACGACCGCGCGCATTTGACTCGTTACCTGGCTTTGTACAGCTCGCTCGGCACCAGCTACGACCTGCGGTTCGATGACCCAACCGCCGTGGCTTTGCCCTTCGCCAGCGGCCAAAAGATGCTCATCGGGCAAGGGCGAACCACCGTCGATTTCCGCCGCGCTCGCAAGGCCGCCAGCGAGCAGGATGATACGGACATCAGCATGGTCAGCCTGGAGGGGCTCGAGATCTCATCAAACACGACTGGCATGGTGCACAGCGAAGAGATGCTGCAATTGGATGGCGGCATTGAGTGCGAAAAGCTCGCTGGCGATCGCTACAAGATCACTAATAACACCGGGCTGGAGTTCAAAGGCGCGGGAGTCGTCCACAGCAACGGCGCGGCCTGGATCGGTACGTTCGCCCCGGGCGCCTCTGAAACCGTCAAACTCGATTCCTGGAGCGCCGACCAGGGGCAATTATGGGCCAAACAGCGGCAAGAGTCGCCCGTGACTGCCGAACGCGCGCCGGCCGAAGGAATGCATCTGCGCAAATTGCTGATGCTGGCAGAAAAGGAATTGGCGCAGAACGATCTTCGCTTGATCGCTTGGACCGATGAAGAGTTGAAGGGCCTGAGCGTATTGCCGGCCGCGTCGCAAGGCCGCCAGTTGGCGATGGTCGTCGCCCATTTGAAGTATTTCGACCCGCCGTTGCCGAAACCCGACGTCTCATCGCACAGGCTTGCGCTGAAGGCCGCAAACAAGTCGTACTGGGAAGGGAAAATGGACGACGAAGAATCCGAGGACGACGGCATGCGCGATGATGCACAGCCCGTTGAAGACGAACCTGACGAAAAGATTCAGGACAAAGGCGCCGTTCCATCCTCCTAAACAGCAAACATTCGTTGGACATCGCGGCCGCGGACGGCGGCGTTCGGGCAATTCCATAGAGAAGAGGGGGGAACTCGTCGGCTGGATGCGCAGCAGTCCGCCGAGTTCGCATGACTAAGACATTCACGCTCGTTGGGCCGTCTGCGCTTTCGACCCATTGCCAAGCAGCCCCGGCGGTTAGCCGGTAGATTCGCAGGTTTCATGATCGAACTGATCGACTTCGGCAAAAAGTATGGCGACTTCACCGCCGTCGAGCGACTGAATCTGAAGATCGAAGCGGGGGAAATGTTCGGGTTTATCGGACCCAACGGCGCCGGCAAGAGCACGACCATTCGTTTTTTGGCCACCTTGCTGAAGGCTAGCCACGGCGAAGGAATCGTGAATGGCCACAGCGTGACGCGCCGTCCGCTCGACGTCCGCCGCAGCGTGGGCTATATGCCCGACAACTTCGGCGTTTACGACGGCATGAAGGTCTGGGAGTTCCTGGATTTTTTCGCGGTGGCTTACCAGATTCCCCGCAGCAGGCGGAAACAGGTGATCGGCGACGTGCTCGAGCTGCTCGATCTGACTCACAAGCGCGATGATTTTGTGAACGGCCTCTCGCGCGGAATGAAGCAGCGTCTATGCCTGGCGAAAACGTTGGTGCACGACCCGCCCGTGCTGATTCTCGACGAACCGTCCAGCGGCCTCGATCCTCGAGCCCGGTTGGAAGTCAAAGCGCTGCTGAAAGAGCTGCGGCGGATGGGCAAGACGATCCTGATTTCCAGCCACATTCTCACGGAGCTGGCCGACTGCTGCACGTCAATTGGCATCATCGAGCGAGGCCAGTTGCTGATGCACGGTCCGATGGAAGAGGTTTATCGCCGCATCAAGCGCAACAGAATTCTCGAAATCCGGTTCCTCGAAAACATGGACGCCGGATTATCGATCATTCGCAGCCTGCCTGAGACGCTTGACGTGCAGATCGAAAACCACAAGGTCACTGCGGAGTTGGCCGCCGGCGATCAACAGATCGCCGCGCTCTTGGAACAGATGATCGCTTCGGGCGTGCGGATGCACTCTTTCGCCGAAAAGGATCCATCGCTCGAAGACGTGTTCATGTTGGTCACGAAGGGATTAGTGATTTGAGCGATTTGTGCGGGACTCGAAGCGAAGAACGGCGAGGAGAGCTGCGGTCGCGAGGCTTCACTGTTCGCTCCCAACTTCGAGCTCCGAGTTCGGCGCTTGGAGCAAGTTAACTTTCGAGTCTGGACTGTTTGCATGTATCTCGTCGAAAACCCCGTTTTGCAACGCGAACTGCTGGTCAACCTGCGGATGCGCAGGGCCTTTGTGCTGTTGTTCGCCTATGTAACGCTGCTGGGAGTGGTGGTCTACATGGCCTGGCCGCAGGCCAAAAAGATCGACATGACCAACCCGGAGGCGGCCAAGCGGCTGGTCAACCTGTTTTTCCTGGGGCAGTACATGATCGCCTCATTGATGGCCCCCAGCTTCGCGGCGGGCGCCATCACCGGCGAGAAAGAGCGCAAAAGCTATGAAATGTTGCTAGCCAGTCCGCTCAAACCGGCAGCCATCGTGCTCGGCAAACTGTTCGCCTCGCTATCGCATGTGGCGATCCTGATCATCTCGTCCTTGCCGATCGTCATGCTCTGCCTGCCGCTAGGCGGCGTGTCGTTCTACGAAGTCGTCGCCATTTATATGGCGCTGATTATTTCGGTCATCACGTTCGGCATGGTCAGCCTGGCCTGCAGCAGCTACTTTCAGCGGACCGCTGCGTCGCTGGTCGTCTCGTATCTGGCGATCTTGCCAATGGCCTTGTTCGCTTTGTTGTTCTGGCAGATGTTCGAAGGCGCCGGGGCGGCTTTCCGGTTGTTCGTGACGGTTACTTTCTTTCCACTCGGGTGCGCGGCCATCTGCGCCTTGTTATTCATAACCACCAGCCGCCGACTGCTGCATCCGCCCGACGTCGGCAGCGAAGGCAAGGAAGTCGTCGACGAAGTGCAAGAACTGCGTCAGGCGGTCGGCCTGGTAATCCACCGCGACCAGTTTCCCGACCGGCTGTTCGCCCCGGCGAAACGCACCGGCCTGCTGGAAGACGGCGCCAACCCAATTTATGACAAAGAAATGCGCAGCGAGCTATTCAGCCAAGGCACGCTGATGCTGCGCGTGGTGATTCAGGTCAGCATGTTCCTGGCCATTCCGCTGATGGCCGCCTGCCTTTATCTGTTCCCCTACCTGGCGCCGTGGTATATCAGCTACGTCGTGCTGTTCAACATGCTGGTCGGCCCGGTTTTTTCCGCCGGCAGCGTGACGAGTGAACGCGAACGCGAAACGCTTGACCTGCTGCTGGTGACGATCCTCTCCCCCTGGCAAATTTTGTGGGGCAAGCTCGTATCGGGGCTGCGCGTATCGAGCGTGCTGACTTCGTTCCTGCTCTGGCCGCTGCTGCTGGCCTGCGTGATGGTCTCCTACTATTGGACGAATATGCTGACCATCGGCGGATACCTGGTGATCATCTTGCTCACCTGCCTGACGACGGCCGGACTGGCGCTATTTTGCTCGGTAATCTTCCGCAAAACGTCGGTCAGCATGATGACGTCGTACTTCATCGTCGTCGTTTTATTCACTGCCCCCGTCGCCATCACGCTCTTCGCGCAGGCCTTCTATCCCGGGCAGGACATCACCGCGACGCTCAAGCAGCTCTCCTTTACGAGCCCGTTCTCCGCCGCCTTCGCGCTGCCTTTGGATCTGCAGATGCAAGGAACTCAAGCCATTCCGGCCGATTGGCCGCTCTGGTTTTCCTTTGTCGGCTTCTACATCGGCCTCGACATTGTTCTCGCGCTCGGCATGATCTGGCTGTTCCACACGCGCTGGCGCGTGTCGCATTAACGGGGGAAGAGCAGAGGCGAAGCGGAGGCATCGGATGCAGACCTACGCCGCGAGCAACGAGCGCTGGCCGGGCCTCTCGCCGGAAGCTAAAAAACTGATGCTTTTACCCTACCGGCTCAATGGGCAAGTTCGCATCGCGCCAGCCACGGAACCCGCCATCCATCGACCAGACGTTGGTGTAACCCATCCGCTGCAAATTATCCGCGGCCAACGCAGAGCGGAAACCGCCGCCACAGTAGAGGACGATTTCGGCGGCAGTGTCGGGGATGCGTTCCTCAATGTCTCGCTCGATAATCCCTTTGCCCAGGTGCTGGGCCTGGGGCAAATGCCCCTTGGCCCATTCGCTCTCCTCGCGGACATCGACCAAATGAAACCGCTCGCCGCGCTCGAGCCGAGCATGGATTTCCGGAACGCTCACCTCGCGAATGCGCGTTTTGACCTCTTCAACCAGTTGGAGAAATCGCGGAGAATGCTTGGCCATCGCCGGACCGTCCGAATGTGCAGAATGAAAATCTTTGCCAGCCGATTACGCTTTGCCGTTGCGGCGAACCGGCCAGACGTCGGGATTCAGCAAATAGCCCGGCCGCTCGTTGCGCAGCACTTGCAGAGCTTGAGAGATCGCGCCTTCCCACATGCGTTGGCGACCGGCCGGCGAAGGGCCGGCTAGATGCGGGGTGGCGATTACATCGTCCCGCGCCAGCAGCGGGTGCTCGGCGGGCGGCGGTTCCACGTCGAATACATCGAGGCCTGCGCCGCTGAGATGGCCGCGGTCCAGCGCCTCCAACAGCGCCGCTTCATCGACCAGCGCGCCTCTCGCTGCATTCACGAGATAGGCGCCCGGCTTCATCTGAGCCAGTCGTTCGGCATTGATCAAATGCCGCGTTTCGGGGCCCGCCGGGACGTGCAGCGAGACGACGTCCGACTGCCGCAACAAAGCCTCGAGCGATGGAGCCAATTCCACTCCCAAGTCGGCGGCCCGAGCCGGCGAGATGAATGGATCGTAGGCGGCGACCGTCATTCCTAGCGCACGGGCGAACTGGGCCACCCGGCTGCCGATTCGCCCCAAGCCCACCAGCCCCAGCCGGCGGCCATAAAGCTCCAGTCCGTAGTAGTCGGTAATGTGATCGGCCGTCGGCGCCTCGAGCATGGCGCGGTTATATCGCTTCAATTGCTTAACGGCGGCCAGCATCAAAGCGACCGCGTGCTCGGCCGTGGAGATGGTCGGAGCATCGGGCGTATAGCAGACGCAGATGCCGCGAGCTGTGGCGTCGGGCACCGAAATGTTGTCATACCCCACGCCGGTGCGTGCGATGACTTTGAGCGACGGAGCGCGGTCCATCAGCGCCCCGTCATAGACGATCTTTGCAGACGCGATCACCGCGTCAGCGCGCTCGATCGCCGCCAGCGAATCGTCCGCCGGCGCCACGGCAAAGCCGATGGGCTCTGCGACGCCGGCAATCAGATGAGCATGTTCCTGCGGTAATTTGCGTTCAAACCAGATGCGGTACATGGCCTCGAAGGTAGCCGAGCGACCGCGCGCATGCAATGGTCGGCGGCGGCCCGCGGCCAGTCGGGGCCGCGCTCGCGCCGCCACAGGTCAGACCACGTTGGTTTACAACGCAGGGCCAGGCCGCCCGATCGCCTGACAGCGCAGATCTTCAGTCCTTGAGGTCGAAGTTGAAGGTGTTTTCTTCGCTTGACTTGACCGTGACAGACTCGGGAGTACTGGCGGTGGAAATATACTTCTGCGGCACGAGATACTTCGTCTCTGCCTTGGGGATCGGCTTGCCCTGAGCCTTCAGTGATGCAAAGGTCTGCGAGATCTCCTCGGGACTTTTGCCTGCCATCGGATCATTGGCGACCGTCTTCGAAATCGTGACCTTGTAGTTTCCTGGCATCGCTCCATCGTCGGCAGTAAACGTCGTCAGCTTAAAGTGTCCTTCGGCGTTGGTCGTGCCAGTCGCCGGTTTTTCTTGCCCGCTCGGGACAAACATCACTGCGGCGCCATCGACCGGCTTGCCCTGATACATCACCGTGCCTGAGACGGCCGCAACGGGCGGATGGCTCTTTCCAGAGCAGCCTGTAATGGCCAGAATTCCAACAATTGCACAAACGCGAAACATTGCACCTCTCCTCAATTCCCGGACCGCCGAAGCTGGCGTCCAGCCTGGCGGTTAAGACAAGACCGACCGCGTTAGAACGAACCGCTCGCGACGAAAAGAATTCGCCAGAATCTGGCGAGCCAACGCGGGTCTAGATTAAGACTAGGCAGCGGTATGGCGATCGTCAACGCCATGTACACCGGGTTGGAAAGCATATTTAGTTTGGAAGTTGAGGGCGACGACGCACAAAATCATGATTCCAGGCCGCCCCCCAGCAATAGGGAAGCACTTAGCTTCCTATTGTGTCTATTATGAATCTTGACCGGTTAGCTTGTGATCGGTCTGCAGGAATGGAAAGCGGAACTTCAGACGGTTGAGGCAATGCGAAGTCACCCGCCCGCAGCTTTTAGGCTTGGGCGAGGGCAGGCATTTTCGGTGCATCGCTGACTTCTCAGTCGGTGAGTGTTCTTTGCGGCAAGTATTGGTCTCGGCGACCGGTCTTGCCGTCTTTGCGGCAATTGAGGCCGTCCGCACGCGGATCCGGCCCCGCTTTGCTATTTGAAGGTCAAACCACTCGGGGTTCGATTTGGCGCCCGGGCGTTACTGATTCGTTCACCCCTTTGTTTTACAAGGAATCGAGGAGCAGTCGGCATGTCGAAGCGTTACGGTAGAGAGGCTTTCACGTTAGTCGAATTGTTGGTGGTCATCGCGATCATCGGAATCTTGATCGCGCTGTTGCTTCCGGCAGTGCAGGCGGCGCGCGAAGCAGCGCGGCGCAGCCAGTGCAACAACAACATCAAGCAGCTCGGGCTGGCCATGCAGAACTATCATGACATCTTTCACGTGTTTCCTTGCCGCTTGACGGGCTCCGCAGTCAGTCAGCGCATCGGCGCGTTTGTCGAAATGCTGCCCTACTTCGAGCAACAAGCGCTAGCTCAACAGATCAGTTCCCCGCTAGGCGCTTATCCAGCCGGCGGCGGAGTGCCGTGGGATGGCGGCTACCAGCCTTGGACCGTCAACATTCCCGGATTGATCTGCCCTTCGGAAGCGAGTCCGACAACGGTCGGAGCCAATACTGTGGCGAAGGCCAATTACTGCGTGAGCCTGGGCGACTGCATGGGTCCCGGAAACCAATACAACGGTTTAGCGGCGACTCCGCGCGGCATCTTTGGCAGCAACTCTCACATCACATTCGCGAATATTACCGACGGCACGAGCAATACGGCGGCTTTCTCCGAACATGTAATCGGCAGCAGTTCAAAGTACGTCAAAGGCGGAACGGCCTGGAGCATCAGCAGCGCCACGTCGAATCCTCTGACTTGTCTCGCGACGGCGACCAACGGCGTCTACAATTCGGGCGTATCAACGGCTCAATTGGCAGGTCAACGTTGGCCGGACGGCGCGATGTTTTTTACCGGTTTTAACACCGTTTTGCCACCCAATAGCCCGTCGTGCAGCGTCTCCACTTGGGACGGCGACTCGGGTATCGCCTCTGCCAGCAGCAACCATCCGGGTGGAGTGCTCGTCGGCATGGCAGACGGCTCCGTGCGTTTCGTTAATGAAAGCATAAATACTGGCAATCTCGCTGCGCCGGACCCAGCCGGCGGCCCCAGCCCGTACGGCGTCTGGGGAGCGCTCGGCTCCAAGGACGGCGGCGAAGGCGCCATGCAAACGCCGTAAGCCGCCTCGGCAGAACCAGGCAAGATTGCGTGCAGCGCGACTGCGGCTTTCCCTAGCGCCGCCGGCGTTTGTCGCCGGCGGCGTTTTGCCTGCGCGAGCGGCGCATTTTATAACGGCCCCATCAAGCGATATGATGGAAGCACGTGTGCTCGCTCGATGCGAAATGGAAGCGCTCGATATCGCAAATTCGCATGGCTCTTTTGATCGACGGCTACAACCTGCTGTATGCCTCCAGCATCCTCGGCCGAGGAATCGGCCCGGGCGGATTGGAGCGGTCGCGCTTAGCGCTTTTGAACTTCGTCGCGGAGTCGGTTCCAACTCAAACCTTATCCGCCACAACAGTGGTCTTTGATGCAGCCGGCGCGCCGCCAGGCTTGCCGCACACGCTCTATCACCGTGGCATCACGGTGCGTTTTGCCCGGAATTATGAGAGCGCCGATGCGCTGATCGAAGAACTGATTCTGGCCGATGCCGCGCCCCGACGCCTGACCGTCGTTTCCAGCGACCATCGGTTGCACCGCGCGGCGCGGCGTCGCAAGGCGAAAGCCGTTGACAGTGATCGCTGGTATGCCGAGACGCTGCGCCAGCGCGACCGGAACCTTCCATCGCGCGACGAAGTCGCCCGCAAGCCGGCGACGCCACTCGACGAAAATCATGTCGAGTATTGGCTCGCTCGCTTTGCAGACGAAGGCTTGGACCAGCAGACGGGCGATGCCGAGATCTTTCCGCCCGGCTACGGCGAAGATGTGGACGACGAGTGATTGTCCACCCGGAGACGCTCCTTGCTTCGTCCGCCGCATCGGCCTTTAGTTTTTAGCCGGCAGCTTTAGCGCCTTGTCAGAAATGTCTTTGCGGCACCACGCGCCGTCCCAACGGATGGCTTTCACAGCGGTGTATGCCTGCAGCTTGGCGGCCGAGATCGTATTGCCAAGCGCCGTCACGCCAAGCACGCGGCCGCCATTGGTAACCACCTGGCCGGAAGCCGTGGCGGTGCCGGCATGGAAGACCTTTACATCGGACACTTTGGCTGCCTCGTCCAAACCGCGAATCGGACGGCCGGTTTGATACTTGCCCGGGTAGCCTTCGCTCGCCATCACCACGCATACCGCCGGCCGGGGATCCCATTCGATCGGCTCCAGTCGATCAAGTTGACCTTCGACCGTCGCTTCAAGGATATCGACCAGGTCGCTCTTCAATCGCATCAAGATCGGCTGGCACTCGGGGTCGCCGAAGCGAACGTTATACTCCAGCACCTTAGGGCCTTGGTTGGTGAGCATCAAACCGGCATACAAGACGCCTCGGAACGGCCGGCGCGAGCGTTTCATGGCATGTACTGTCGGCACCAACACATGCTCTTCAATCCACCGTAATGCCGCATCATCCAGCAGCGGCGTCGGACAGTAGGCGCCCATGCCGCCGGTGTTGGGCCCTGTATCGCCGTCGTTGGCACGCTTGTGGTCTTGGGCCGGGGGCAACGTAACGATCGTCTGGCCGTCACTGATGGCCAATATGCTCGCTTCTTGCCCATCGAGGCGTTCCTCGATCACGATCTGGTTCCCCGCATCGCCGAATTCCTTGGCTCGGCCAATGCGATCGACGGCGTCGAGGGCTTCGGCCCGGCCCGAGCAGACAATCACTCCTTTGCCGGAGGCCAGACCATCCGCTTTAACGACCACGGGCACGTCCTCGCGCTCCTTCAGGAACGTTACGGCGCGGTCCGCCGTGCGAAACACGCGATAGTCGGCCGTGGGGACGTCGGCATGACGCAACAGGTTCTTGCAGAAGACCTTGCTCCCTTCCAATTCGGCGGCGGCCTTGGTCGGTCCAAAGACCCGCAGCTTTTCGGCGAGAAAGGCATCCACAATTCCGGCGGTCAAAGGGGCTTCGGGGCCTACGACCGTCAGACCAATCTGGTTCTCCTTGGCGAATTTGATGAGCTTCTTGAAGTCGGTCGCCTGAATGTCGACGTTTTCCGCTTCAAGCGCCGTCCCCGCGTTGCCGGGCGCCACGAACACCCGTTCCACCCGCCGACTTTGAGCTATTTTCCAGGCAAGCGCGTGCTCGCGTCCGCCGTTGCCAATGATCAATACGTTCATGAATCCCGCCGCGCAGGTTTAAAGACAAGAGAGACGCCGGCGCCTCAGCGCCAACCTCGGTAGATATGCCTACGATTGTAATGGCGGCACGCCAAAAGTGACCAGGGGGGCAGGTCGAATGGGCCGGCGAACAAGGAATGTTCGCTAGCCAAGGAGACGCAAAGAAGACATTGGCAAAATCCCACGCAGTAGTTCGGCCTTCACCTTCAACGAGGTCGCGTTCACGGCGCCGCGCAGCTTAGCGCCAGCGAAGCGCGGACACATCGTCGCCACGCTTCGAGGTCAACCTGCCCCTTTTTTCTTCGCCGGGCTGACTGGCGGCCGCTTACTTGTCCTTGGGCGAGGCTTTCGGCCGCGGAGCCAACTCTTGGGACAGCCGACGGTGGCGCTCGGCCAGTTGAAATTGCTGTTGTCGCTGGTAAAGGTTCGCGAGTTCGGCGTGGATATCCCTCGAAAAAGGATCAATTTCCGCAGCCCGATGGAGCGCCTCGAGGGCCCGCGACTCGTTCCCCAGGCGCACCCGGCAAAAGCCGAGCAGCATCCAGTCGAGGGCGCTGCGCCGCAGCCGGGTCAACGGTTCGAGCGCGGCCACGGCGGCGGTCCATTGCTGCTGGCGGAAGTGGAAGTCGGCCAAGGCGAATAGCGCGATCACGCGGTCGCGTGGAGAAAGCAAGGAGTCCTGCAGCGCAGCGCGGGCCAGATGGGCCACCCGCTGAGGCGCTGCCTGCGAATAAATGCGGGCCAGGCCGGCATCGACCGAGCCGTCGTGCGCCCCGCGGTCGCGCACGCTCTCCAGTAACTGCGCGGCGCGAGCGCTATAGCGACGCTGCAGATCGGGCGTCGTTTGCAGCAGGGCGAATTCCAGGTTGGCCAGCCCCAAACAACGGTCTTGCTCGAGTTCGGACAGATGCGAAATATCCGTCATCGGCTTTAAATCGGCGAAGGTTTTCTCCTCATCGTCCGCCGCCTGCTGCGTCCCGTCATGGATGCCGATGCGGTGGTGCGTGAAGGCGATGTGCGGAATGTCAGTGGCGACTTGCGGCATATGGCAGGCCAGGCAATTGTCGCCGGGTTGTTTTCGTTCTCGCACGGCGGGTTCCAGGCCGCATGACGCCGTCGTGTGACATTTCAGGCACTTCTCGCGATATTCGGCAGTCGCCCGCTCGGGTGGGGTGGTGGCGTGCGGGTTATGGCACGTGATGCACGTCAATGAATCGGAACGCTGATAACATTGGCTCAAATGCATTTGCTCGACGTGCCCGACGACACTCATTTGCTCAGCGGGGCGATCGAGCCGGTAGTCGATGCGATATTCATTCAATGGCCGGCCGGGACGAAAATCGGCCATGCTGCGCCCGCGAATGTTAACGGCGGCGGCGCTTTGCAAATGGCACTGAGCGCAAATGGCTTCGCTCAACTCGCGCGACAAACTACCAGGATTGATAATGCCGTCCGTCGCGGCCCGCTCGGCTTTACGTTCCGCGCCGCGCCGTTCCACGTGCGCCGCGCCCGGACCGTGGCACGACTCGCAACCGATGGCCAGTTCATGAATCGCTACGCGATCCAAAGCGCGATCGACCGTTTCCGCGCGGCCGACGTGGCAGGCGACGCAGCGAATTCCGGCGCCGCGTCCGAATCCCATATGCTGAGGTTGATCGTAACCTGGCGACATGCCCCAGCTTTGCCGCGATTCGTACCAGGTGATGGGCGACTCAAGTAAAAACCCGGCGTCTTCGAACAGGTAGCTGCGAGTATGGCGCCCCGAACCGATCAAATACTTCATCGGAAAGTCCTGGAGCGGGCCTTCCTCGCCCACTGAGGTCAGCCATTCTCGGTGGCGAAAGACGTCGCCGTCGCGGTATACGCGGTAGGATCGCCCGGAAGGCGGGTGTGCGAATTGAGCATCAGGCGGTTGCTCGTCCGCTTCCACCTCGGCCAGAGCGCTGCTGTGGGCCGTTCCCAGATAGGAATGGTATTCATCGGCATGGCACTTGGCGCACGCCTTCATGCCGACATATTTGATTTGTGCCAGAGCCGCTTGCTTGGCGGTCGCCGTTTCCTTCGCCGGCAAGGGCGCCAGACGCCGCGTGGGCAAGAGCCGCACCAAGCCCCAGGCGACCAAGATCAGCACGAAAATCGCCAGCCCGATGCGACGCCGCTTGGGCATGAAAGCCATCCTGCGAAGTGAGATTCCGCCATAAAAGCCGGCGCCGACCGCCTGACCGCGGCATTGTACTAGCGGCCGAAGTCGGGCGGAAGCCGCCGCCGGTTGCCGCTCTTTCAAGAAGCACTTCGAGGCCGCAATTCCGACTTCTGACTTGCCGCGCAGCTCACGCTCCGACCATTGCCCGCTCGCGTATCGCCTCAAAGATAACCAGATAGTCGTCCAGCGGCGCCCCATCGACCGTTGGTTGGCGTAAACCTGTCACTCCGTCAACGGCGCCTGCCTCACTGACCAAGACCTCGATGAGCCGTCGTTGTTTTCCGGCGCCCCAATTCGAAATCAAGTCAGCCCGGTTGCGCAGCGCCGCAACCCCCGCCGCCAGCGCATAGGCGCCCCAGTTGCTGATTCCTGCCAGGATCAAATGGTCCACGGCGATGCGGCAAGCGATGCAACCTGCCGGCCCGCGTGCGATCGCCTGCCGCAATACCTCCCAAGGAATGCAGCCCATGCCGATTTCATTACCGCCGTCGGCAATGCCGATCGTTTCAATCTGGGGGCGGCGAGCGGCGGCAATTTCGAACATGCGGTGCAACGGCGCGGTGTAACTATCGATGACGACTCCGCGCATGTTGTGGCAGCGGTCTCGGTCGGCGGGCGGGACGTCGCGCTCGAAATCTGCGATCGGCGGCGGTCCCATTCGAACCTGCTGCGAAAGAGACTCGAGCGTGTGACTCGGCCCGACGCGTTCAATGGCGACCAGGTGCGTCAATCGGCGATTGCGCGAGCTTTCGAAAAAATCGCTGATCCAGCGTTCCACGAGCCCCGGTTCCGTTTGGAACGGGAATTCCAACAGTTCGACACGATCGAGGTTCCAATGTTCAACACCGGCGCGCAATAGCGGCATCGCATGGCAATCGCTGATAAGAATCGATTCAATCCCGAGCGCATCGAGGGCTCGCGCCAAATGGAGCGCCCCCGGCGGGCCATCCGTTTCCGCCGCGGGCGGTCCGTGGCCGACGATGGCGAAACCAGTGGAAATCGCGACTCGCGCCGCTCGCGAAGCCAGGCTTTGCGCCGCGGCCTCCAGTCCCCCCTTTGCCAGCCATTCACCCTGGCGGACAAACGCGGCCAACCCGCGTCCGCCGGGATCGCTTCTGACGAGCGTCTCGATTGCGTGCCAGTCGATCTTCAAGGTTGCGTCGTCTTGCTCACTCGTTTCCAGTATCGATCGTCAAGCAGCACTGCGATGAATGCTGGGTTGAATGTTCCGCGGCAGAAACGCGCGGCATGCTTGGGGTACAGCTTACTTGCTCCATGCTTTGGCCGCACAAGGTTTCCAGCAGCATCATGGTTTCAAGCAGCACCATGACGTTGACGGGTGGTATCGGAGAATTATCGGAGAGGGATTTGCCCGAGGCGCAACGCGCGTTACACTACGCGGCTTGCAGAGCGGGGCTTGGCGCTACGGGGTATGCAGGCGCGAAGCCGAGCGACATTCAACGAGTCATCCATTGGACGGGCCGCAGTTCAGCGAGCGGTGCGGCCAAAATGGGCGACCCGTTGAGCGGTTTCGCGTTCTCTGAATAAACCGTCCGGCGAAAATCAGCCGGGTGGTTGACAACAGCTAAGTGCGGGTTAGAAAATTAGAGAAGTTCGTGAAAATTGTCACAAGTCCCCCTCTGGCAGCGTCTGCGGCGTGTGATTTTCACGTTTTCTTCAGTGGTTCGAGCCTCCGGTAGAACTGCATGGCAGAAAAGAAAAAGATGTCGGTGGCTGACATTCTAGCCGCCGCGCGTAAAAGCGATTCTAAAGACGGGGGGAGTTCCTCCGAGAGCACTCCCAGCGAGCCGCCCGCCGAGAAGGCGCAAGCGGCCGCAGCGCCCGAGCCCGAAGCTGCCATAGAACCAGCGGCGTCTGCGCCGGCATCAACGCCGGCGGCGGACAAGCCCAAGCCGACTGCGGGAGGCGGACGGCCGAACGTCAAGGATATTCTCGCGGCAGCCAGGGCGGCTAAAGGCGGAGCGCCTGCGGGTGCAAAGACCGCAGAGCCCAAGCCTGCCGCCCCGAAGCCCGCTGCTAAACCCGCGGCCGCAAAAGCCGCCGACAAGCCCGCGGAAAAACCAGCGAAAGCTCCCGCCGCCGCGAATGGCACGAGAGACACAGCGAGCATTCTGGCGGCGGTCCGCAAGACGGCCAAACCCGGCCCAATGTCGAAAGCAGAGGCAGCCGCGAAGCTGAAGCCCGAGGCGACGCCGGCAGCCAAGACCAAGCCCACCGTTCCGCCCATGCCGCCCAAGCCGGAATACGCGCGAACCAAGGCGGCTCCGCAGCCGGTAGCTGAAGGAGAAGGACGCCGTTGGTTCTTAGGCTTAGCGCTCGGCTCGTTCCTGGCCGTCGGTTTTACCTCGCTGGCCGCTACGGTCAGTCTATGGACGCTGGGTCTGGCGCGGTTCATGTTCCCCAACGTGCTGATCGAACCGCCGAGTAAATTCAAGGTCGGTTTCCCCAGTGACTTCGCTCCCGGCGTCGTGGAAGAGAAATTCAAAGCACAATTCGGCGTGTGGGTTTGCAAGGCCGAGTACCAAGGCCAAATGGAAATCTACGCGTTGCGCACGGTCTGCACCCATCTCGGTTGCACGCCCAACTGGTTGGAAGCCGAGCAAAAATTCAAATGCCCCTGCCACGGCAGCGGGTTTTATAAGGACGGCATCAACTTCGAAGGCCCGGCGCCGCGACCGCTCGAACGCTATGCAATTCGACTGGCGGACGACGGGCAATTGGAAATCGACAAGAGCAAGATGTTTCAGGAAGAGATGGGGCAATGGAAGGATCCTGCCAGCTTCGTTCCGGCCTAAAGGCAGCCGGCCCGGCGTGCGGGATGTTTTTCGAGCCGCGACTTTAGTCGCCGCCCGCGAGACGTTTCCAGCCTCGTTGACGACATTCCGGTTTTTCAACTCCGTTAAAGAAGCAAGCGCCCATGTCCCTCGGCGAATCGATTCGCAACTCGCAGGTTTGGAAGAGCGTCTTTCGGCACCCCATGCCGATCGACCGGCGCAATCGCATCGTGGTGATGCTCACCAACTTCTTCCTGCACCTGCACCCGGTGTCGGTCAAGAAACAAGGCATCGCGCTCAGCTATACCTGGTGCATGGGCGGGGTGACGTTTTTCTTGTTTCTGGTTGAAACCGTGACCGGCGTGTTGCTGATGTTCTATTACCGGCCGACGCTGGAATGGGCCTACAACGACATTCTTGCGCTGCGAGACGTCACCAGCCTCGGCATTTTGCGCGAGCTGCATCGCTGGGGCGCTCACGCCATGGTAATCACGACCTGGCTGCACATGTATCGCGTGTTCCTCACCGGCAGTTATAAACCGCCGCGCGAATTCAACTGGGTCGTCGGCGTGATCCTGCTTTTGCTTACGCTGCTGCTGTCGTTTACCGGCTACCTGTTGCCTTGGGACCAGTTGGCCATCTGGGCCATCACCGTCGGCTCGAACATGGCCCGCGCTACTCCGCTCTTAGGGCACGAAGGCCCCGGTCAGCAGCTATTGACCATCGGCGGAATCGACATGATTACCAACGCCTCCGACGCGCGGTTTGCCCTCTTGGGCGCCCGGTTCGTGGGCGAGGAAACCTTGAATCGCTTCTACGTGTTGCACTGCATCGCCATCCCCTTGGCGGTGTCGTTGCTGCTGGCCATCCACTTCTGGCGCGTGCGGAAGGATGGCGGCATCAGCGGGCCGCTCTAGAGCGATCGGCAATTGGCGGATGCGCGCTTCGGCGCGAGCCGCTTTGGCAGGTAAGACGCCTGCGCCCGAAGAACCATGTAAGTCGGCGAACGAAGGCCAACTGGACGAGCGGACCCCATGCACGGCAACGAAGCGCAATTCATTCAAAGCATCGCCACGGGCCTCGGCTGTTATTACCTGCTGCTGTGCGCCATGAACTGGATTGCCGCTCTGTGGCTGTGGCGCAAAGGGCCGGTGACTTACGGACACTTGTTCGGCGCGCTTCCTGTCACGAACGTGCTGATATGGATGTTGGTAGGCGCCTTCTTCTTTACTTTGGCGCCGTTCACGATGATCGGCTGGGTGCCGATGCTGCCGGTCGCCGTCAAAAGTGCGGTCAATTCCTTGTCCGGGCCGGTTACGCTGACCGTCGGCGCTTTGGCTTTATTTACCCTGCTGTTTTTCTTCCGGCGTTACTGGGTCCATCCCCTCGTCGCCTGGAGCCTGTTTAACGTGTCGCTGTTGGCAATGGGTCTGTCGATGACTGATCCCAGCTTCGCGGCCATCGTAGCCAAGCCCGACAACGTGCCCATCGTGGGGCTGGTCTATCTGCTGGGCTTTTTCACCTGGTTGGCCACGTACAAGGCGGTGCAGAACGACGACCGCATCAGCCAAGGCCTGCCGCCGTTGGAAAAGGAAGATGACGAGAAAGTGCTCGTCTGGCCCGACCTCGTCTACACCGAGCTGATCTGCATGATCGCCCTGACCGCGCTGTTGCTGGTCTGGGGCATTGCCTTGCAGGCCCCGTTGGAAGAGCCGGCCAGCAGCGTCAAGACGCCGAACCCCTCGAAGGCGCCTTGGTACTTCCTCGGGTTGCAGGAAATGCTGGTCTATTACGATCCCTGGTACGCTGGCGTGGTGCTGCCGAGCGTGGTGATCTTCGGCCTGATGGCAATTCCGTTTCTCGACTTCAACAAGAAGGGGAATGGCTACTACACGATCGCAGAACGGCCATTCGCTTACAGCGTGTTCCAGATCGGCTTTTTGCAGTTGTGGGTGGTGCTGATCGTGCTGGGCACGTTCCTCCGCGGGCCGAACTGGAACTTCTTCGGGCCGTTCGAACCGTGGGACGCCCACAAGGTGCTCGCCCAGAACAACGTCGACCTGTCGCAGTATTTCTGGGTCGAATGGCTCGGCCGCAGCATGCCGAAGGCGCCCGAAGGCAGCAGCACGCTCGCGCAATTGGGCTACATCGTGCTGCGCGAGTCGCCGGGCATTATCGCGGTGCTCGCTTATTTGATGCTCCTGCCGCCGTTGATGGCCGCCACGGTCTTCCGCAAGTTTTTCGTGAAGATGGGCTTCCTCCGCTACATGCTGCTGGCCAATCTGCTGCTGTTGATGGCTTCGCTGCCGTTGAAGATGGTGCTGCGTTGGGTCTGGAACCTGAAGTACATCATCAGCATCCCCGAATACTTCCTGAACTTCTAAGCCTGGCACGGACCGCACCGAAAGCCTGATTTAATATGCCCGCAACAGAATCTACCTGGCGGAACCAAAAGTTCCTGCACGTGATCTTCGGTCTTACCGCCGCGTTCATGCTGCTCTGCACGTTGTGGATGCTCGCCAGCGACCACAATCGCGAATGGAAGCAGTACCAGCGGCAATTCCAAAACCTGGAGGCCTACACCGCCTCTTCGCGGATTAGCGCCGAGGAATCGGCCGCTTACTACACGGAAGACGACAAGCTGAAGGGACTGGTCCGCCAGGCCCAGGCCGAAGTTCCTGACGAGCAGTTAATCGAAGAGTTTGAAGCAGAAGCCAAGAAGCGGGAAAAGCAGAACGGCTACGATCTGAAGTCGGTCTCCGACAATTATGCGTCGCTGGCCGACAAGAAAAAGTCGGAACCGTCGGACGAAGCCGAAGACGCCACAGCCGTCGACGAGTTAATCGGCCTGCGGCGAGAGCTGCTCGACGCCATGCAGGAGGTGTTGGCCAAGGCGAAGCAAGATGAAGACAATCGCCAGCGAAAGTTGAAGTTCAAGCGCGCCGATCTCGACGTCGCCCGCAGCGAATACAACATCAACGTCGGGGAAGGCAAGCCGCCGGAAGTGGTCCAACCGCTGGAGCAGAAGGTCAAGGCGGTCCAGGATGAGGTCGACGATCTCACATACGGCAATGCCGACAAAAAGATCTACGGCTATCAGCAGGCCAACGCGCACCGCTTGGCGTTGCAAAAGATTATCGAGCAAGTCACCGCAGGCGAAACCGCTGCTCAGAAAACGCTGGCCGACCATCAAGGCGGTTTGAAGCGTCTGGAAACAACCCTGGCCGAACGACGCAGCAATCTGGGCAAGACGCTGCTCGAGATGCCGATCGTCGACGCCTTCGGCCGGCCGCTGAAGATCGACAACATCTGGCTGCCGCAACTGACCTGGAACAACAACTTCCGCGACGTCGCGCGCTTCGATCGCTGCACGACCTGCCATCAGGGAATCGATAAAACGGCGCCGGGTTCCGCCGTCAATCCAGGATACGAGCCGACGACGCGACTGACTCTCACGCTCGCCACGCCGGCCGAAGAAGTCGCGTTGACCGAGGAACAGGAAACCCATCTGAAAGAGATGGAACAGGAAGGCGCCAATCAGGCCGCCATCGACGAGCAGCGTCTGCAGTATCGCCTCGTGCAGAATTTCGGCTTGCAACTGGCGGAAAACGGCCTTTTTGATCGCAACGACGTGACGATCAGCGTCGTGCGTCCCGAAACGGCCGCCGCCAACGCGAAGCTGGAGCCGGGCGATGTGATCGAACAGCTCAATGACATGAAGCTGCTCGACCGCACCCGCGCCGTCGAGGCGCTGCTCGACACCATCGAATGGGGCCAGCCGCTGGCCTTCCATGTCCGCCGCGGCACGCCGCATCCCTTCAGTTCCCACCCGAGGCTGGACTTGTTCGTCGGTTCGCTCAGCCCGCACAAGCTCGGCGACGTCGGCTGCACGATCTGCCATGAGGGGCAGGGGAGCGCCACGCAATTCAAGTGGGCCTCGCATACGCCGAACACGCCGGCCGAGGCCGAGGAATGGACCAAGCAGTACGGTTGGTTCAACAACCATCACTGGATTTATCCGATGCCGGCGAACCGCTTCGCCGAGAGCACCTGCTTGAAGTGCCATCACGACGTGACGGAGTTGGAGCCGAGCGATCGCTTCCCCGATCCGCCCGCCGAAAAACTGATGGCGGGTTTTAACACGATCCGGCAATTCGGCTGCTTCGGCTGCCATGAAATCAACGGCTTCGACGGCCCGAACAAGCGTCGCGGCCCCGACCTGCGAGCCGAACCCACGTACTTCGCCGCCGCCCAGCAACTGCTGACCGATCCCAATTTGAATGAACAAGAGACGAAGCTGGCGCACGAAGTCGTTGCCCATCCTGAACTGGACCAAACCCGAAAGCGTCTGGCCGAACTGATTCGACAGGAGGCGGAACGAGTCAAATCGGTTCGGTCGGAAGAGGACAGCGAGGGAGAAAAGGCCGAAGCGCGGCTTTCTCCGGCATCCATCGAACTGGCCAAGATTCTTGGCGCCGACGACGAAACGCCGGGCCAATACCGTAAGGTCGGCCCCAGCCTGCGACACGTGGCCAAGAAAGTCGATTTGCCGTTCTTGTATAGCTGGATCAAAAACCCGACTAACTTCCGTCCCTTGACGAAGATGCCGCGGTTCTTCGGCCTGTGGGACCACCTGGTGCCCGAGGAAACGACTGACGACAACGGACATCCGGTGAAGAAAGAAAGCCAAGGGCTGATCGATGCCGAACGCTTCGAGCCGATCGAGATCCGCGCGATTGCCGAATACCTGCTCAGCATCAGCCAGCCATTCGAATATGCTGAAGCGCCGCAGGATGTGACCGAAGAAGCCTCGGCCGAGCGTGGCAAGAGCCTGTTCCAGGTGCGCGGCTGTCTGGCGTGCCATCAGCACAAAGAGTTCCCTGAAGCGAAGCAATCGCAAGGGCCCGACCTGTCGCGGATCGGCGCCAAGCTCGACGATAAGAACGGCCGCCGCTGGCTGTATAGCTGGGTCCGCGAACCGAATCGTTATCACGCCCGCACCGTGATGCCCAACTTGTTTCTCGATCCGATCGCCGATCCGAAAGAGCAGGACAAGGTCACCGATCCCGCCGCCGACATCACAGCGTATCTGCTGACGTCGCAAGACGATTGGAAACCCGAAGAAGTCCCGAATCTCGATGAGAAAGCGTTGAATGATCTGGCAGAGATCTACTTGCTCGGTTCGTTCAGCAAAGGCCGGACCGAAGTCTATCTGAGCGAAGGCATCCCCAGGCAGGATGAAGCTACGCTCAAGATCGACGAAAAACTCTTGCTGCAGGACGAAGGCGATACCGACGAAACGCGGCTGCGGAAGAAGGTCCTTTACGTCGGCCGTCGTTCGGTCGGGCGGCTTGGTTGCGCCGGCTGCCACGATATTCCCGGTTTCGAAGACGCCAAGCCGATTGGCACCGGTCTGGCCGACTGGGGCCGCAAAGACACCTCGAAGCTGGCCTTCGAGCAGATCATGGAGTACCTGCGCGAGCGGCCGCCGGCGGGCAAAAAAGGCGCGCCTCACGGCAACCACGACGCCGAGCACGGCGGCGAGCAGCATGCCGCGCACGGCGAAGCGCATCACTTGGACGTCGACGCCATGGATCCCGACACCGGGTTCTTCATCGAGGCCTTGATGCATCATGAGCGCGAGGGCTTTATCTGGCAAAAGCTTCGTGAGCCGCGCAGCTACGACTTCAAGATGACGGAGAACAAGGCCTACACCGACCGCCTCCGCATGCCGAAGTTCAACTTCACGCAGCAGGACATCGAGGCCGTGATGACCTTCGTCCTCGGCCTGGTATCGGAACCGCCCGCGGCCAAGTACGTCTATCATCCGTCTCCGCGCCGCAAGGCGATCCTTGAAGGGGAACAACTGCTGGCCAAGTACAACTGCGTCGGCTGTCACACGGTGAAGATGGAGACCTGGGAGTTCGAGTACAAGCCCGACGAATTCGCGGCGCCGCCGGAGTTCACCGACTACGCTTTCCTCAAAGCTCACTTCACGCCTGAGGAACTGGCCGCTTCCAAAAAGGTCGATGAGCGCGGCATGGGCCATGCCACCATCACCGGCATGCCGAACCCGGACGTACAGGAAGACGACAATGGCAAGCCGCTGTACTTCTTCTCGCTCTGGCAGCCGGCGGCCATCAATGGCGAGGTCTGGAACGTCGGCGATTTGGAAGTTCCGGTGCCGGAAGCAAATCGTCTGAAGGTCCGTCCGTACCACGGCGGGGATTTCTCTCGCTACGTTCATCCGGTCGCCGTGGAGATGGGCCAGAAGAATAATCCGAACTTGAAGCCAACGGATGTTTGGGGCTGGGTTCCGCCGCCCTTGATTCGCGAAGGAGCGAAGGTACAGACGGGCTGGCTACACGACTTCCTGCTCGATCCGTTCCCATTGCGCCCCGCGGCCGTGTTACGGATGCCGCGGTTCAATATGTCGTCGGCTGAAGCCGACAAGTTCGTGCATTACTTTGCGGCGGTCGATAACGTCGACTATCCCTACGAGTACCACCGTGCCGGCGGAGGTGATGCAATTTCAGAAAGCGAAGTGAAGAAAATCGGCGAGGCGCTGAACCTGGTGACCGACGGCAAGAACTACTGCGTCAAGTGCCACCTGCTTGGCGATTATCAGCCCAAGGGTCTGGCAGCCGACATGGCGCCGAACCTCGATCGCATCTACCAACGACTACGGCCCGATTACTTGAAAGAGTGGATTGCCAACCCGAAGCGGAAGCTGCCGTACACGGGCATGCCGGTCAACTTCCCACCGCATAACGATCCGAACGCCGCCATCCGCGAAAAGCTAATCTCGGGGGATAGCGAAGACGCACTCAACGCCGTTGTCGAGATGCTGCTGAACTTCGATACATACATGAAGCACAAGACCTCGATCAAATCGATGGTCAAGGAGCCCCCTCCGCCGGGCAATGAAAAGGCCGAAGCAACGCCTCCGGCCAATGCACAGACCAAGGCCGAACCAGCGATCGGGGTAAATTAGCCCTGATCAGGCGACCTTGAATACTTTATCTTGAAATAAGCTTTGTTCCCGCACACATATACGCTCCACAAGGAGATTCTCACCATGTTGCGTTCCAAGTTGCAAGTTGTGGCAATTGCCGTTTTGGCGATCGGTTATTCGTCGATGGCGCCTGCCGCCGACTGGGGCAACCTGAAAGGCCGCTTTGTGCTCGCTGGCAAAGCGCCTGAGCCGGAGAAGGTCGACACGAGCAAGGAGCCGCTGTGCTCCAAGCATCCGGTGATCAACGAAGCCCTCGTGGTAAGCGAGGACGGCGGCATCAAGGACGTGGTGATCTACGTCAGCAGCAAGAAGGTCAAGGTTCACCCCGACTACGAGAAGACGGCCAAAGACAAGGTCGTCATGGACAACAAGCACTGCCGTTTTGAGCCGCATATCTTGCCGCTGCGGCTGACCCAGGAATTGGAGTTGCACAATTCCGATCCATTCAGCCACAACAGCAACATGGCTCCGCTCGGCGACTCTCCGGTCAATCCGTTGATCTCCGAGGGCGGAGAATTCTTGCACCACTTCAACCGCGTGCAGAAGTTGCCCGTCCCCGTAACTTGCAATATCCACGGTTGGATGAAGGGCTATATCGTCGTCCGTGACAATCCGTATGTTGCCGTCAGCGACAAGGACGGCAATTTCGAACTGAAGGACCTTCCCGCCGGCGAGTTGGAGTTCCTGGTCTGGCAGGAGAAGGCGGGCTATCTGTCGGCCAAGCCCGATTGGAAGAAGGGCGTGTTCAAGATGAAGATCAAGGCCGGCGACAACGATCTCAAAGACATCAAAGTCCCGGTTGCGTTGTTCAACAAGAAGTAATCGCCGGCAAGCAAGCTGCCGCGCATGCGGTGAGCGATTGTTCCATGCGAGCGCCGCAGCAATTAGTTCGCGGCGACGAGGATAATTGACATGAAATATCGGTTCCAATTTTCGTTTGCTCTCGCCATAGCGATTGGGTGCGCCTCATTATCCGGCTGCGGCAGCCAGCCCGTGTTGATCGCCACGCCTGAGCCCGATGTGAAATTGGCCAACGAAATCCGTGGCCCCGGCGGCGATGAAGAGGCCGGCGAAAAGCCGGAAGGCGAATCGGCCGCGGCGCCAGCGGGCGAGCCGGCCGGCTGGGGTAACCTGATCGGGAAGTTCGTGCTTAACGGTCCGCCGCCGGGCAAAGAAACCATCGACACCAGCAAGGATGTGCTGTGTACGAAACATGCGGTGTTCAATGAAACGGTCTCAGTCGGCGAAAACGGCGGGCTGAAAAACGTCGTGGTCTATCTGGCTTCCAAGAAGGTTCCCGTCAATCCCGAGTACGAAGCCACGGCCAACGACAAAGTGCGTTTCGACAACTTGCACTGCCGGTTCGAGCCGCACATTCTGACGATGCGCACTTCGCAAACGCTCGAGCTGCACAACTCTGACCCGGCTAGTCACAACAGCAACATCTCGCCGCTGGGCGATTCGCCGTTCAACTCGTTGATTAGCGAGAATGCAACGGCCGACTACAAGTTCAGCAAGCCGCAGAATATTCCGGTCCCGGTGACCTGCAACATCCATCCTTGGATGCGAGGCTACATCCTGCCGCGTGATAATCCGTATGCGGCGGTCACTGGCGAAGACGGCACGTTCGAGATCAAGGATCTGCCCGCAGGCACGTGGGAGTTTCAGGTCTGGCAGGAGGCAGCGGGCTTCCTGGCCGCCAAGCCGGAATGGAAGAAAGGCAAATTCAAGCTGGAGATCAAGCCGGGCGACAACGACCTGGGCGAGATCCAAGTCGACTCCAGCCTGGTGAAAAAGTAGGCCAAGAAGTGTTGAACATGGACTCACGACCTTTGATCACAGCAATGTTCCGGCGCCGTCTTGCCGCTTGGAGCCTGTTCGCGCCCGTGGCGATCGCCGCCTCGCTTGGATGCAAGCCGGCCTACGAGTCGCCGAAGTTCCGGCTCAACGTTCAGGATATTTTGAACGCCACCGAGTCGCACAGCCCCGACGATTTCCGCGTCGTTGGGAATGAGGAAACAGAGGACGACAAGGAAACGAAGCGGCAGAACATCGCGCGGCTCGAAAAGCTGTCTACCTTGACCTATGCCGCCTTTGGCGAGCCCGATGATCCTTATATCTTCCCCGAGATCCGTTGGAACGCCGAGGAGAAGAAGGGGCTCGATCTGAAGAAGATCACAATGGCCGCCGGGCCGTATCGCAGCCAGGATGACAATCAACCGAGCAAACAGCGCGGACTGTTCCGCCAGCACTGCGCTCATTGCCACGGCGTCAGCGGAGATGGCGCCGGTCCGACGGCAGCGTTCTTGAACCCTCACCCTCGCGATTACCGCCAGGGAATTTTCAAGTTCAAAAGCACCGAGTTCCGCGCTAAACCGACGACGGCCGATTTGAAGCGGACGTTGGTAGACGGCATCCCGGGTACGGCCATGCCATCGTTCGCCCTGCTGCCGAACGATCAGGTGGAAGCATTGGTCGAGTATGTAAAGTACCTCAGCATTCGCGGCGAAACGGAGCGCAACATGGCCTTCGCCATGCTAATCCAGGATGAGGACATTGAACCGACCCGCTCGGCCGTTCTTGACGATTACCTGCAGCCGATCGTCGATGCCTGGGCCGAAGCCGAAGAAGCGGTGATTCGCCCGTCCGAACGCCCCGAGACGAGCACGCCCGAAGAACTGGCCGCCTCGATCGCCGAAGGCCGTAAACTTTTCCTGAACAAGGACGCACAATGTACGAAGTGCCATGGGCCGACTGGCTTGGGCGATGGCAATGACGGCAGCCCTGAAAAGCTGTTCGACGATTGGAACAAAGACAAGAAGGATGGCGACCTGGCTCGCTGGCTGTTGCCGAAGCAGGAATTGCGTCCGCGTAACTTGCGGCTGGGAATTTATCGCGGCGGCCGGCGTCCGCTGGATATCTACCGCCGCATTCACGCCGGCATTCCCGGCGGCCCGATGCCTGGCGCGGGCCCGGCGCCCGGCAAGAAAGAAACATTCACGCCGGAGCAAATCTGGCATCTGGTCGATTATGTGCGCTCGCTGCCTTATGAAGCGGCCAGCGAACCGGCCGAGGGCGAGACGCACGTGGCCTCTGCCCGCGTGGATCACAACTGAACATTTTTCGAGCTGATTGAAAGCTGCGAGGACGACGGTGGGAAAAGTTTGGAGCCTCCTGTTTTTGCTGGTGCCCGTGCTGGGCGTGGGCCTGTTCTTGTGGGCTCCATCCAACGGTTATTGGCTGCCGCGAGATATTTCCAAGCACGGCTGGCAAATCGATCACCTGTTCAACTTCATTCTGGGGTTGACCGGACTGGTGTTCATTGCCACTGAAGTCCTGTTGTTCTGGTTCCTCTGGCGTTACGACGCCAAGACCAACCGCACCCCGGTCAAGTACACGCACGGCAGCCACAATCTGGAAGTCATTTGGACGATTCTGCCCGCCGCCACCTTGCTGTTCATCGCCATCTACCAGATGAACGCCTGGGCCGACGTCAAGATGCGCAAGCCGAAAGATTTGCCGCCCACAGTGGAAGTCGTCGCCAGGCAGTTCGAGTGGCGCCTGCGCTACCCTGGGCCCGATGGCAAGCTGGGCACCATGGACGACATCCACCACGTGAACGACTTGCACATACCGGTCGATGAAGAAGTGCTCGTCCAGTTGGAAAGCATGGACGTGCTACACGACTTTTTCCTGCCCAATTTGCGCATCAAGCAAGACGCCGTGCCGGGCATGACGATCCCGGTGTGGTTCCGCGCAACTGACGTCGGCACGTACGATCTGGT
>JAICIG010000043.1 GCA_025924495.1 Pirellulales bacterium | reverse complement strand
GGCGGCCGCGAATGAAGATCGTGCACAGAGCCGGTACGAGCGTGATCGCCAGGCCTGCCGCCGCCAGCATGGCGAACGACTTGGTGAAGGCCAGCGGCCGGAACATTTTGCCCTGCATTCCGCCGAGACAAAACACGGGCAGAAATGAGATGAGCATGATGGCGACCGAAAAGAAGATCGGCCTGCCTACCGTGCGGCATGCCGGCAGGACGAGATGCCTCACGTCGCCTCGTACCGGCTGATCGCCGAAATGGCGCTTGAGCGAGTGCATCGCATTCTCGGCCATCACGATCGACGAGTCGACGAGCACGCCAATCGAGACCGCAATTCCGGCCAGCGACATGATGTTGGTTTGAATGTCCGCAACGCCCAACTTGCGCAGACTCCACATCACCACGAACGACGACAAGGCGGCGAGCGGCAGAGTTACCGCGATCACGAAGGAAGTGCGGAAATGTAACAGCACGATGACCACGCAAATCGTCGCTGTGACAATCGCCTCGATCAGCGTGGCGGCGACGGTCGCTACGGCGCCTTCAATGAGCGGCGTTCGATCGTAGACGGGCACAATGCTTACGCCCGAGGGAAGTCCGGCCGAGAGTTCCAGAATTTTCTCGCGGAGGCGCCGGGTGACTTCCAGCGGGTTCTCGCCGTGCCGCATCAGCACGACCCCGCCTGTCGCCTCGTTGCCGTCGAGTTCGAGGACGCCGCGGCGAAATTGAGGCCCGGTCGTCACGCGAGCCACGTCGGCCAGGCGAACCGCATGGTCGTCTTCGCCGAACAGCACGATTTGTTCAAGCTCGCAAATGATTCGCTGCGAGCGGTCGCCAGCGGCTGCGTCGTCATTTTCGCCGAGCCAACCGGCTCCGCGCACGATGTATTCGGCGTTGGACTTCTGAACGACATAGCCGCCGACGGCCGCATTTGCCTCGGAGACGGTTTTCAAGACGGCGCCTGGCGTCAGGTCGAAATCGGCAAGCCGTTGCGGATCGATTTCGATCTGGTACTCGATCACCTGGCCTCCGACGCTGGCGACTTCGGCGACGCCGGGCACGCTGGCCAGTTGGTTGCGGATGTAAAAGTCTTGAATCGCCCGCAGCCTTCCCAGGTCGTAGCCGCGCCCTTCGACGACATACCAGAAGATCTGGCCGGTCGCCACGCCGTCGGGAGCAAGGTAAGCCGTTACCCCGGAAGGCAACAGCGAGTTGGCCCGGGTCAAACGCTCGCTGACCTGCTGCCGTGCGAAATAGAAATCCGCCGAATCGTCGAGGATGACACTGAGCGAGCAAAAATTGAATTCGCTGGCCGAACGCACGACGCGCATGCCGGCTAGGCCTTGCAGTTCGACCGACAACGGATACGCGACCTGGTCTTCGATCTCGCGCGGACTGTGCCCCGGCCAATCGGCGAAGACGATCAGTTGGTTTTCGGAGAGATTGGGAATTGCGTCGATCGGCGTGTGATAGACGGCGAATACGCCCCACAGGGCGAGCACCGCCCCAGCGGCCAAGACCAGGGCGCGACGTCGAATCGAGAACTCAATAATGCGCTCAATCATCGGCCAAATTCAGCCGCATGCCGTTACTGCTTTGGGGAAGCGGGCGACGCTAGCTTCTCCAGATATTTTTGTGGCTGTTTGGCAAATCCGGCCTCGCAGCCTTCGCAGCACAACCACACGGTCCGCTGGCCGGCTTGCACCCGGATAGGCACGCCCATCGAGCCCAGCGCCATGCCGGTGACGGGGCAGAGTTTCTGGCGCTCGGCGGTGGCTCGGTCCGTCGCGGAAAGTTTTGCCAAGGCGGCGCGGATCTCCGCGGCCTCGTCGGCATCGCCCGCGCTTAGTGCACCCGGCGCGGGCGCCATCGGGGCATCGCCGCCTGAATCGGCGCTGCTGCGAGTGGCGCCGAAGTAGGCGGCGGCAATGCTCGGGTTCAATCGCGTTTCCGCATCGATCAGGAAGGCGCCAGCCGTGGCCGTGCGGTCCCCAGGCGCCAATCCACGGATTACCGGATAGTAGCCATCGCAACGCGGGCCAACGACGACCTCCACGGCATCGAACATGCCTGCCATTCGCTCCAGATAGACGACGCGCCGATCGCCCGAGTCGAGCACGGCCGGTTCAGGCACGGCCAAAACTTGCCCCGTCGGACGGTAGTTGACGACGCGCGGGAGCAACTTCATGCCATTGCATTCAGCGCATTCGTGGCCGGGCTCGCTCGAGACGACTTGCGGATGCATTGGGCACCACCAGCCGACGCGCTCGAGATCGCCCAGCACCCGCTCGACCAGCGGGCTCTGGTCTTCCGGGCATTTACCCGACTTCTCCCGCACGACGTGAGGATGATCGGGGCACACGAACAGCTTTCGCAGTTCTCCGGCCGACAACGGCGGCGGATCGGCAGGCTGCGAGCAAAACGGCTCCAACTCCGCCAGCGGTCGCTCGATGTGCACCTTGACGCGCATGCCCGGCCACAATTCGCCGCGAGGGTCGTCGGCCTGCAAGCGGACCTCAACGTGATGCGTGTGCATCGAGACCTCATGTGCAAGGGCCGTTACTTCGGCCCTCCAGGGTTCCCGGCCCGGGAAGGCGTCGCTGGTCACGGCGGCGGGGGCGCCAACTGTCACGAAGGGAATCTCTTGTTCGGCGATCTCAGCCACAATTGCGGCCTGCGTAACGCCGGCGGGCTCTTGGTCAGCGATTGCTTCATCGGACGTTGAACGCTGCACTCTGCCGGCAGCCATCACTTCGCGCACGAGCGGCTGGTAGCCGATCGTCGAAGTGCGAATGCCAGCCAGTTGCACTCGGTACGGCGAGAGTTGCATCCGCGCCAACACCCCTTCGGGCAGTTGCACGGCTTCGCCCTTATGGCGTCGCACCAGCGGCATGTTGCAGACGGAGCAACGAGTCGGCCAGCCGGAAATCACTCCCGGGCACATGGGGCAGAAGAACTCCGTATCGGCGGAAAGCGTCCCGCCGAGGGCGCCAGAGCCAGACGGCGCTGTCCAGGCGTCCCAGTAATTGCGCAGTACATGCCAATTGCCGACGATCAGAAAAGCCGCCGCCAGGACGAACAGAAACCGCAAACGGACCTGCGCTACTTGCAGCGCCCATCGGACCTGCTTTCCGATACGCGCAGGCAGTGCGACCGCGCCGACGCGGGATGCGTGGATTGCTTCCGATGATTCGGATTCTTTTACTGACATGAACTTAACCAGCGCGGCGGATCATCGATTCCTGGCCAAAGGCTCATTGGGAGGAGTCTCCAACTCTTCTTCGTCTTCTTCGCAGCCCTCCCAGTGCATGATTAATTCGTAGTCTTTTTGGTTGAAGACCCAGAGCGGATCAATGCCGAGCACATAATATCGGACGACTTTCTCTTGCCGGGGATAGTCCAGAAGCAATTTGACCGAAAAACTGCGCGGGCCCTCGGCGGCGATTTCGCCGAGGATCTGATAGTCGATCAGTTTTTGCCCCGGACGGCGTCGCGAGTCGGAGACTTCCACGGACACCGACGGCGACTCCAGTTGCAGTTGCCCTGGCGGTTCGCCTCGTTTCCATTGCTGCAGCGCCTGACCGAGCGCCAGACGCGCTACCGGCTCGCTCGGTACATAGCGCTCATAGCCCGAGGAACCAATGCCGCAGCCTGACGCGGCGAGCAGAGCGACCGCCGCAGCGGCTGCGCCAGCCCATAGCGCCGCTGTAGGCTGGCGAAGACGAAGCAGCACACATTTTCGAATCATAGCCGCCTTCATAGCCCCGAATAGGCCTCGCCGCTTTGTCGCGTGCCCAAGGCGCGCCAAGTAATCAGATCGATCGATTCATTGACGAACCGCACTGACCCGTCCCCCATAGAAACGTTGACGCCAGGGCCGTGCAGGCTGCTAGGCGAGACTTGCATCGCCATGTTGGTCATCGTGCCGGTGAAACCGGTGCCGCCGCAACTGTTATTGTTCGGCGGCGCCACATGGTTGTACGATGTGCAGCAATTCTCGCCCATCACCCAACTCCAACCCCACTTGCTCGTCAGCGGCGTGGCGGTCAATGGGTTGAGGCCGGTGCACGTCTGGTAGGTCGCGGCGAGCGAAGTTTGCGGCGGTATGATAAACATGTCAGTCGCCGGCTCCGGATTGCCGGGGCCGCGCCGCTTTTCGCTGAAGAAGGCAGTATTGCTCAAGCCGTCTTGAACATCAGCGAATCTCACGGCGCTGAGAAAGTACATAATGCCGGTCTGCAGCTCATTGGGCGCAACCGAGCCGGCTGGTGGCGGCGTGTCGTTACGGTCGCAAAGCCAACTCCCTTGATTTGCCGTGTAGTTGTTGACGCCCGGCCAGGTCGGGTCGGATGGACCGCGATCAGATGGGCAAAGGAATGTCGGCACCAGCGTGCGGCAGGCAATGGAATTAATTCCGCCGGGATTTGCATAGGCGGGCATGAACGGCCCACCGCCGCCCATGCCGGGAGTTTCTGGCGGGAAATCAAAATTGATGCTGCTGTACAAGTTCACCTGTTCGATAAACGGCAGGATCATGGCGTGCTGCGACCAGCGCGCATAAACTGGTGCGCCGGCGTAGCTGGGGCCTTTGCCGAAAGGAAGCACCTTGTGAATGTCGTGATACCCCTGCAGGCCAAGCAGGATTTGCTTCAGGTTGTTGATGCATTGCGTGCGGCGAGCGCTTTCGCGCGCCGCCTGGACGGCTGGCAGCAATAAAGCGATGAGGATGCCGATGATGGCGATCACAACCAGCAATTCCACGAGCGTGAAAGCGTTGCGGTGGCGATTCATGGATAAATCTCGACTCGATGAATGAAGAAGAAGATGATGCACGGATAGGACGCCGGGCGCTGCGCCGTACGTTTTACATAATCGCCCGGCGCGAGCGCAAACTGTTGCCGATCAAACGCGTCGGGGCGGATGGCAGCGCGAAGCCCTCAATCACGCGGCTCGGCTCGCAACCTGGCGTGCCCCGATCAACGTAGGACGCCGAGGGCGAGCTGGGAGAACGAGCCAACGACAACAGAAACTGATGATCGAGAGTAGGGCCGCACCGGCGGCATCATACTTGGATCAAGCTGGGAGCGACTGTCGTCTGCTACGTATTTCCCGCGCTGCGGATCAACCGACGGTGACCGGCGCGACCCGAGGCGGGCGAAAGATCTTGCCGCGCAGCAGAACGGCCCGCGAAGCGACAGGCGCCGGCGCCAACCGGCTTGACAGCGGTTGTTTGAAAAGAACCGCGAGCGCCGACCAACCTAAGTCATGGCGAGGGGCGGATGAACCGGCGACCGGCTGCGCAGGAACCGGGGCCGATCGCCGCGAGCAGTTTGGCCCTTGGCACGGCGCGCGTTCGTGATCCGAGTCCATTGGAGCCGCTTCTGGTCCTCGGGCCCCGTCACGAGATATGCCCATCAAATGCCCTTGATGGCCTGCAATCCAGACGTAGTCGCCGCAACTCGCCTGCACGTCAGAGCTCCAGTAGCCGTGCAGCAGGCAAGCAATTGCCGTCAGCAGCGACCAGCGAAGCACATGATGCAAAGCAGGGGCTCTCATCGGCAAGGCATTGCAGTGAATCAAGATGGGTTGTGCCCATGGCCAAGAATACAAGAAATGGCAAGAACTTACAAGAAAAATTTCGAAAACCGGGATGCACGCTCTGGGCGGCCGTTGAACTCGAGCCGCCATTCCGCATCGGCTGAGCCATTTTATTTGTAGCGCGGACGCCGCTGCGCTATGCTAGGCCCCACATCGCAAGCAGCGATTGATTCCTACCCGACGACTTTATTTCTATATCCCATGATGAGAGCGGTTGTCATGCAGACGCATCTTTCGACCATTTTCCGGCACTTGTTGCGCAAGATTATTCCCGCGAGCCTCATGGTGCTTCTGGCGTGCTCCGCCCTAGTTTTGGCAGCAGATAAGCCGGACGGCGAAGGTTGGATCTCGTTGTTTGACGGCAAGTCGCTGGCCGGCTGGCATAAGAATCCCGAACGCATCGGCCATGGCACGGGCGGTCGCTGGACGGTCGAAGACGGCGCGATCGCCGGTGAGCAGGACCCGCCGGGCAGCGGCAACGGCGGCATTCTGCTCACCGATCGCAAATTCGGCGATTTCGAGCTGCTCGTCGATATGAAACCCGACTGGGGTTGCGATAGTGGCCTTTTCGTCCGAGCCAACGACAAAGGGCAGTGTTTTCAGATGATGGTCGATTACCACGAAGCCGGCAACGTAGGACACATTTACGGAGAAGGGACTGGCGGCTTCAACAACCGTCCCTTTTCTATTTTCGGCATCTACGATGATAAGAAACAACTGGTTCGTCTGACGACGAAGCCTGATGAAACCAAGCTGCCTCCCGCCTACAGCATTTCGGGCGAGGCGTGGGTGAAGGCGTGGAAGATCGGCGACTGGAACACGGCCCGCGTATTGTGCGTCGGGCAGCCGCCGAAAATCGCGACGTGGATCAACGGCGAGAAAGTCAGCGAATTTGACGGCCAGAGCTACTCGGGCGCTAATTACGACAAGCAAAAGGTCGCCGACACGCTCGGCCCCCAGGGCAGCATTGCCGTGCAAGTGCATGGCGGCACGAGCTGGCCGGCTGGCGCGAAATGCCGTTGGAAGAACATCAAGATTCGGCCCAAGTAATGCCGCTCCGCAACGCGCGACCGCCTCGGCGGCCGTTTGCGGCGTGTCGAATTTTCCAGGGAAAGCAAATGACATTCGGAGAATCATCCATGGCTCATCGACATAATCGCCGCGAGTTTTTCCAGCAAACGGCGCTGGCCGGAGCAACCTTAGCGGCGAGCGGATATTTCACTTCGAGCGCGGCGGCCGAAAGCAAGTCGCCGAATGAAAAGCTGAATATTGGCATGATCGGCGTCAACAACCAGGCGCGATTCAGCCTCGGCAACTTGCGTGGCGAAAACATCATTGCCCTCTGCGACATTGATGATCGCTATCTGGCCGACGTTGCGAAAGACTTGCCGCAGGCGGCGAAGATCAACGACTTTCGCAAGCTGCTCGAACATCCCGGTCTCGATGCCGTGGCGGTCTGCACGCCAGACCACATTCACGCGCCGGCGACTGTGATGGCGCTGCGAGCGGGCAAACACGTGTACTGCGAAAAGCCGCTGACGCACAACGTGTACGAGGCGCGTCTGGTCGCCAAAACGGCCGCCGAGACGAAGAAGGCCACGCAGATGGGAACGCAGATCCACGCCACTGATAATTACCGCCGCGTGGTTGAGGTCATCCGCTCCGGCGCCATCGGACCGGTGCGCGAAGCACATACGTGGGCAGGACGATCGTGGGGAGGCGGCGACCGACCGAAAGATATGCCGCCCGTGCCTGCTTACTTACACTGGGACCTGTGGTTGGGGCCGGCGCCCGAGCGGCCCTATCATCCCACGTATCTGCCCGCCAACTGGCGGAAGTGGTGGGATTTCGGCGGCGGCAACCTGGCCGACATGGCTTGCCACCACATGGATCTGCCCTTCTGGGCCTTGGAACTTCGTGCGCCGCTTACCGTTGCCGCAGAAGGTCCGCCGGTGCACCCCGAAACTTGTCCGCTGGGCCTGATCGTCCATTATGAATTTCCTTCGCGCGGCGACGCTCCTCCGCTCAAGCTCACCTGGTACGACGGCGACAAGATTCCGCCTAAGATTCAAGGCGTTGAAACGGGCGGCGGCGGAAACCTGTTCGTCGGCGACCGGGGCATGCTGCGCGCCGACTACGGCAGCTATAAGCTGTACCCTGAAGCCGAGTTCAAGGATTTCAAGCCGCCCGCGCCCACGATTCCCAATTCCATCGGACATCACGCCGAGTGGATCAAGGCTTGCAAGACCGGCAGCCCGACTACTTGCAACTTCGACTATTCCGGCGCTTTGACCGAGGCCGTCTTACTCGGCAACGTGGCCTATCGCACAGGCGAAAAGCTCCAGTGGGACGCCGCCGCGCTGAAGGCCGTGAACTGTGCCAAAGCCGACGAGTTTATCCGCCGTGCTTACCGCAAGGGGTGGGAACTGTAGCAGTCTGGCGAGCAGACATTCCTAATCCTGTCTGTCCGGCAGGTTGGCATTAACCAAGGATCTCTGTCAACACATTCCCGTACACATCCGTCAACCGCAGATCGCGGCCGCCGAAACGGTAGGTGAGGTCGAGGTGATTGATGCCAAGTTGGTTGAGCACGGTGGCCCAGAGATCGTAGATGGTGCAGGCCTTGTCGACGGCGCGATAGCCGAATTCGTCGGTGGCGCCGTAGATCGTTCCGCCTTTGATGCCGCCGCCCGCCAGAAAGACGCTGAAGCCGAACGGATCGTGATCACGGCCGTTGCTCCCTTGCGAAAAGGGCGTGCGGCCGAACTCTCCGGCCCAAATGATGAGCGTCTCGTCGAGCAGGCCGCGCGCTCGTAAATCCTTGATTAACGCGGCGATCGGTTGATCGACCTGTCGCGCCATTTTCTCGTGGCCGTTCTTCAAGTCGCCGTGCTGATCCCACGGGTTGGCGCCATTGCCGCCGCCGATGTTGTAAGCCAGACAGGTTAATTCGACGAACCGCACGCCGCGCTCGACCAGGCGGCGAGCCAAAAGGCACTGCCGCGCGTAGGCCGCCTGTTTCGGCTCGGCCGCGTCGAGGCCATACATTTGCTTCGTCGCTTCCGTTTCGCCGCTGAGGTCGACGAGTTCCGGCGTAGCGGCTTGCATGCGGTAGGCAGTTTCATAATTGAGAATCGCCGATTCGACCGCGCTGTTGTTATGGCCCTCGGCGAGAAAGCGGCGGTCCATGTTGGCGATGAAATCGAGCCGTTGTCGCTGTAGTGCGATCGGCTCGCGCGGCTTGATATTGCGGACCGGCTCGGGCGCATCGACCGACATGAGCGATGCCTGGTGCGTCGCCGGCAGAAAGCCGTTGCTAAATAAGCCGACGCCGCCATGTGGCACGACCGAATCGCCGCTGCGCAACACGACGAAGCCCGGCAGATTCTGATTCTCGCTCCCTAGCCCATAGGTCACCCAGGCGCCGGCGCTGGGGTTGCCCATGAAGGGGAAGCCCGTGTGCATGAAAAAGTTGCCTTGCGCGTGTTCGCTGAACTTAGCGGTCATCGAGCGAATCACGGCCATCTCGTCGGCGCAGGAGCCGATGTGCGGAAAGAGCTCGCTCACCGGAATGCCGCTCTCGCCGTAGGGGCCGAACTTCCAGGGGCTGGCCATCAGCGCGCCGTTGTTATTGAACTGCGTACGCTCGATCGGCATTGGTATTGGCTTGCCGTGGTCGCGCTCGAGTCGCGGCTTCGGATCGAACGAATCGACGTGCGAAACTCCGCCCGACATATAGCAGAAGATCACGTTCTTGGCCTTGGGCGCGAAATGGGGCGGTTTGGCTCCCGAACCGCCCGCGGGCAACTGCGCGGCGCCATAAGCGCGGTCCGAGAGTAATCCGGCAAGCGCCAGCAAGCCGAAGCCGCTCGAGCAGCGCTCGAGCATCTGACGCCGCGAACAGGCGGGCCCTGTGAAGATGTCAGGTTGGGCGGCGAGATTCTTCATGGCGACGGTTCCCGCTGCGAGAATCAGGGAACGTAAATGAATTCTTTGAAATTGAAGAGCGCATGGGCGAGGTCTTGCCAGCCCCGAATTGGATCCGGTCGCCACTGGTCGAGCGGTTCAAACGATTGCAACCGTTGCTCGAACTCGGCGACTTCCTTGGCAAGGCGAGCGTGCTCGCTGCGCTGCTCGTTGGTAAAAGCGGCCAGCACTTGGGCGTCGGAAACGTAACCCGGCGCGGTCAGAGCCACGGCAGAGATTTCTTCCGCGCTCAAGGCGCGGTCGTATAGCTGCGCTTGCAGGATCCGCCCCTTGAGCATCTTATTGCCGCCAGCCGGCGAGTGCCGCATGCCGAACACCACATGGCTGCCGCCTGCGGGAAAAGCCATCAAGCCGGACGAGCGGTACGGTTTGCCGTAGAGTTCGCCATCGCGGTAGCAGCGGATCATGCCGTCTGCATCGTACACGAGCGCCAAACTGACCGCCTGCTCCGATGCGTTGTCTTCTTCACGTCCGTTGAATGGTTGGGTGCGGCGAAAGAAATCGCTGCCGGCTAACCACTGCCGCGGATTCTGCTCGCCAAATACGATGGCATCGAATACCTGGCCGCCGATTGTTTCGACGCTCATCACGCCGCCGCCCTGTTGCGCGAGATCATCGAGAATCACCCAGGCCGTCAACGTTTTCTCCGCGAGCGCGCGCGGAAGCGGGGATGTTTCGACGTGGCTGACGCCGTCGAGCAGGAGCGCGCCCGCCTCGAGCTTGGCATTGCCGCGCGCCGCCAAGTGCAGGTCGCCCAGCGCATCACGCAGGTCGTCGTCGAAATCCCACCGCGCCAGCGGCTTTGGCGCTTCGTGTGGGCTCAGCTGTGGCGGACGGTCCGCGAGGAGCCGCGCTCGCACTGGGTCTAACAGCCGTGAGAGTTGTTGTCGGCGGGACGCGATTTCCGCTTGGATCGCACGCGCTTGCTCTGCGGTATCGTGACGCTTCCGGTCTTGCATCTCGAGAAACTGACGGCATTGTTCCAGCTCGTCTGAACGAACGGGCCGACCGAACGCCGTCTGAAACATTCGCCCGATTCGCTCCGTATCATCGCGCAGCGATTTGTCGGCCGAAATCTTCATGGCCCAACGCCGCGCCTGGTCGAGCACCCAAGGATCGTTGAGCAAGGCGAGCGACTGCGCGGGGACATTGGTTCGGTCGCGACTGCCGCGCGTCGTATGAGGCTCGGGAGCATCAAATGCGGCCAGAAACGGATCGAGCGCATTACGCTGCACGCGCACATAGACGCTCCGCCGGCGGCTGCGCCCGTCGACGCTTGGCCCAAATCGGCTTTCATCGAGTTCGCCGGCAACGGCCAGGATCGAGTCGCGCAAAGCTTCGGCTTCTAAGCGGCGGATACCGAAGCCGGCAAACAGTGGTACGTCCGGCATCGGCGATTCTGACGGACTGCTGAGCTGATACGCCTTAGCGGTCATCAGATGGCGAATCATCTTCTTGATCGACCAGCCCTCGTCGACGAAGCGGCTTGCCAAATAGTCCAGCAGCTCGGGATGACTCGGCGGTTCGCCCAGGTGGCCGAAGTTGTCGGTCGTCGAAACCAAGCCCCGGCCGAAGAGGTGATGCCAGAGGCGATTGACGATCACCCGGGCGAAGAGAGGATTCTTCGTGCTGGCGATGTCATTGGCCAATTTCAGGCGTCCGCTGTCGTGCACGCGGTAAGGCGTGGCGTCGAATGCTTCGAGGAATCGTCGCGCGACCGGTTCGCTTGGTTCCTTATGGTTGCCGCGCACAAACAGCGGCTGGTCGAATGCGGTCCCTTCCAGAACGCCGGGCGCACGCGTGGGAACGGGGACTTCAGCTTCCAACTTGCGATACTCGGCCGCCAGCGGCGCCAACTCGGGCAGGCTGTCGAGCGAGTTCGGCAACAGGCCGGCGCGGACCAACGAGCCGAGGAATTCGGCCTGCAGATCCGAGAGTGCGTCTTGCTTCCAGGCTTCGAGGCAGGTTTTGGCGGCGTCAGTATAAGCCTGCGCCAGCAGGGCAGGGGAGTCAGGCGCAGCATCCTTGGAGACCGCCGGCAGCGGTGCTCCCAAATCGACGGGCGGCTCTTGGTCATGTCCAACGACTTCAGCAATGCCAAACCAGGAGCGGCCTTCGTTGGGCCGGACCTCGACCGGCAGATCCTCGGCCGTAGCAATCTCGAGATGGGCCCATTCCCCTTTCCAGTACTTGCTGCTCCAGTGATGCCAGCCCAGCGCTTCGCTGTTTGGCGAATATGACTCGTAGAGCAGCCCCGGCACGCGCGGGTAATTCCTTACGACCAGGCGGATCCGCGCTCCTTGGCCGCCGGCTACCCGAACCGAGATGTTGTCGGTCTCAATCTTGAAACGCGGTGATGAGAGCACGCCGTTGTGCTTGTTGGAGAGCAAGTGCGAATAAACGCCTGCCGGATAGATGTTGGAAACAAGCTGATCTCCCGCAGGCAAAATATGAAACTCGCCGGCGCGCGACGGTCGGTCGGCCAGACCATTGCCGTGCTTGAACCACGCGGCATAATCCTCGCCCGTCAGATTCCAGCGTAGCGGGTATTTAGGCGAAGCTTGCGCTTCGCTGCGCGCCTTCGACTCAGACCACGCTTTGTCGAGCTGCTGCCAATGCGCAGCCAGGGCAGGGCCCTGTTCGTTACGCAACGCCGCCCAGGCATGCAATGGGTGTTTGGAATCTTTGGCCGCTTCATCGGTAACGGCATTCGTTGCCGGCGATGGGGTCAGCAATCGGCCCGGCAGGCTGTCGAGCGCGCCGAGCCAAGCATCGGCCAATTGTGATTTGATGCGTTGCTTTAACGTCTGCAGTTCATTGCGATGGAGCTGCAAACGCTTGGGCATATCGACCGTGATCAGGGCCGGTCGGCAACTGGTCATGATGCCATACCAGGCGTAAAAGTCCTGTTGGCTGATCGCATCGAACTTGTGGTTATGGCAGCGAGCGCACGAAATGGTGAGACCCAAAAACGCCTTGCTGATCACGTCGATCTGGTTATCGGTGAAAGCCACCTGTTCATCGAGCGCGTCGGTCGGCGCGTAGCCGTGCTGCACCATGCGGTAATGGGCCGTGCCAAGCGCCGATTCGTTAATCTGCAAATCAGCATCGATGCGCGGCTGGGCGAGCAGGTCGCCCGCCAGGTGTTCGCGCACGAGCTGGTCGTACGGAATGTCGACATTCAGTGCGCGGATCAAATAGTCGCGATAACGCCAGGCATGTGGGATGACCGGGTCCCCCTCGCTTCCGTGCGATTCGGCATAGCGGACCCAATCCATCCAGTGTCGAGCCCAATGCTCGCCAAAGCGCGGCGAGGCCAGCAGCCGGTCGAGCAAGCCTTCATAGGCTAGCGGAGATGCATCGGACAAGAACTTCTCAATTTCGCCAGGCATTGGCGGCAGGCCGGTTAGTGCAAAGGTAGCGCGTCGCAACAGCGTCCGACGGTCGGCCAACTCACCTGGCATAACAGACGCAGTTTGCCAGCGTTCAGCCAAAAACCGATCCACCGGATGTTCCGACCAACCGGCGCTTGCATCGGGCGGCGCGGGCTTGCCGATTGGTTGGAAGCTCCACCATCGCTTTCTCCGCTGGCGAACTGCTTCCCAGGAGATCTCTGCTTTGAGTTCTTCCGCCGACGGGGGTGCATCGCGCGGATCGGCGGCGCCGCGCTCGACCCACCTGGCCAAATCGGCAATGACCGCGTCAGGCAGCTTCGGCCCGCCTTTGGGCATCCGCAATTCGGACGTCTGATGCCGGACGGCCTGAATCAGCAGGCTTTCCGCGGGTTTGCCCGGTAGGATGGCCTCGCCTGAATCGCCTCCTTCAAGCAATCCGGCGCGGTGGTCGACGGCCAGGCCGCCTTCGGCCTTGTCGCGGCTGTTGTGGCACTCGTAGCAGTGCTCGACCAACACGGGACGGATCCGCCTCTCGAAGAATTCCAGCTCCCCATTGTCTTCTGCTCGCGCTTGGGCTGCGACGCCGTTCGCCAGCAAAACCGCGGCAATCCAGGCGATACGAATGACCGGGCGCGCTGCAGGCGTGCATTTCGACTTCATCTTGGTTAGCCGAAAAGGTAGGCTGGTGAGACGTTAGGCTGTTGCTCGGCGGGCGACTTTAGGCATTGGGCAATCGCTGATCGAGCCGGCTGGTTCATGCTCATCGAGAGCGTCTCCGGCCGATCATTCGATCGATCCCAATGGGGGCGAACAAAGATTCGCTTGATCGCTCCCATCATAATGGCAATAGCGGTCTTTCCGCCATCGAATTATGGCGTTCGGTCGCCAAGGAATCGCGGGGAAGAAACCGCGGAAGTCTCGAAGATTAAGGACCAGTCCTTGGCGCCGATAGAAACCGAGTTAAAGCCGATCACCCTGTCCGCGGCGTCTTTGGCCGTCCTCTGCGCCGTCATGTGGGGCGGTTTGGCTGTCGCCGTGCGGTACACCCAGGAAGGAATTCCGCCGTTTGCCACCGCGGGCTGTCGGTTTGCCATCGCTACGGCGCTGCTCGCCGTAACGATCCGCTGGCAAGGGATTTCTTTGGCGCTTGCCCGCCGCCAATGGCTCGCCGTGTGGCCGGTAGGCGTTCTCTTGTTCCTTCAGATCGGCTCGTTTCACTTCGGCATGGATCACACCAATAGCGCACACGGTTCGGTGCTGATCGGCTCTTATCCGGTGTTTGTGGCGCTAGTGGCTCACTTTCTCTTGCACGGCGACCGTGTTTCAGCCGGAAAGCTGTTCGGTTTGCTGGTAGCGTTTGCGGGACTGTTGGCGGTTGTGGGAGGGTCTGCCCAATCGGCAGCGACCACCGATGCCGACCGTGCGAGCTTTTTCGGAGACGCTATCATTCTGGCCAGCAGTGCACTCATCGGCCTGAATACCGTGATGAGCAAACAAGCGTTGGCGGTGGTCGAGGTCTCCAAGCTTTTGTTCTGGAGCAACCTGCTGGCCACGGCGCTGTTCTTCGCCACTAGTCTGGCGTTGGAAGGCGAAACGCCATGGCGGTTCAGTCCCGCGGTCGTGTGGGGCTTATTTTATCAGGGGGTCGTCATCGCCTGGCTCTGCTTCCTGATCTGGACGGCCCTTTTGCGTCACCACCGTGCGAGCCAGGTGGCAGTGTTCGGCTTCGCCCAGCCGCTATGCGGCATTGCTTTCGGCATTGGACTGCGCGGCGACGCCATGACGATGGAGCTGATCTGTGGCGGGCTGGCGGTGGCGGTCGGCATTGTTCTGGTGACGCGGGCCGACCGCTGACCGGTTTCGAGCATCTAGCACTCGAACGGTGCGGAATTCCCGCCTTCCGAGGGGAGCACCCGTGCGCAAATGTAACCCCCGTCCCGGCTCCTGCCACATCTTGGCTAGCGTGGGATTGTCACATCTTGTTATCAGGAGCCGGGCTCATGTCTCGATCATCGTCATTGTTCATTGGATTTCTGGCTATCGTGGTCGGCGTTTCGTGCGCCAGCCACAGCCTTGCGCAGCAGGGCGACCGGGAAGGGCGCCGTGGCGGCGGCCGTTTCGGCGGCGGGCGCGGAGGGGCTGGCATGTTCGGCGGAGGTTTCGGAGGCGGCGGGCAGAATCAGTTATTCCTACTTCGCAATCCCGAGGTACAGAAGGATCTGGAGCTATCGGATGAGCAGAAGGAGAATGCGGAGAAGCTGCTCGCGTCCTACGGGGAGGATCAGCGTGAAGCAATGGAGAAGCTTGGCATTGACTTTGGCGCGCTTCGTGACCTGCCAGACGCTGAGCGCGAAAAGAAGATGAAAGAAATGGGAGACGCGCAGGCAAAAGTCAACGAGAAATACCAAGGGAAACTGACCGAGCTGCTCAAGCCCGATCAAACTAAGCGGCTCAAGCAGATCTCGGTCCAGGCGGCGGGCGCCATGGCATTGCGAAACGACGAAATCGCCAAGACGCTCAAGCTCTCGGATGAACAGAAGCAGGATATCGCCAAGATCATGGATGAGTCTGCCCAGAGCATGCGGCGCGGATTTGGACAGGGCGGACAAGAAGGGGGCGACGTCGACTTCCAGGCGCGGATGGAACAAATGCGCAAGGCCAACGAAGCGCGAGACGCCAAGCTATTGGCTGTGCTGAGTGAAGCGCAGCGCAAGCAACTCGATGAGCTGAAAGGCAAGCCGTTCGACGTGGCGGCATTGCGTCAAGGCTTTGGCGGCCCGGGCGGCGGTCGAGGAGGCCGCGGCGGTCAACCGCGCGAGAGCACCGGACGTCAGCGGCCGCCGATGTAAGCTCCGATTGATGACGAGCCTTGCCGTACCGTAGCGCGCCGGCATATGGAATGCCGGCGCGTGCCGGCCAGTGCTGTTTCCCATTTTTTCATCACCTCGCTTCTCGGGAGTTGTTCTGCATGGCAACGCGGCTGGATTCGCGTCGGCAGGTTCTTTCGTTTTGTTTCTTCGTTGGATGCGCCGCGCTGCTGTTGATGGGCGCCGATTGGCCGCGCTTTCGGGGGCCCAACGGCGCCGCGACATCAGAAGTGCAGGGGCTGCCCGTGGAGTGGGGGCCGGACCACGGCTTAGTTTGGAAGACCGAGCTGCCGGGCGCCGGCGCTTCCAGTCCGATCACCGTGGGCAGCCGAATTCTGTTAACCTGCTACACCGGTTACGGGGTCAGCAGGGAGTCGATTGGCAAGCCCGAGGACCTGCAGCGAGTGCTCGTGTGCCTCGATCGCACCAGCGGCAAGATCATCTGGCAGCAGGCGGTGAAAGCGCGGCTGCCGGAAGATCCTGCCGAAGGCTTTTTGATCGACCATGGCTATGCCTCCAGCACGCCGGTCTGCGATGGCGAGCGCGTCTATGTCTTCTACGGTAAGTCAGGCGCCTTGGCGTATGACTTGGAGGGCAATCAACTCTGGCAGGCCGATTTGGGCAATGGCTCAGCGCCAATGGGCTGGGGCTCGGCGGCCAGTCCGCTCGTTTATGATGGCCTGGTGATTTTCAATGCCGGGGCCGAAAGCCAGGCGCTTGTGGCGCTCGACGGTAAAACGGGCAAAGAAGTATGGAAGGCCGCGGCCGACGGCATCAATGGCTCGTGGGGAACTCCAGTACTGGTTGACGACGGCCGAGGCAAGCAGGAACTGGCGATCGCCGTTCCTGAGGAGATTTGGGGCCTCGACCCGGCCACGGGCAAACTTCTGTGGTTCGCCGAATCCCTCTCGACGCCTGCCCAATGCAGCAGCCTCGTTGCGCACGACGACGTGGTCTATGAAGTCAGCGGCCGCTCGAACAGCGCCATGGCCATTCGCGCGGGAGGCAAGGGCGACGTTTCCAAAACGCATGAACTTTGGCGCGCCAGCGCCGGTTCTTACGTTACCTCGCCCGTCTATCATGCTGGCTATTTGTACTGCGTCAGCGACCGCGGCGTCGCCGCCTGCATCAAGGCGGATACCGGCGAAGTGGTCTTTAAGGAGCGCTTGCCTGGTTCGGCTCAGTTCTATGCCTCGCCCATCATCGCCGATGGCCGCATTTATGCCGTCAGCCGTTTCAGCGGCGCCTACGTGCTCGCCGCCGAGCCGAAGTTCCAGGTGTTGGCTCATAATGAGTTTGGCGACGACAGCGGTTTCAATGCCAGTCCGGTCGTGAGCGGCAAGCATCTGCTGCTGCGTTCCAATCGTTTTCTGTACTGCGTAGGAGAATGAAGACTGCATTCTCGAAGAACAGTTGGGCGCGCTTTCCTTCTGCGATAGAATGAAAGTGATTTGCGGCGGCAATGAGCTTCATTCCCCACGAATCGCTGGCAAGACGGGCATGGGTAAGGTATCCGTCGCAGCAGGGAGATGGCCCGTGGCCGCTCTTACCGGCAAGACTGCAAATCTCGCGAACGCTTTCGCCGCATGGCGTGCGATGCCATTTGACGGCCTGCATCTCCCGATGGCATTGGCGGTGGTAGGGATGCTCGGCTTGAGCGTTTCTTTCCCCGCCTACGCCGCCGATCTTGCCGAAGTCGATCGACTGTTCCGCGGCGGCAAATATGCCGAGTGCGCCGATCTGGCGGCGAAAGGCCTTGCCGCCGGCGAAATCAGCGAGAACTGGCAGCTCTATAAGTTAAAAGCGGAACTGGCGCTGGGGCGCTATCCGGAGGCCTTGAAAACGCTCGACGCCGCGCTGCCGCGCTTTCCCGCCAGCTTGCAGTTGCGCTGGCTGGGTCGCGAAGCGTGCCGCTACAACAATCAGTCCGAACGCGCGAAAAAGCTGATCGAAGAGATAGGGGCGCTCGTGCAGCGGTCGTCGTGGCAATATCGCGATGCGGCGAATCGAGTGCTGCTGGGGCATTTCTTTCTTGAGCAGGGGATCGATCCCAAAAAAGTTCTCGACGTGATCTACGACGAGATCAAAAAGCAGCAACCGGACTATGCGGGCGCGTACTTGGCCAGTGGGGAATTGGCGCTGGAGAAAAACGACTTTGCCTTGGCGGCTGAGGCCTATCAGCAGGCAGTGAAGCTCGATCCCAAAGATGCCGACGCACAGCTCGGTTTGGCCCGCGCTCTCGCTCCCAGCGATTCGGATAAAGCCAAAGCCGCCTTGACGGCCGCACTGTCCGCCAACCCAAGTCACATCGACAGTTTGTTGTATCTAGTCGATGACCACATCGACGCCGAACGCTATCAAGATGCCGCGGAAGCGCTCGATCGTGTTGCGCAGGTGAACCCCGAGCATCCGCTGTTGTGGGCCTATCGTGCGCTGCTGGCCCATTTCAATAATGACGCAGTAGAAGCCGCCAGGCGCCATCGGGCGGCGTTGAAGTGGTATCCTACGAATCCGCAGGTCGACTGGTTGATCGGCAAGAAGTTGTCGCAGAAGTATCGCTTTGCCGAAGGCGCTGCCTACCAGCGGCAGGCGCTCCAGCTTGATTCCGCTTATCTGCCCGCCAAAATCCAACTGGCTCAGGATCTGCTGCGCCTGGGCGACGAGCAGGAAGGCTGGCCGCTGGCCGAAGAGGTCAACCAGCGGGATGGCTACAACGTCGTGGCGCACAATCTGGTCGCGCTGCAGGATTGTCTGCGGAAGTTCCGCACGCTTGAAAGCGATGGCTTTGTGCTCCGCATGGACGAGAGAGAAGCGGCCATCTATGGGCGGCGCGTGCTCGACTTACTGCGTCGCGCGCGGCAAACGCTGTGTCCGAAGTACGACGTGAAGATCGACGAGCCGGTAGTCGTGGAGTTATTTCCGCGCCAGCAGGATTTTGCTATTCGCACGTTTGGCTTGCCGGGCGGCGCCGGCTTTCTCGGCGTCTGCTTTGGTCGCGTGATCACGGCGAACAGTCCCGCGTCGCAAGGCGAGAATCCGTCGAATTGGGAGGCGACGCTCTGGCACGAGTTCTGTCATGTGGTCACGCTCCACAAGACGCACAACAAAATGCCGCGCTGGCTGAGCGAAGGAATCTCGGTCTACGAGGAACGGCAAGCTGACCCCACTTGGGGACAGTCGATCAATCCGCACTACCGCGAAATGATGCTCGGCGACGAATTGACGCCGGTAAGCGAGTTGAGCGGCGCTTTCCTGCATCCGAAATCGCCGCGCCATTTGCAATTCGCCTATTATGAGTCGTCGCTCGTCGTCGAACATCTGGTAGAGAAATACGGCCTTGAAACCTTGAAGCGGATTCTCGTCGATCTGGGCGTGGGCATGCCGATCAACGACTCGCTGGCGCGGTACGCTGGTTCGCTGGAGGCGCTGGATCAAGAGTTTGCTGAATTTGCTCGGCAGAGGGCCAACGCGATGGCGCCCAAGGCTGATTGGTCGGAGCCCGACTTGCCTCCAACCGCGAGTGCGGTCGAACTGGCGGCATGGGTCGAAAAGCATCCGCAAAACTATCGAGCGCTGGCCCGGCTTGCCAGGCAACGGATCTCCGACAAGCAATGGGCTGCAGCGAAGGCGCCGCTGGTGACCATGCTGGAGCTGTATCCTGATTCCGCCGGCGGCGAAAATGTCTACAGCATGCTGGCCAAGATCCATCGCGAGCTTGGCGAGCAAAACGAGGAACGATCTGTCCTTGAAAAACTTGGGGCTATCTCGGCCGACGATGTCGAGGCTTTCTCGCGGTTGGTGGAACTTGCTTCGCTGGCCAATGATTGGCCGGCAGCGATTAAGTATGGAAATCGCTTGCTGGCGGTGAATCCGCTCAAGAAAGCGCCTTATCGGCAACTTGCGACGGCTGCAGAAAAAACTGCCGACGGCGGCCTCGCTATAGAATCGTATCGGGCCCTGCTGCATCTCGATCCAATTGACCCAGCTGATTTGCATTACCAACTTGCGACGCACTTGCGGCGGCAAGGGGATCTGAGCGACGCCAAGCGTCATGTGCTCGAGGCGCTCGAAGAGGCGCCTCGTTACCGCGCGGCACAGCGGGAATTGCTTGCAATTGTTCGTCAGATCGACGAGAACGAATCGAAGCCAGAGTCGGAGCCGTCGGCCGAGGCCATATCGTCTCCTGCTGCGAAAGCGGGCGCCGAGGAAAAGAAGGCGGAGCTAACCCCGGAGAAGAAGCCGGACCCGTCGCCGCCTCAAGCAAGCGACTCTTCAGATCCGTTGAATCTGCAGAGCCCGCGGAGATGAAGCCGTGAAACGCCGTTTCGCCTTGCTTATCGTTATTGTGCTGCTGACCGGCATGTTAGCAGCGGTCGCCGTGGCGCAGCGGGGACGTTTCCGAGGACGCCGGTTTCCGCCGGAGATGGGCGATCGCAGAGGCGTTCCCGACTGGGATAATGATGCCGCGTTGAAGAACGACGTGTTTACCTTCGTGCGGGTTGAGTATTCCTCCGACGGCGGCGGCTGGGGAGGATGGGGGCGGTGGCAAACCGATTATCCCGACAGCGATCTCAACTTCTCTTATCGCCTGCACGAACTGACATCGCTCGAGGTCGATCCCGACGGCAAAATCCTCAAGCTGACGGACGAGGAGATTTTCGATTATCCGTTCATCTATATTATTGAGCCGGGCAGTATGTTGCTCACCGAACCTGAAGTGACGGGGCTGCGGCGCTATTTGCTCAACGGCGGCTTTCTGATGGTGGACGACTTTTGGGGCGAGTTCGAGTGGAATCAGTTCTACTCGCAGATCAAGCGCGTCTTTCCCGATCGCGAGCCGGTCGAGTTGCCGCTCGAGCATGAAATCTTCCACTGCGTCTACGATTTGAAGCGGAAGCCTCAAATACCAAGCATTCACCATTGGCTGAGTGGCCAGATGACTGAGCGCCCGGACGCGCAAGAGCCGCACTATCGCGCGCTGTTCGATGACAAGGGGCGAATGATGGCGATCATCTGCCACAACACCGACCTGGGCGATGGCTGGGAGCGCGAAGGGGAAGACCCGGACTACTTTCGCGAAATGTCGGAAAAATGGGCCTATCCGCTAGGCATCAATATTGTGACGTACGCGATGACTCATTGACACGTGGAGCGACTGTTTTGGCAACCGATATCGACGCGTACCAGGCTGAACAACAAACGGTCGAACAGATTTATGCCAGCCGCCGGCGAATTGAAGCGGAACTTTCGAAGGCAATCGTCGGTCAGAAAGAGGTGATCGAGCAGCTCTTGATCAGTCTGTTTGCCGGCGGGCACTGCCTGATCACCGGGGCGCCCGGTTTGGCTAAGACCTTGCTGGTGCGCTCGATCGCCCAGATATTCCATCTCAAGTTCCAGCGCATTCAGTTCACGCCCGACTTGATGCCCGCCGACATCACCGGGACTGAAATCCTCGAGCAGACGCCCGAGGGGCAGCGCCGCATGCAATTCGTGAAAGGGCCGATCTTCGCCAACGTGATCCTGGCGGACGAGATCAATCGCACGCCGCCGAAAACGCAAGCGGCGCTGTTGGAGGCCATGCAGGAACACCAGGTCACGATTGGGGGCGTGCGCTACACGTTCGAAGAGCCGTTCTTCGTGCTGGCCACCCAAAACCCGATCGAGATGGAGGGCACGTATCCGCTGCCCGAGGCGCAGCTCGACCGGTTCATGTTCAACGTGGAGATCGATTACTTGCCCGAAGACGACGAGGTGGCGGTCGTCAAGCAAACTACCTCGCGCCGCCCGGAGCCGATCGAGCCGCTATTTACGGGCGAAGACGTTCGGCGCTTTCACGAGGTGGTGCGCAAAGTGCCGGTCGCGGAAGATTTGGTGCGATACGCGGTGCGGCTGGCGTCGGCCAGCCGTCCCGGTCAGCCAGGAACACCCGACTTCATCAACAACTGGGTCAGTTGGGGCGCGGGGTTGCGTGCGGCGCAGTTCATGGTGCTCGGCGCCAAGGTCCGGGCTTTGTTCGAAGGGCGTCCGCACGTCGTTGCCGACGACATTCGGGCCCTCGTGCATGCCACGCTCAGGCACCGCATCCTCATCGGCTACCGCGCCGAAGCCGAAGGAGTGTCCGTCGATCAGGTCGTCGATCGGCTCTTGCAGGCGGTTAAGGCTCCGGGGGATTGATGCGCACGAGCGGTTCCCAACTGCGACGCTTGTCGGAAACGCGTCCCGCGCGGAACGCCGAGTCGCAGAGCGCCTCGTTCATCGATCCCGCGGCGCTGATGCGCATTGAAAACCTGGAGCTGCGCGCCAAAAGCGTCGTCGAAGGCTTTCTGAGCGGATTGCACCGCAGCCCCTATCACGGTTTCTCGGTCGAGTTCAGTGAATACCGCCAATATAGCGACGGAGACGATCTGCGCTATCTTGATTGGCGGTTGTTCGCTCGTAGCGACCGCTACTACATCAAGCGGTTTGAAGAGGAAACGAACCTGCGTTGTTACTTGCTCGTTGATCTAAGCCGCTCGATGGGCTTCGGATCGCTCGGCTACAGCAAAGCGGAGTATGCCAAAACTGCGGCCGCGACGTTCGCCTATTTTCTTTCCCTGCAGCGCGATGCTGTGGGACTGGTGACGTTCGACGAAGGCATTCAGGAATTCCTGCCCGCGAGGTTTCGTCCCGGTCACCTGCATCGCGTCATGCTCGGCCTGGAACGTTCGCTGGCCGGCACAGCCACTGATCTGGGCCCGCCGCTGGAGCAAATTGCGAAGACCGCGGCGAAGCGGGGCTTGATTGTGCTGATTTCCGACTTGCTTGCTCCGATCGAATCGCTCGAAACGCAACTGGGCTACCTGCGTTCGCGCGGGCACGAGGCCGCCGTGATGCGAGTGCTGGATCCGGCCGAGATCAATTTCAGCTTCGAAGAAGCCGTGCTATTTGAGGATCTGGAGTCGGGACGAGAGTTGTACGTCGATCCACAGGCGGCGCGACGTAGGTACTTGGAACGCTTTGCCGAGCACTCATCCGCCATCTCGCGCGCGTGCAGCCGGTTAGGGATCGACGAATATCTGCTGCCGACCGATCGGCCGCTGGAACTGGCGCTGTTCGACTTTCTCAACGCGCGGATGCGCCGCGGGCGGCAAACGGCCCGTCGGCAGCGACAGGCCCGGCGCGGCGGTAAGCAGGGAGGCGGCTGATGGGCCTGTTGAGCGCCGTCTACCTGGCAGGGCTGGCCGCGGTTTCATTGCCGCTGTTGTTTCACTTGATCCGCCGCACGCCACGCGGCAAGCAAACATTCAGCTCGCTGATGTTCCTGACGCCATCGCCGCCGCGCGTGACGCGACGCAGCCGGCTCGATCACTTGCTGCTGTTATTGTTGCGGGCGGCCGCCTTGTGTTTGCTGGCCCTGGCGTTTGCCCGGCCGTTTTTACGCGAGTCGGCCTTGTTGCCGCTCGCCGATCTGCCGCGACGGCGCGTCGCAATTCTATTGGACACGAGCGCAAGCATGCAGCGCGGCGATCTCTGGAAACGAGCCGTCGCGCAAGCGGGCGATGTGCTGGACGATCTTGGGCCGACGGATGATGTGGCGCTGTTCGCGTTCAACGACCGGTTGCAAACGGTTGTGGATTTCGCGGCCTCTTCCAATGCCCCGGCCGCAAAGATGGACCTGGTGCGTCGTGAATTAGCGCAACTGAAGCCCTCGTGGCGATCGACCGATCTGGGTGCGGCCCTGGCGGCTGTTGCGAACGAATTGGATGCTCCGAGCAATGATGAAGCAGCAATCGCGGAGCCGCATCTGGTGCTCATTAGCGATTTACAACAAGGCAGCCGTACCGACGCCCTGCAAGCATTCTCCTGGCCGCAGCGCGTGCCAGTCGTCGTGCATGCTCTTGCCATCGAGCAACCGACGAATGCTTCGGTGCACTTGCTAGCCGACGAAACTGAGTCGGAGTCGGCGGAGCCGCGAGTCCGCGTGGCCAATGCTTCGGACTCGGTCGGGGAAGAGTTCTACGTGCATTGGACGACGAGCGACAAGTCGGCGACAGACGATACGATGGTTCCCATTTACGTACCGCCAGGGCAAAGTCGGGTGGTGCGATTGCCGCGACCGAAGTCGGCGCCGATGGCTGATCGGATTGTGCTGCGAGGCGACGCGGCCGAGTTCGATAATGTGCATTACGTTGTGGCGCCGAGACAGCAAGAAGTCGCAATCGCATATCTGGGCGCCGAACAAGCTGATGATCCGCAAGGGCCTCGCTATTATTTCGAGCGAGCGATCTCCGGCATGCCGCTGAGAAAAGTCGACCTTCGCGCGTCGCGCGTCGGAGAGCCGTTGTCGTTGCCGGGCGAAAAGCCGCCGAAGCTGACAGTGCTTGCTGAAGCCGTGCCGGAGCCGACGCGCGAAGCCCTCGAAAGTTATGTGAGTTCGGGCGGCATGCTGCTGGTTGTGCTCAAGGATCGGCCGATGGCCGAGTCGCTGGCGTTTCTTTTCGAGGGCCTTGTAGTCGGCGATGAGACCGAATCTGGCGAGTACCAGTTGTTCGGCGAGATTGACTTCACCCATCCGCTATTTGCACCATTCGCCAGCCCGCGATACAGCGATTTCACCAAGATTCATTTCTGGAAACGCCGCAGCTTAACCATTCCGCCTGGCGCGGGCACGCGCGTGATCGCGTGGTTTGACAATCACGAGCCGGCGATCATCGAGCGAACGATTGGCGCCGGCCGTGCGCTCTTGTTCGCCAGCGGCTGGCAACCCTCCGACAGCCAGTTAGCGTTGTCGACGAAGTTCGTTCCTCTGATGCAGGAAATCCTTGACCTGGCCTGTGGCAGGCAGGACTCCCTCGCCAGCGCCACGGTTGGTCAGACGATCTCTTTACCGCAGCAAGCAAGCTTGCAGCCGATCGTGGTCATCAATCCACAGGACGAGCGCATTGAGTTCGCTGCAACGACTGAGAACTTCGATCAAACCGATCAGCCGGGAATTTACCGCGTGCGCTCTGGCGATGCCGGCTTGCCTTTCGCGGTTAATCTCGACGCCGCCGAGAGCAACACGGCGCCGCTCGAAGTGGCGCAACTCGAACAACTGGGGGTACGGCTGGCTAAGTCCGTGTCGCGTTCCGAGCGCAGACTCGAACAGCGCCAGCAGCGTGACAGAGAATTGGAGAACCGGCAGAAAATCTGGCGGTGGCTGATCGTAGCCGCTGTCGCCGTGTTGATTTTCGAAACCTGGCTCGCCGGCTGGACGGCGCGGCGTATCCGGCAAACGACCGAGGCTCTCGCATGATCGAACCACGTCTCTCGCGGCGGTTGGCTCCGGCGGCGAATCGATTTCGGCAACTTCGCTTGTGGCAAAGTCTGGCCTGCGCCTGGCTATTGGCGGCGGCGTTTGGGCTTGTTCTCTTGCTGCTCGGTGCGCGAAGTGGTTTACTGCCGAGCAGGCCGCTCGGGCTGGTGATGCTCGTCGCAACGGCCTCGGCGATTGTCGGCGCCTGGCGCGCTACAGCGGCCGGCCGCGATCCACACTGGGTCGCCGAGCAGGTGGAGGCGGAGTTCCCCGAGTTGAAGTCCTGCTTGTTGACGGCCATCGAACAGCGACCCGAGCTGACGGGCGGCCGGTATGGGTTCTTGCAAGATCGCGTCATTCGTCAGGCGATCGGCCACGCCGATCGGCACGCCTGGCAGCAAGTCGTGCCGACACGTCGACTGGCGCTGGCCCAGCTATTGAGCCTGTCAACATTTGTTCTTCTGGGCGCCGTGATGGTAGCGCTAGCGCGGCAAGATGCGTCGCGGCGCGCTGCAATGAGCAGCGGTGGTCGCGGCGATGCGATCGCCGAGAGCGAGAAGCTTTCCTTCACGGTCGAGCCGGGCAATGCCGAGGTGGAACGCGGCACGAGCCTGCTGGTCTTGGCGCGCTTTCAAGGCCCGCAGCCCGCTGAGGCGGCGCTGATCTACCAGTCGGCGGGGAGCGAACCCGTGCGTTTGCCGCTGGCGAAAAGCCTGGCCGATCCGGTGTTTGGCGGCCGGATCGCGATGGTCGATGCGCCGCTGGAGTACCATGTCGATCTTGGCGCAAATAGCAGCGCCAGCTACCGGGTAACGGTTTTCGAGTATCCGAAGTTGGAGCGCGCCGATGCGAAGCTCAAGTATCCAAGCTACACAGGCTTGGAAGAGCGGCTGATACAAGATGTGCGAGCGGTGTCGGTCGTCGAAGGGACTGAGTTGACGTTG
>JAICIG010000042.1 GCA_025924495.1 Pirellulales bacterium | reverse complement strand
CTCATACCAGGCCACGCACAAGGTCGCCTGCGTCGAAGCGTGCGTCACCCGGCAATCCCAATCGAGCAAGTGCTCCAGGTACGGCTGCACCTGAGCCGCCAGCCCTGGATCGCTCTCTTTGAGCGTTTCGAAGGCCTTGGCGTATTCGGGCAGTTCGGTCAGCGGCCAGTAGAGCGTCGTATCGTAAGCCGCAACTTGCAGCTCGTCGAAGCTCACGTCGTGCATTTCGGTCAACAGCTTGCGTGAGATCTTGGCGCGGCGCTTGTCGTCGAATTTGTCTTCCGCCATGTACGACGGAAACTTGCCGATCTCCGGGTTCTCGTCGTGGGTCGTCGTGAAGGGGGACGAATTGCAATTCTGCACGTAACCGGCTTTGGGATTGAGCAGTTGCGGCAGTTCGTCGATCGTATGATAGCCCTGCCATTCGGTGCGCGGATCGCTGCCGTCGACCGGTTTGCTCCAATCGAACTGCGGATCGCGGCGGGGAACGGCGCCATTATATAGGAAGAAAATATTTCCTTCGCAGTCGGCATAGACGGCGTTCATGATCGGAAAGTTCAAGCCCGCCATGCCCGCCTTGAAATCGTTCAGATCGCGCGCCCGCACCAACCGCTCCATCTGCTTCAGCAACAGCGCCTCCTCCAGCCGCCCGATGCGCACGGCCAACTGATGCTGCTCGTCTTCTTTCTTGACGATCGGCCCGTGGTGCGTTTTGCGGAAGGTGTATTGCTTCTCTTTGACGCCGCCGTGCGACTTGACCTTGATCACTTCCTGCCATTCGACCGCCGTGCGATACCCATCGCCATAGCGGTAGTTCAGCGGGTTTTTGGGATCATCGAATTTCTCGACCCAGACGTCGGCGACGTCGGGTTCGTTCGTCGTAAAGCTCCAGCCGATGCGCTCGTTGTGGCCCATCGTTGGCATCGGGCTGCCGAAGAACGTGGCGCCCGAGAAGTTCCAGCCTTCTCCGCTGCGCATGTGAACTTCGTACATCTGGCCAAAGCCGAACCAGGGCTGATGGGGATTGGCGAACAACATCGCCTTGCCCGACTGCGTGCGAGACGGTGCAATAGCCCAGGCATTGGAGCCGGTCGCCGCCGCGATGATCGGGTTGACGCGCGGCATGTAGTTGCTGTGCAACCGCGTGTAACGATAGGTCAGCTCGAGCATCAGTTGCCGACCGCAGGCCAGCACGTACCACGGCTCAAACTCGGTGATCAATCTGGGCTTGGTTTGCGGATTCGTCGCCAGATAATAGTTCAAACCCGCGACGAAAGCTTCGCAGAGCGATTTCATTTCCGGATCGAGGCGTTCGAAATCGGCTTTCGAGTGCGGCACAATTTCAAAGGCGCGATTGAGCAGATCGGAGTTGATGCCTTGGGGGCCATGCGCCTCGGCATAGCGCCCGAGGCTGAGCAGATAGGTATCCTCGACCTGCCAGAAGAAATCTTCCGCCTGAACATAAGCGAATGCAAACACGGCGGCTTCATCGGTCTTGGCGTCGATATGCGGCACGCCATACGAATCGCGATAGATCGTCGCTTGGGCGGCTAACTGTGACGCTGAGGCAAGAGAGGCGCTAGCAACGGAAGCACTCGACGCGCCTTCACGTGCTGCGGGCATTTCGGCCGCCGCACGAGGAGCGGCATAAATGCCGAGAATCGCCAGCCAGACAAGGGGAGCGACGATACGCTGCAGCCGACCTGCGACTCGCGAGAATGATCGTGCCACGTTTAACTTCTCCTGGCTGCCTCGAGCCAATGCAATTGGTCTAATGCGAACCTGAGGCTTATCCAGTCCGAGCCGAATGAGTTCGCCGCCAGGCAAGCCGCGGGATAGTACCCGGGCGAAACCCTGCGCAGCAAGGCCGAAAAGGTCCGCGGCGCAGGGCTCAGCGAAGATCGATCGCTAGCGCGGTTGGCGTCGTTTGAGCCTACACAGCCCGAAAGTCCCGGATTCGCCCGCGCAATTGTACTATTTTGCGGCCGCGGGTGCTGGCGCCGCAGGGGGATTGGCAGCGGCAGGCGTCGGAGGTGCGGCCGCGGCGGCTGGCGCCGGAAAGACTTCAGCCCAAGCGGTTACCGGCTTCCACAGCCTCAGCGAATCGCTATGGCTGCCGGTCGCCAAAAGCTGACCGTTGGGAGAAAAAGCCACCGCCCAGAGCGTACTTTTATACCCCCCAAGCGTGTACGTTTCCTGTCGCGTTTCAAGATTCCAGAGTTTAACCGTGCGATCATGGCTGGCGGTGGCCAGTGTCTTGCCGTCGGGCGTTGGGCGAATGGAGACGATCCAATTATGGTGTCCCGACATCGCCCCGATCTCTTTCCCTTCGGCCGTGTTCCACAGTTTCACTGTACGATCGTAACTGCCAGTGGCCAGAGTTTTGCCATCGAGAACGAAGGCCACGGCGGAAACTGCGTCGGTGTGACCTTCAAGTTTCTTGGTCATCATGCCATCGGCCGGGTTCCAGAGCATCGCCGTCTTATCGCCACTGCCGGTTGCGATCGCTTGGCCGTCGGCCGAATAGACGACGCTGGTCACGCCGCCGGTATGCCCCTTGAGCGTGAGTTTCTCGGCGGGCGGCATGGCGGCGAAGTTCCATAGTTTGACGGTCGCATCTTCGCTGGCGGTCGCCAGCGTTTGCCCATCGGGCGAGAAGGCGAGCGCAGTGATCCAATGTTTATGTGCCGGCAATGAAGCAACTTCCTTGGCGCCGGCGACGTCCCAAACTTTGAGCGTGCCATCGTATCCGGCGGTGGCGAGCATCTGGCCGTTGGGTGAATAGGCAACTGCCCACACAATCGTGCCATGTCCGGCAAGCGTGGCTTTGAGTTGGCCGCTGGCGACGTCCCAGAGCTTAACGTCGCCTGGTCGATACAAGAGGCTCTGACCTCCAACGCTGGCCAACGTGGCGCCATCGGGCGAAAAGGCCAGGCCGGTGACCCAGTTGGTATAGGTCGCCAGTGGCGGCGCATCGGCGGCGGTCGCCGAAAGCGGCAAGGCCGCGAACGAGAACGCCAGCAAAACGATCGCGGCGAACTTGGCAAAGAATCGTTGAGGCAGCGAAGCGGCAATCAGCACGGACATGGCAGCTCTCCCTAAGATCGCTGGTGTAAGACCTGGCTTTGAGAACCGTTTTTCCCCCGAGGGGGGATTGTGAATCAATGAATGCGAGTTTGACAGGCGCCGCCTTCGCCCCGCCAGACGGCCGTCAAACTTTGCCTAGTATAATCGCGGCAAGGGTCGACTGCGCGCCTGGCGGGCGATTTCTTGCATCTGCCGCCACGACCCGCTGCGCCGGCTCTTGTAGCCGCACCGCCGAGGCTTAAAATAAGGCCGTTTCCAACCGTGTCTGCCCGTCGTTGAACGAAGGAGTTGCTTGCATTATGTCTGGACCGATTGTCCGCTCCGGCCCTAGCCCGGAATTCTCGAAGAATTGGGATAACGTCTTCGGCAAGAAGTCTGGAACCAAGACGGCGTCGAAGCCGGCGACTGCGACTAAGGCCAAGAAATCGGCGCCCAAAAAAAAGAAGAAAGCGGGCAAATAGCTCGCTCGCATGGGGCGCCGTGTGACGAGCCTGCTTGAGCCGCAAGACGCACGGCTGCGAGAGCCTGAAAGACCACGAGCCGCGGGATTCGCCCGCGGCTCGCTTTATTTCAAGCATCGATTGGCTTGGTCGTCGAACGCTTCATGCTGGCGACGGCGAGTTGCCGCCTCGGCGGCATGCTTCAACGCTTCCGCTGCCGCTCGCTTGTCAGGTAGCGGCTGTTCTGGGTGCGCTGCTCGGACGTGAGCTGCTGGAGAAACTCGGGCGAAGCCCGATCGAGCACGATGATTTCGCTCTTCGCTCGCGGATCCGTCAATGGCCGCACGATGCAGATCACCTCGGCCCCTGAATTGCGACGCCGGATTTCTGCCAACGCTGCGGCTTCTTCAGGACCTAGGACCGCGGCGCCAGACTGACTCGCGGGGTTCTGGGCGGTTGGATTTTGCGTCGTGGCGCCTAGTGCGGCGTCGCTGGTCGGCATCCAGCCCGCTGTGGAACGGTCTTTCGCGGGTCCCGGCATTTGGTCAGGCATCGCTGGCGGTTCTACTGACGCGAGCGAAGCGTTGCCGGTGGCCGGATCGGCGACTTCCAGGCACATATCGTCGAGGCCCATCCGCTCCAACTCGCCATGGATCGGCGCCAGAGCCGCATACAGCCCTTCGTCTTCCGAGGGATCGGCCGCATTGCATACGCCAATCAATAGCCCTTCGGTCGTAAACAGTCCGCCGCCGCTACGACCTTGCACCGGTTGGCCGGCCACCACCAGATTCGGCGGCCCGAGGAACTTATCGATCGCAGTCACCCGGCTTAGCCGCGCCGTCGGGTTCTCGCCATGATTGCAGCCAATATTCATCACCGCCTGATCGGGACGCACGCTGTAGGTTTGCGGGGCGATCCGCGCCGCAACGACGGAAACGCCAGGGCGAAAGCTGACGAGGCCGACGTCGCTGTTGAGATCGTAGCTGACCAGCTTGCCGGGAATGCCTTGCGGCGCTCCAGGGCCAAATAGATCAATGGTAATCGGCCCCTTGCCTTCAGAATCGCGAAATACGTGAGCGCAAGTCAGCACCAAGGCTTCGCCGGCGCGGGCGTCGATGATCGTTCCGGAACCGACGGAGTGGCTGCCGCCATCGTCGATCTTAAGCCGCACGCTCGCCGCCAATAGGCGTCGAGTGACGGCGTCGGCCCCGGCGCCGGTTTGTGCTTGGGGATCGGGCAATGCAACCACTGCGGCGCTACTCGGAGCAGTGCCGGCATTCGGCAGGGCGAACGGATCGATGCTGTTCGCGGGAGCAGCGGCGCCGAGTGTTTCGCTGGCCAAAGGTCCGCCGCTTTCCGTGCTAGGAAATGGCATGCGACTCGGCGCAGGATCGGGCGATTGACCTCGCGCCGAAGCTCGCTTCGTTTGTTCCGCTGCGGCGCCCGCGGCTTGGAAAAGTCGCTCCAGATCGCCTGCCGGACGAACTCCTTCGAGCCGGCCCGCTTCGCGACCGTTTACGACCAGCACAAAGCAGGGAATGCCGCTGACTTTGAATTGCGAAGCAAGCGCCTTCTCCTGGTCGACGTTTACTTTGCGCACCGGATAACCGCGCTGCTTTAGAGCGCTGACGGTGCTGTCCATCTGGCGGCAAGGGCCGCACCAATCGGCATAGAAATCGAGCAGCACGGTCTCACCCGTGCCCGTCATGGCCAGGGCTAAAATTGCCGCTTGCAACGAGACCATAGGTTCCCTCCTTGGGTGGCTCGCAAGGCTTGTGCGCCGGTTGCGTGTCGGCGCACAGCGTGGGTCAATCGCTGGCGAGCAAGAAGAAGCGCCTTGGCGGCGCCGCAGCAACGTCTCCTGTGTAGACAGGAGCGCAAAGCGCGGTTCCCTCAGGCAACCTCCTTGTCGCCGTTACATACCGCCGCGAGATCGCCGTTCGTCGACTATCCCCGGCTCCTTCCGGGGCTGAGAGCCGCAGGGCTCATTCCTCAAATCGACGGCGGGTAGGCAATCTGCAGAAATTGTGACGCTCGATCCGATGTCGGGCACATCTTGTACGGCAGAAGCAATTCTTACAATGCCAATGTTCCGCCGTTTTGCCTTGCCCCCGAGAAACCGCAGCTAGCGTTCGCTGTTTGGCAGTTTGCGTCGACTGGCAGGCCTTGTTAGCGCCAACTTCAGATCATGACGTTTCTGAAGCAAGTCGCGTACCGCACGCTTGTCGCGCCGATCATGAATGCGGCTTAGAAGCTGGCGGTCTTGCGCGAGTAGTATTCGCCGGAAGCCACGAATCCGGTGATGATGTCTTCATTCGTCAGGCCGAACTTGAAGCCGCCCACCCAATTATTGATGTCACCCGCGCTCGCCGAGCGCCCCAGGAAGCGGAAGTAATCGTCTTGCACCCGTTGCGATTCGCGTTCGGCGCTGGCGGCAAAGCCGAGCGCCACCTGCGAGCGTGAAGCGCCGGAGGCGAGCACCTGAATCCAGGCGTTTTCGCCGAAGCCGTCCGCCAGGCGGCCCAACAGATGGATATATAGGCCATCGACCCAGCTCCGATCGGTGCCGCCGCTGTGGACGTAAAACTCCTGCGAACCGATGAACTCAGACTCCAATCGCTCGTCGGTCAATCCTTGTTGCATGGCCACGACCCAATGCAACAGGCCGGCTGAATCGGCGTCGCGCCCGAGATATTGACGGTAGTAGCCCTGCACCAGATTGGCGTAGTATTCGGCGCTATGCGTGATGAGCCGGCTGGCATCGTAGCGAGAAACGCCATGATCCAACATGAAATTGAACGCGATGAAACCTTGCTGGTCCGCTGGGCGGCCCAGCACATCATGGAATATCGCGTTGATCCATTGATCGTTCGACGTGCCGCGGCTGCCGTCGGACATGAGTCCTTGCTGGATCGTCGCGCTGGCCGAAATGTCGGCGGTGGCGCGGTTGCCGGAAACGCTGACGACAATCGCGTAGACGCCCGACGATTGATATGTATGCGTGCCAGTCACGACAAAGCCGCCGCCCGATTGCGACACCGCGCCAGGGCTCGTCGTGCTATCGCCCCAAGCAATGATGGCGTTGAAATCGGTTGCCGAGGCGCCGCCGGTGCTGGTGAACTTTGCCACCGCCGCGCCGGACAGTTCCGAATAGGCATTGCCGTTGAGCGATAAGCCGGCGCCCGAAATCGACCCCGGGGCCTGCGAACCATCGAGCAAGCCGTAGATCGCCAGGCTGTTGGCCGTGCCGACAAACACCTGGCCGTCGGCAATGGTCGGCACGGTAAATTTATTCGCCGTGCCGAGCTTGTCGCGCGAGCCGGCCTGGTCGCTGTTATAAATCTCATCGTCGAGCCCGCCGGCGTTATAGGCCCGCAGTTGGCTGCTGCCGCGATCGATGGCCCACACGATGCCGTTCACCCCGCCGTCGGAAGAGATGGCGGGCGTAGCGCCTGGGAACCCGAAACTGTCTTCCGATTGCGACCAGTAGGAAGTGGATAGCACGCCATTGCTGATTATAATGCCGCGCAATGTGTCCCCCGCGCCGGCATAGTAAATGTTGTCGTTCAGATGTGCCGGCGTGTCGAATGAATTGCCGATTAGGTGATCGACTTCTTGCACGACGTGATCGGCGTTCGGATCGAACTTGCCCATGTTGTCGCGATCGATCAGATAGACGCGGCCTTGCTTGCCTGCGGCAACCAACAGGTGCGGATGCTGGGCGCTGCCGTCCTGATCGGAAAGCAGCATCACGCCTCCGGAGAGGTCGAGATTCTGATCGTCTAGCGCCTGCTGGTTGAACGGCGTGAAGTAATCGACGACTTTCAAACCCCAGCCGTTCGGATTTTGATTGCCGGCGCTGCTGTTGGGATCAACGGCCAATTTGACCACCGACTGCCCGTAGTCGTGATTGATCGGAAATCCGTTCTGATCCAAGGTCGTGTCGAACGAGCCATTGCCGGTGGTGACATATAGATTACCTTGATCGTCGACGGTGATCGAATTGCCCGATTGCCAGACCGTGCCCAAGTCTCCGTTGGGAGTGGTATTGAACGCCGCCGTCATCGCCAGGCTTTGAGGATTGAAGCCCATGATCCAGCCGTGCCCCGTCCCCAGGTCGCTGTGCGATCCAAAGGCGACGTAGACTGTGCCATTGGCCAACGTCAAACCGGCGCGCTGCAGCTCCCACAAGGCGTTGAACGTGAGCGTCCCAGTCACGCTGCCGTGGCCGTTGCCGGCAACCGTGGGACCGCTGATGAAGGTATATGCGGCGCCGTTGACCAGCGTATCGCCGATCGTCGCGGGGCCGCCCGCTTTCTCCGCCCCGTTGGTGATGTCGATGGCATGGATGCGGTAGACGTAATGCACCCCGTCGCCGCGCACCTCTTTCGTATTCGCCACGACATACAGCGTGTTCGTGTTCGGATCGATCACCGGCGTTCCCGTAATGCCGTATTCGGGCGAGATATCCTCGGAGAAGACATCGCCGCTGGGGATGGTCGTAATGCCAGCCGCCGGGTTGATGAAGCTGTCGCGCCACAGAACGTTGCCGCTCTGCGCGTCGATGGCGTACAGGCCGTCGTGCTCAGTCGCTGCGAAGACGACGTTGTGGGATCCTTGTACGGCGCCGGTCGAAATCGGCACATTGGCCACATACAGCGGCTGCGCATAGACCTGGCCGTCTAGCGGCACCGTCGCCAGCTTGCCGAATTGTGACGAATTCACGTTCGAGGGCGTAAGGATCGTCTCGCTCAGGTTCTGTCCCGTGCTCGACTGGTCGACGTGATAATTCGTGATGTTTGTAGACAACATCTCGCGCTTTTCTAGCGGTTCGACCTTGCAAATCGCCAGATTGCGGCGTGGACGAACAGCGCTAGGACGAGAAAAGCGAGGAGATTTTAGCGAACGCCAGGGCATAGTTCCGATTCTTTCCTTGCCGGCCGACGAGCGGCCAGCCAGAGCAACTTGGCGTGCAAACCGGTCCCTGGCGCCACGCACTTCGTGGTCGATTCAAGCGGGCGTCCGTCGCCCCGTAGAAACAGAGTAATTACCCGATCTTGGTCCGAACAGTCCGAGACACGCCACAAAAAACCCCTTTTTTCATCCCATTTCCGCCGACAACCGTCATGACCGGAATCTGCGGCACGGGCTAGCCGAGGCACAGCTTGCGGCAATACAGCCCTTCTGCAAAACGTCCGGGCGAATTGCACTCGGCGCCGCGCAACCGCATTAGCCCCCAAAACAGGTCCTCGCTGAACCACGGCTTGGATCGTTGCGTCGGAAAGCCTTCCATCAGCAGTTCCACCTTGCGGCGACAAGTCGCTTCGCTGAGCGGAACGTAAACATTCGGATGGCCTAGGTCCCCTTCGTATTTGGGAATCTCGTACTCGAAAATTAAATGATCGCGGAAGGCGCACCAGGTGAGTTCGGCCAGCAGGCGGTGGTCTTGATGGGCGTCTTCACGCCGATGCGTAAAAATCACGTCAGGCGAGACCTGCTCGCGGAGCTGAGCGAAGTAGTCTTTAATCTCCTTGCCGGCGAAAGGAAAATAGCTGTCGCGCCAGCCTTTGATCACGATCGTCTTACCTCGCGCGCCGCGCAGGAACCGCTCAGCGCTTTGGTGCGCTTCGTCCGCCCGCTCGCCTTCGGCGCCGAACACGACCCAGTAGACGTCAATTGCATGGGCGTCGCCCAGCCAGTTCAGCAGGGCGCCGCCGCAACCGATCTCGATGTCGTCGGCGTGGGCCCCCAGGCAAAGCACGGTGCGCAACGTTTCGGGTCGTACCTGGATCATGGCGATCTCGTCACTTCGCGGCTCTCATCCGCATGGAAGCGCGCCGCAAGGGCAACACGGGCTCGGTGGAAGCGGCCGCGCCGGGTTGCTTCCAAACCTCCCAATGTGCGTCGCCGCGGGCGTACATATCGTCGAGGTGCTGCTTTTCCTTGAAGGTGTCCATGCAGCTCCAGAATCCTTCGTATTTGAACGCTGCCAGACGGCGCTCGTCGATCAACCGCTGGAATGGCTCGACAACCAGCTCCTCGCCGTCGCGCATATAGTTGAAGATTTCCCGATTCAGCACGAAGTAGCCGCCGTTCATCCAGACGTCGGCCTGTCCGATCGCCTCGATCTTTTCCACCGCGCCGTCGCCATCCAGCGTCACGGTGTGGAAGCTCTGGTTGGGCCGCACCGCCACAAATGCCGCCAGCGCTTGTTGCTCGTAATAAAAGTCCATCATTTGAGGCAGCGACAGATCGCTCAGCCCGTCGCTGTAATTGGCCAAGAAGGTTTCTTCTCCTGCCAGATGCGGCTCGACCGCCATCAATCGCTGGCCAATGCTGGAAGCGGTACCCGTGTCGACGAACGTGATGGTCCAGTCGTGAATGTCGCTGCTGAGCAAATCTACTTGCCGCCCGCCTTCGGAAAGCACAAAGTCGTTGGAAACGCACTCGTTGTAGCGCAGGAAGTAATCCTTGATAACGTCCCCTTTCCAGCCGAGACAAAGGATGAAGTCCTTGTGCCCGAAGTGAGCGTAATACTTCATGACGTGCCACAAGATCGGGCGATAGCCGATGTTGACCATCGGCTTGGGAACGGCTTCGGAGTACTCGCGCAGGCGCATGCCGTATCCGCCGCAGAATAAGACGACCTTCATAACGTCACCCTTTCGGTTGCTCGATCCTCGTTCATCGCTTCCCTGGTCATTCGCACACTTTCAGCGTGGGAATTGGAATGACGAACTTGGCGCCCCACTCCCGGATGTATGCCAGTTGTTCCATGATCTCGTCTTGCAGATTCCAAGGCAGAATCAGCACGTAGTCAGGCCGCGTTTCGGCAATCTGCTGTGGAGCAAAGATCGGGATATGCGTGCCCGGCAGGAACTTGCCGTGCTTGTAGGGATTGCGATCGACGACGTAATCGATGAAGTCCGTGCGAATTCCGCAGTAATTCAACAGCGTGTTGCCTTTGCCGGGCGCTCCGTAACCGGCAATGCGGCGCCCGGCGCGTTTGGCCTCGATCAGAAACTCGAGCAGACGGCGTTTCGTCTCTTCGACCTGCGCGGCGAACTGCCGATAGCCGTCGAGGCGCGTCAGACCGGCCTTGCATTCGTGCTCAAGCAATTGCTCCACTCGCGATTCGATCGGCCGAGCGCCATGTTCGGCATGCTGCGCGTAGATCCGCAGCGAGCCGCCGTGAGTCGGCAACTCTTGCACGTCAAAAATGCTCAAGCCATGAGCGGCCAGCACGGCTCCCACAGTCATCAACGAAAAGTAGCAAAAATGCTCGTGGTACAACGTGTCGAACTGATTGCCTTCCATCAGCCGGAGCAGGTGAGGAAACTCGGCCGTCCAGACTCCCTGCGGCGCCAGCAATCTCGCCGCCCCGGCGACGAAGTCGTTGAGATCGGGCACATGCGCCAGCACATTGTTGGAAACAAGCAGGTTGGGACGAGCGCCGCCAGCCGCCAGATCCTCGGCCGTGTTGAGACCGAAGAACTTGACGATGGTCGGCACTCTCTTGGCTTCAGCGGCCCGCGCCACATTGGCGGCGGGCTCGACGCCGAGCACAGGAATGTTGCGAGCAACGAAGTATTGCAGCAGGTAGCCGTCGTTGCTGGCGATCTCGATCACCTGGCTTCGCTCATCGAGCGCAAACCGCGCGATCATATCCTCCACGTAACGACTGGCATGTTGCAGCCAGGAATCGGAATAGGAAGAGAAATACGCGTATTCGCTGAAAATGTCCGCCGCACTCACGTATTGCGGCAATTGGACCAGCCAGCAGCGATCGCACACATAGGCGTGCAAAGGATAGAACGGCTCCATCGCGTCGACTTGCTTGCTGTCCAAGTAGCTTTCGCACAACGGAGACATGCCTAGATCGACGAAAGTATGGACAAGCGGCGCCTCGCAGAACCGACAATGGCGTCGGCTTGCAGCGGGCTCGGCGGCCGTCTCCGCCGATCGCTCCGATTGGCAGCGTTCTTCTTTCAAGTTCTTGGTCATAACGGCCGGCGTCATTTCCCTCTCACAACGTTATGGTTTCTGAATCAGGCCTATCTGTTCGCGTCCGCCGGCAAGGCGCCGCGTTCGCGAAGCAACGAATGTTCGATGAGCAGGTCTGCCGCCCTGCGAACCGTTGCGAACGGCAAATCCGAACGTTCAGCGACATCGAGCAGCGAGTGTTCGCCGTCTGTCAGGTTCAACACCCATAACAGCGCTTGCTCCGTGCCGGCGCGATCCAAGTCGCCGCCGAGGGCGCGATACAGCCCCCGGCGCCCGAGTTGCGGTTCGCCCTTTGGGTTCTGATTGACGTAGACTCGATCGTGTTCGAGCACGTCCACGATCGCCTGGCACTTGCTAAGCGAATCGGCGAGGAACTCCGGACGAACGAGATCGAGGTCGTCGGCCGACGTATGGTACTCCGGATAGCGGCCAAATGGCGTGCGCATGAGGCAGCCGACGGGTAAGTTAAAGCCGGGGGAACAGAATTGCCGTTCGTCGTAGCCATACGGCTCGAAATCGAGCAGCCGGTAATTCTGGCCGGAGTGCTTGAGCACGTGCTCGACGGCCCGATCGATCGTCGCAGCGCCGCGGCGGCTTTTCTTGTAGGTTGAGCAGCCGGGATCGCCAAGCAGCGTCAGCACGAGCCCATGTCCAATTTTTGCGACGCGGTCTTCGTTTCTGCTCAGCCAGACAAGGGCGCCAATGGTGGCGGGGATGAACAAAAAGCGATAGGAGTAGCGCCGCGGAAGCCTGACCACATACCGAGCCAAGTGCGTCGCCACGGCAACGCCCGATAGATTGTCGTTGGCCAGCGAAGGATGACAGATGTGACACGAGAACAAAACCTCTTCGTCCGTCTCGCCTGGCAAGAAAACTTCGCCATACGACAATACGCCACCGACCAGTTTAGAGTCGATGCAGACTTCGTATTCGGCGTCGTCGCCCAAGCGATCAAGCAAGTCCCATTGTCGCTGGCTGAGGCAGAAGCCCCATGTTTCGCGATAGTACGAGGTGCGATAGGGAACCCACTCGGGATGCTCGGCGGAAGTGAATAAATGCGATTTCAGCTCGCGCCAGCTCATCTGCGCCTGCACCGGAGCGCTATAGTTGACCACGTGCAAGTTCGACTGCTGAAAATCGATGACTCGACGGCCGCTGCCGTCTTTGACATAGGCGTCGCGGATCTGCCACTCGCGCGGGACCTGCCAGTCGTAAGCCGGCGTTCCGGTGGGCACGTGCGTAATCTCCAGCGGCAGATAACGCTGCAAGACCGCCAACGTCTCGCGCAGGCCGGGACCGGTGATGCTACGGCAAAGGGGAAACAGCTCAGCGACCAGCGCATGCATCGCGGCGCCCGGATCATCGAGCGCCGGCGCTGGCTGGTCGCTTCGCGCGCTGTGAATCGTAGTCGTCACGATTGCTTTCCCGCCGCCGCTAATTCGTGAGCCGAATAGGGAGGCCAGTTCAGGTCAGCAGCGGAAATCACCGTGGGCGACAGGGGCCACTCGACCTGAAACGCCGGATCGTCGTAGCGCACGCCGCGAGCCATGCCCGGGACGTAATACTGCGACATCTGATAGAACATTTCCGTGTCATCGAGCAGCGTTTGATAACCTTGAGCGCAACCGGGCGGCACATAAAGCGCGCGGCGGTTGTCGGCCGACAACTCAGCGGCCGTCCAGCGCAAATAGCTCGCCGAATCGGGCCGAAGATCGACGGCGACTACGAACGCCGCTCCACGAATGCAACGTACGAACTTGGCCTCGGCATGCGGCGGCGCTTGAAAGTGCAATCCGCGCAAGGCGCCTCGCAACCTGGTCGACGCCAGATTGGCCTGCACAAACGACGAGACCGCGCCGTGCTCGGCGAATTCTCGCTGGCACCAGGCGCGCGCGAAAAATCCGCGTTCATCCTCGATTGGTTCGATCTCGACGACCCAAGCGCCGGAGATTTCTGTCGGTTGAAAGTTCATGTTCGGCCTCACGTGGCCAGGACTGACGCGCGAGCAGGCGTCGCGGTAGGCAGCTCGCGCCAACGCAAATCGCCCTTTAGTCGGCCGCTGTCGCGCAATCGATTCAACGTGCGAAGACGATGAAATCGCGGTCCGGCCAAATCGTCCGCCTGCAAACCATGTCGCTGATAGGCTTCGTAGAGCTGTTGCGCCCCGAGCCGTGCGTTCCATCGTAATTGGAAGTCGGGGAGATGCTTGCCTAATTTGCTGCAATCGACGCGGTAGCATCGTTTATCGGGCCCGGCGCCAGCGGCATATTCGATACTGCAGCCAGGTACGGTTTGCTGCACGATTTCGGCCAGCTCGCTGATGCGGTAGTTTTCGCTCGATGAACCGACATTGAAGGCCTGGTTATGAACCGCGTCGCGACGCGCTTCGAGCACGGCCAGAAATGCGCGGCAGATATCTTCGACATGTACCAGCGGCCGCCACGGAGTGCCGTCGCTGAGCATGAGGATTTTTCCGATCGTGCAGGCTGTGGCAACCAGGTCGTTCAGCACCAGGTCCAGCCGCAATCGGGGCGAGAAGCCATAAGCGGTCGCGTTTCGCAAGAAGCTCGGACTGAAATCATCATCTGCCAACAGCGCCACATCGCGGTCTACGAGCACCTTCGAGCGGCCATACGGAGTAACGGGGTTGAACTCCGCTTCCTCAGTCACCAGTGCGTCGCCCGCCGAACCGTAGGTGCTGCACGAGGATGAGACCAGAAACCGTTCGACGCCGGCCTGCTTCGCCAACCGCGCCAGGCGCACGCTGGCCAGATGGTTGATATCGTATGTCAATTGCGGATCGAGATTGCCCAGCGGATCGTTCGATAGCGCGGCGAGGTGAATTACGGCATAGAAGCCTTCCAGATCGGCTAGTTCGACCTCGCGAATGTCCTTAACCTGGCAAGGCGCCGCGACCGCAAGTTCGCCCAAGGTGCATGGCTCAAACCAGTCTGCGTCGATGCCGAAGGCCTCGTAGCCCGCCGCCTGCAGCAGCGGCATCAGTACGCTGCCGATATAGCCGTTGCATCCCGTCACCAGAACTCTCATCGTTTCCCCTCGACAATCTTTGTGCGCTCGCCCGAGCGCAGAATCATTCAAACTAACCTTGTTCGTCGCTCGCCAACGCGTCTGCCGGAAGAGCGAGCGAAAACACCCGATCGAAATCCAGTTGCACCGGTTCGCGCGAGTCGCGACGATCCCAGACGAAGAGTCGTCCTCGGGCATCGAACTGCGAATCGAACATCAACTGCGCACACCACTGGCCAACCTCGTCCGCCGAGAGAATCCGGCCGTCGAGGTGCTGTAATTTGATTTCATCAAGGGTGCGCCCCGATGCGCGAGCGGCTGCAGCCGCCATCGCCGTGTCGGTCCAGCCGGGTACGACGGCCGTGAGCTGAATGTCGAGCGCCGCCAATTCGCCGGCCAGCAGCTTGCAGCATGCCAGAGCGGCCGCCTTGCTGAGCGCGTAAGACCCCGCCCCGCGGCAGCCTGCGGCCGAAGACAATACAAACAGTACGTGTTTCAAGGGCGATCCCGCGGCGATCAACCGCTGAGTGACTTTCAGCGGTCCGAAGAGATGCACGTCGAACAGCGAGTGCAGATCCGCTTCCGTAGCCGCCAACAAAGAACGCTCGGATGAAAGTCGTCCTGCACAATGGACCAACTGGCTTATTTTAGGCGTGCTATCCAGCACGCTCAAATTGTCACAGCTCAGATCGAGATGGAGGATCTCTCCAGCACGGCATTGAGCGACCACGGCCTCAGCGGCCGGCCGATTGGCACAATAACCGATCACCGGCCAGGCGCCGCGCACGGCACAGGCTCGCGCGGTCGCGGCGCCGATGCCGCCGGAACCGCCCGTAATCAATACCTTGTCTCGCATGCAATCGTTCACTTAGTAAGGCCCGCCGCCCGAGGTCGAATTCCACGGAGCGGTTTGCCCCGCGGAGCCGCCGGAAGTTTGCGCCGCTCGAGCCAGCGCCGGGTGCAGCGGCGATTGGCCGGGCAAACCGACCATGCGTCCGACTTTCCGTGCGAGGCGTTGCAGTTTGCTCGGCCGCGCCAAATAACCGGCGAGCGACAGCAGGCAGCGGCCGCGCTCGGTCAGCGGCAGCGGAGCCTTGAGCGCCAGCGCCAGGTATCCGCCGTTGAATCGCAAGATGTCAGGACAACTAAAGCGATGGCGCGCCGCGGGATCGACGTACGCTTGTTGAGCCGCCGTCGTCGGGATGGCGCTAGATTGTCCGGCGTGCTGTCGCGGAAAGAACAGCACTTCAGGCGCCTCCTCGAATCGTCCTAGCAAGCTAAGCTCCACCAGCAGCATCTTGTCGCCGCCGTAGTAGGCGCGCTGCAGGGCGGTGCGTTTCATCACGGCCGTGCGCGCCAGACCAAACATTTCATAGCACCAATCACAGTGCTTGAGCACGTCCAGGTAACGGCGGTGGGCCGACCGCGAGTTGAATTGCGGACCTTGCGCCGCGGCGTTGACGGCGTTACGCGACGTATTGAATGGCTTGCCGTCGGCATCGATCGGCTGATGTCGCGTAAACGCGAGCACCACGTCGGGATCGCGATCGAGGATTTCGACGCACCGCGAAAGCCACGCGGGCGCGCACAAGTCGTCGTGTGCGGCCCACTTGAAATACTCGCCTTGAGCCAGATCGACAAGCCGATTGAAGTTCCAGGCGGCGCCGCGATTTTCCGGCTCGCGGAGATAAAGGATTCGCGAATCGCGTGCGGCGTAGTCGCGACAAATCGCGGCCGTCCCGTCCGTCGAAGCGTTATCGGAGATGATCAGCTCGAAATCCTGAAAGGTCTGCGCCAGTAGTGAGTCCATCGCCAAGGCGAGATAATTCTCGCCGTTGTACACCGGCAACCCGATGCTGACGCGAGGCGAACCGCCCTTCATGCTTACGCCCTCCTAATTGCCCGACTTCAAGCGGCGCCTGCCTGCACGCTTGCCTTCGCCAGATATTGTTCACGAATCCATTCACACGTTTTCTCCATGCCGTCGCGCAGCCGCGTGTCGGGTTCCCAACCCAGATACTGTTGAATCTTGGCGTTGTCGCTGTTGCGGCCGTTTACGCCTTTGGGCGCCGACAGGTTGTAGATGCGGCGCAGCTTGATGCCCACGATTTCTTCCACCATTTCGACCAGGTCGTTGATCGACACCAGCTCGCTCGAGCCAAGGTTGATCGGCTCTTCGATGTCGCTATGCATGATCAAGTCGATCCCTTTAATGCAATCGTCGATGTACATAAAGCTGCGAGTTTGGCGGCCGTCGCCCCAAATCTCGATCTCATGCACGCCGGTGGCCTGCGCGTGCAGCACCTTGCGACACATGGCCGCGGGCGCCTTTTCTCGTCCGCCTTCCCAAGTGCCATGAGGTCCATAGACGTTGTGGAACCGCGCCACGCGCGTCAGCAAACCGAAGTCTTCCCGGAAATGGCGGCACATCCGCTCGGAGAACAGCTTCTCCCAGCCATAGCCGTCTTCGGCCATGGCGGGATATGCATCCTCTTCTTTGAGCGGCACCACGTCGGCCGAGCGCTGTTTGTCAGCGTTGTAAACGCACGCCGAACTGGCATAGAAATAGCGTTCGACGCCTGCCTCCTGCGCGGCCATCAACAGATGCGTATTGATCAACACCGACAGCATGCACAGGGCCTTGTTGTTTTCGATAAAGCCCATTCCGCCCATGTCGGCGGCGAGATTATAAACCTCACGAGCGCCGCGACACGCGGCGACGCAGGCTTCTTTCTCCTTCAGATCGGCGACGACATTGTCGGCCTGCTCGAACACCTGGTACCACTCCTCGAGCGGTTTGATGTCGACCGAGCGCACATTGGTAAAGCCGCGGCGGAGCAGGTCGGCTACCAAATGTCCGCCAATGAACCCGCCGCCTCCGGCCACGACAATCAGATCTTTTTTCATCTTCCTTCCTCGTACTCAACTACTGGTGCTTTCTTCCTGGCGATCTGGCGGAACCAGGCGCCCGCCAGCTTGGCTACAAACAGAGAATTGGTGGTCAAATAGCGACGCCACAGACGGCGCGGCTCTTGATACAGACGGAACAGCCATTCCAGGCCCCGGCGCTGCATCCACTCCGGGGCCATCGGTTTGGCGCCCGCGTGAAAATCGAAGGCGGCGCCAACGCATAGTTGCACGGCATGGATGGTGTGGCGGTGCTCGTAGGCAAAATGGTCCTGCTTCGGGCAGCCCAAGCCGATAAATACGAGCCCGGCGCCACTGGCGTTAATGCGTTCGATCACCGCTCGATCCTCGTCGGGCGAAAGCGGACGAAACGGCGGGGACTCGGCCCCCGCAAACCGAAGCCCGGGGCAATCTCTCAGCAGGTTTTGCTGGAGTTTTTCCAGCACTTCCGGAGAACCGCCGTATAGATAAATCGCAACGCCCTGCTCCGCCGCGGCGCGGCACAGCCGCAACGTCAATTCGGGGCCGTAGACGCGCTCGCGCAAGCCCGTGCGGTGCAATAGGTTCATCGCCCAGCGGACCGGCTGCCCGTCGGGCGTGAGCATTTGGAATTCATTGACGCGACGTTTCAGTTCCGCATCGCCGCAGGCGGTCATGACGGCGTGGACCGCCTGGCACGCCACGACCGCCGACGCACGGCGCGAGGCGGCTGCGAGAATGACCGCCGTGGCCTGGTCGTAAGTGGTCGGCGTCATGCCAATGCCGAATAAATCGACCTTGCGCGGCCAGGCGACCTCTGTGTGTTCGTCATTTTGTAACGACGGTTCTTGAGGAATTAACAGCATGGCGCCTCCTCGCACGTCGGCTTAACTTCGGGCAGTTCAACCGTGCCGGCTGAATGCGCAAACGCGTGACCATAAATAGTCATCAGCAGTTCGTAGTTCCGCGGGGCTGCATACTTGGATTCGAACTCCGCGCGCGCCTCGCTGCGCATCCGCTTACGCATGGCGGGATCGGCAGCCAGAATCAATGCTAGCCCGGCAAGTGATGCGACGTCGCCGGGTTCGAAATGCAGACCCGTGCGGCCGTGGTCGACCACTTCAGCCATCGCGCCCAGCCGCGGCGCCAGGACGGGCGTGCCTTTGGCGAAAGATTCGACGATGGTCTTGGGCAAACCTTCGTAGCAAGCCGAGGCGCAGACCAGAAAGCCTGCCTTGCCCAGCATTTGATGTACTTTTTCCAGCGGCTGTACTCCAAGCCATTGAATCGCAGCATCGCCTGCGGCCGCATCGCGGACCTGATCGGCCAAAGGGCCGTCGCCGACAATTCGGAGCGGCACGACCCCTTTCAACCGCTTCCAGGCGGCTAGCAAATTCGTGACCCCTTTTTCCTGCGAGAGGCGACCGACAAATAAGGCATATCCGCCGCTGCCTTCGCCAGGCGATGGGTCGGGAGCCACAAAATTCGGCTTAATGAAAATCCGCTCCGCCGGCAAACCGCCTTCGATCAGTTTACTGCGTGCGAATTCGGTAAGCGCAATGTAGGCGTCGACCCCCTTCAACCACGTTCCGCGCCATCGGTGCGCGGCGAGCATCGCGGCCGTCACCGCGGTCGCCGAGCGGCTGTTGCGGTAACAAGCATGCTGCACGGCCGGCCAGGCAAATCGCCTCGATAGGCACGATTCGCATGGCTTGCCGTCGCGGAAGAAGTTGGCGCCGGGGCAAAGCAGCCGGTAATTGTGCAACGTCTGTACGACGGCCGCGCCCGCCGCACGCGCCGCCTCGTAGGCTGCCGGAGACATCAGCGGAAAGGTATTGTGAAAATGAACGACCTCGGCGCCTGTGGAACGCACCAGCCGGCGCAATTCGGCCGCCGCGCGACGGTTCCAGAGCGTCGAAAGCGCCAGCCCGATCCGGGAATATGAGCTCACGCTGTCGTTGTGCAACGTAAAGGCGTGAACCTCGTGGCCGGCGCTGCGGAGCAATGCCATTTCATCAGCGAATACCTGATCTTCGCCGCCGGGCTGCTGATAGAAGTTATGCGCCAGAATGACTCTCATCGGCGGCCTCCTCGACGAGCCATCACCGTACGCAATGCCCGCACGATTTGCTCCGCCGAATTCCCCGGCGTGATCGGCGCTACACGCGCGCGAGCTGCTTGGCGCATCTCGTCGAGTCGCTCGGGCGAGGCGCTCAGAGCGGAATCCAGAGCCCGTTGCAGCTCATCCGGCGCGTCAGGCCGGAATAGCCAGCCCGTCTTGCCTTCCTCGCAGAGCTCTGCGGCGGCCTGGCTGTAAACGCTCCCCAGCACCGGCAATCCCGAGGCCAGGGCCTCGTTGACGACCATGCCCCACTCATCGGCCAGCGTGGGAAAAGCAAGGATTCCCGAGCGCGCATATTGCTCGGCGATTTGAGCGAAACTGCATTCGCCGAGTAGCTCGAGCGAAAGATTTACGGGCAAGTCGATTGCTTCCAATCGCTCGCGGAGCTGTCCGGAACCGATAATCGAGAATTCCACCCGCCGCTCCGGATGCGCAGTGCTCCAGCGCGCCAACTGCTCGGTGAACGGCACAATGCCTTTACGTTCATTCAATTGACCGACAAACAACAAGCGATGCGCGGTGTGTGCGTCGCGAGTTAGCGGGCATTGATCCCACAAATCAGGTTCGGTCGTGTAGGGGACGTGTGAGATCTGCGCATCAGAAAAGCCAAGCTGCCGCAAATACCTGGCGCCGCTCTGACCGTTGACCAGGATCTGGTCGATCGATCGGATTAACCGCCGCCGCAGCCAGTTTCGCGCTCGCCCCCGGCCTCGCTCGGTATGTTCGGAAAGTCCGACCCACACCAGCAGCGGAATCCTTCGCAGGGCTTTGTAGGCGGCGGCGCCGAGCGTGGTGAAGCCGAGTGCCGAGGACAATACGACGTCGGGATTCAACTTGCCGAGGGCGCTCAGGAGATTCAGCGGCACGTGGACATGGAGCCGATCGGAGAATCCGGCAGGATGTTTCCAAGGACGGCGCAACGTCCAAGTACGCAGCAATTGCACATCGAGCGAACCGTGGTCTGTCTCCCAGTGCCGGTCCGATTCCATGGGCGTCGAGATCAGGATCGTCAGTTTCTCGACGCGCCGGGAAAGCTCGCTAAATAACGGCCGCTGGTGCGGAGGGATGAAATTCGTCAACAGCACGACATGAGCAGCCAGGACCTGGTCGGTCGTTGCGGTTAACTTGTGCACGGGAGCGGCTAAAGATGCGGCGATCATCGCACAGCCTCCCCACGCAGCAATTCAGGATCGCCCGGCGCGGCAAAACGTCGCCAGAACAACGCAATCAGCCACAGCACCGTGTGCGTTTTCGGCATCGCGCCGAACAGCACCGGCTCGGTATTGCCCGCGACTAGCACCACGATGAGCGCAATGTCGGGAAACGCGCTCGGGCTTCTGACAAAGCCGACCAGTTGTTGCAGCACCATTCCGCCGTAAAGAAAAACGCCGATCAGGCCCGTGGCGACGGCCACGTCGAGCCAGAGGTTGTGCGCGTGTCGCGGCTGGAAATTGTCCGACGAGCTGCCCGGATAACGAGCCAGCACATAGCGTGAACAGCCATAGCCGTAGCCGATCACCGGCGACCTGGCAATTTCGCCGAGGACGAAGCCCCACACTTCCGTCCGGCCTGTCAAGTTATAGATCTCTTCGATCTTGCCGGAGCGGGAGACTTTTTCCAGCGCGCCGTCGAGACCGCTTGAGTCGAGTTTGACCAATCCTGACTGTATGGCCAGCAGCGTCATGCAAGCCGTCGCCGCCGCGGCGCAGCCGCCCACCAGTACGGCGGCGCGACTGAAGCGCCGCCATACGAAGAGCGTGCCGATTGCCATCGCGACCAGCATCGCCGTGCGGCTCTCGGTAAATGGCAAGACGCTGAGCGCCAACAGGGTCGGCCCCAGAATTGCGCGCCAGCTAGCGCCCGCTTCCGTTCGCAACGCAAGCGCCGTGCCGATCAGCCAGGCGGCCATGAGTCCGAGTTGCTGCGCGCCGCCCAAACCGCCCAACCGATACTTCACCTCGCGCTCCGTCATGAAGAACTCCGAGCGACCGAGTTCGGGCCAGACAAAGTAGGCCAGCCACGAGCCCACCATGTACAAGACGAGCGTGAATAAGACGATCCACAGGATGCGTTTGCCGCCCAATTCCAGTAACACGGCCGGAGCGAACAGAAACATGCACCATAAGGCCAAACATCCCGCCAAACAGTAAGTCGGGCTCTCCGCCAGCGGAATCGTTAGCGTGGCCCAGACGCAGAAAGCCAGTCCCCATAAGCCCGCCGAGCGAGAAAAGTACGGAATCGTCCGCGGCAGTCGCAGGAGCCCATAAAGACCGCAGGCGCCACAGATCGCCAACCGCAACAGGTCTTCGAAGTCGATGGAGAATTTCTCGCCATCGACATGCGCGCGAAGGTTGGCGTTGCTGAAGAACACGGCCGAGCCCAAGAGCAAGGCGCCGGCCGCTGCTGAAAGCGAAAATCCTTCACTGTGCTCGCGCGGCGCTTCGAACGGCAACTGGGAGATGGCGACTGCGGCATTGCTCATGCGACCGCCTCCGCCGCCGGGACGATGTCGTCCGCTTGCTCGACCGATCGGCGTGCGTCGGTCCACACGGCCCAAGAGATCCACAATCCGGCCACGGCCTGTCCTATCGATGCTGCGATGGGAATGCTCAACGTCTGCCAGCGGGAAAATAAAAGTGGCACCGCCAAGGCCATCGCGGCGCAACCAGCCACGCGCGCCCAAATTCCGGCCGAGGGTTTGCCGCGGCCGCGCAAGTAACCCTCGGCCACCTGCGAGCAGCCATTGATTGCATAAGCGGGTAGCAGCGCGAGCGCCAACGTCACGGCGCCGCGAAACCTCTCGCCGTAGACAAGCACCATCAAAGGTTCCAGCATGGCGGCGAAAGCCACGGCTGAGCAGGCCTGGAAGATGGCAATACCGGCGCCAACACGAAGCATCGAGCGCAAATCATGCCGTTCCTCGAGTCTCGCGCCTGCGTTGAAACTGAAGATCGACAATGCATTGGGAGCGACGATCAGCAAATTGGCGGCTGGCACGGCGGCCGCGTAGTAGCCCTGCGAGGTAAGATCGGCGAGCCACAAGACGAGCAGCATGTCCAATCGATTGAAGACGTCGCTGGCGGCCAATGCGGCGGCATACGGCAAACCTTCTCGCAATAACTTGGACGGCGCCGGCGAAATCGGTCCTCGCCACGAAACGCGTTCCCCGGCCGAGAGCGTCAGCAGCAGACTCGCGGCGGACGCGGCAACCGTCAATCCGACCACCAGCGGCAAGGAGTCCAGACCCATGGCCCACGGCAAGAGCAGCGCCAGTGGAAATGTGCAGGCGGCCGACAGCCGCAATAGATTGAAACGACGAAACTGGCCGCGCCCCTGGTCGACGGCCAGGAGCGAAAGTCGAATATGCTCGCAGGGCAGCAATAGCGCGCAGACGATGCCCAGCGGTGCGAGGAAGCGTTTGTCAGCCGGCAGGCCTGCAAACAACAGCAAGGTTGTCACGCCGATCGTGGCTGCACCGGTGGCAGCCCCCAGACGCAAGGCAGAGCGGCTCAAGTCCTGATAGTTTTCGACTCTTTGCGCCGCCCGACGGGCGATGGCCAACAGCGCGCCCAGCAAGCCGATGTAAGTCAGCGTTTGCGTGTAGAACGCGAGGGCGCTGTACTCGCCGCGCGCTTCGGGACCAAGGATGCGAGCCAAGAGCACGCCCTGGATTGCAGTCATGAAAAACACGGCCAGCGACGTGCCGACGGTATTAATGGCGTCTGCCCGATCGCGGCCGATCTTGCGCGCGAGCGACCAGCAGCGCGTGATGGCCGGAAACGACCACGTCGCCGAATTGCTAACGCTCGACTCCATCGGTTCGCTCACGGAAGGCTTCCCGTCGCTTTCCGGTTCATGCATCCAAGTGCGCTGGCGGTCTGCCGGCGGTACATCTCAGCGCGCCCCTTTTCGCAACAGCACTGCGGGCACGGTCTTCGCGATCAGCGTGACGTCGTGCAGAAAGCTGCGAGACTCGACGTACTGCAAATCCATCCGGCACCATTCGGAGAACGACACCCGGGAGCGCCCTTTCACCTGCCAAATGCAGGTCAACCCCGGAGTCACGTCAAGCCGACGCCGTTGCCATCTCGCGCAGGCCTCCGATTCGCTGCACGGCAATGGCCGCGGACCGACGAGCGACATGTCGCCCTTGAGCACGTTGATCAACTGCGGCAATTCATCAATGCTGGTTGTGCGCAGAAACCGCCCGAGTCGGGTGACGCGGGGATCGGCCTTGATCTTGAATGCGGGACCGTCCTGCTCGTTCAGCGCCAATAGGGCCTGCTTGCGCTGTTCAGCATCGACGACCATCGAGCGGAACTTATACATCGTGAAGCGTCTGCCCAGTCTTCCGGAGCGCGCTTGCGCGAATAGCACCGGACCAGGCGAGCTGAGCTTGATGGCAACCGCCACGCCAAGCATCAAGGGAGACAACAGCGTCAAACCGGCGCTCGCTCCGAGAATGTCGAGTCCGCGCTTCCAGTGCGGCATCGAAGGCGAGCACAACGTCTCGAGCGGTTCGGCTCGTTCGCCGTCGCGCCGCCTCGCATCCGCATCGGGCAAGGCCTGCTGCTCGTCGGCCGGCCAGTCGGAAGGGTAACAATAGACTTTGCAGGCGGGCAACGCGTGATCGTCCGGTAGGCTCAGACAAAGATCGTCAGCCACCTTCCAGGCGCCTGATACCGGAGTGCTGGGCAGCACGACTGCCAACTGTCCCCGGTCCAGCCAACCAGCCGCGTCGATCAGGCGCAGCCGGCGCTTCAAGGTAGGCGCCAGATGCAGCAGCGTCCGGCGATCTTCCGCCTGCCGCGCCGATAAAGTAATGAGGGTGAACGGGTCGGCGTTCCGATCGGTTCGAGCACGTTCGCATTCAATGACTCGCCGCATGGCGATCGGGTCGTGCAGATCGCACCAGTCATTCGGTGCTGGCCGGACGATCAGGCAGCGGGCGATGTTAAGAAGCTTCGGCAAAGGCATATAATTTCAATCGCTGTTCGATGAAAAGTGCTTATGAATTCCAGAGCATCCGCGGCGCGGTCAGATGCAGGCGGATGCCACAACGGATCAAGCCTTCGCGACTCGATTTGGCCTGCGCCATTCTTACAGATTGCCCCTCCCCCGATGACGAGCCGCCGCCTTGCGGCCCGCTGTTCCGCCCATGAATTCGCCCGACTTCGGGCTCTTCCGTCACAACGTCCGATAGAGCCAGCCCGGCACGTGCTTCTGACGTTTATTGAGCACGGCGCCCAGCAATCGTGCGTCGCCGCGCAGCAGGCGCTCTTTCGTTCGTTGAGCGACTTGCCAGCGCACGCGCTCGGATTCAACGACAAGTAGCACGCCGTCCACGAGCGAAGCCAGCCGATCGGCGCTTGAGGCCTCGCCCGCCGCCGGCAGATCAAAGACGACCAGGTCGAAATCGACTTGCAGCTCGCCTACCGCTCGGCTCAGACGCGACGCGTCCGCGGCGCTTCGCGAATCGCCGCCGGCAAGTACGCTCAAATTCGGGATTTCCGACGCCTGGACGGCAGCCGAGAGATCGACCGACGCCTGCACAAGATCCGTCCAGCCCGGACCACTCGCCACGTCGAACATTCGGTGCAACGCAGGCCGCGTCGGGTTGGCATCAACCACGAGCACTCTCTTGTCTCTATCAAGCGCCGCTGCAATGGCGAGTTGGGCGACGACGGTGCTAACCCCTTCGCCGCTGTAGCAACTCGTGATCCCCAGCGTTCGCAGGGCGCCCTGACCGCCAGGCGCCAGGCGCAGGCGATCGATTAATGGGCGAAAGTATTCTTGTCCTTCGCTCGAAACGGCTGCTTGAAGCAATTCTGTCGACGGCATGGACCGTTGGCGAGAGCTGGTGATCAAGGCCTAGTTCCTCCCGTGAACGGTGAAATGCTCTGGCCTTAATCGCGGCACCGAGGCCAGCGTTGCCAGGCCGAGTTTGTTCTCGATGTCTTCGGGGCTTTGCAGCGAGTGATCGAGCCCCTCGGCGGCGATCGCCAGGCCAGCGGCGCCAAACAGCCCGACGAGCAAACCCAGGGCGAGATTAAGCAACTTGTGCGGCCGCACAGGCTTAGGTTGATACGTAGCTGGCTGCAGCACGTTAACGTTTGAGATTCGCTGCAATTCCAACGCCTGGTCGATCCTCGCTTGCTCGAGATTGCCGGCGTATTTCCGATATTCCTCTTCCTGCAACTCGACTTCGCGTTTAGCGCGGGCCAGACGCACGTCATTGGCATTCAAGTCGGCCAGTTCGCCGCGCTCCTGTTTCAACTGGGCCAGCAGCGAATCGGCTTTGGCTTCCAGGGACGCCAGTACGGGCTCCTGAGCCAGCAAAGCCAGCTTCGTTTCTTCGAAAGCGCGGTTGGGGCCGGTGGTCACCTGGCTGCGCGAGCGTGCCTCGCGGTCCCACACCTCCTGCGCTTTTTCCAGCTGTTCACGCGTCTGGGCTACGGCCGGATGCTCGTCGGTATACTTGGCTAACAATTCCTGGTATTTCAGCTGCAAGGCATATAACTGCAATTGCATTCCATCCGCCGCCTCGTTGGAAAAGCCTTCGGTGTGAGCGGTAACCTGCGTCTCGGTTTGGCGGCCGAGTTGACTTTTGAGCAGTTCCACTTGAGCGCGGCTGGCGGTCGCTTCGGCGGTGGCGGTCAGCCAGTCATCTTGGAGACGGCCAATGCGCTCGACGACTATCTTGCGCTGGTCGTGGGGAGAAGCGAGTCCGGTTTCGCTATTGTGGTCGCGCAGGTCTTCCTCGCTCTTTGCCAAAGCGCTGCGCACG
>JAICIG010000041.1 GCA_025924495.1 Pirellulales bacterium | reverse complement strand
TGGGCATCCTGATTTGGCGCGACATGCCCGAAGCGGAGCTCTGGGTGATCGGCACGTTCGTGGGCATCGATTTGATCTTTAACGGGTGGTCGTGGGTCATGCTGGGGCTGGCAGTGCGCAGCCTTCCGCACGTCGGTAGAGAGCCGTAAACCGGAAAGATCACGCGAGGAAGCGCACTCGCGGAAAATGCGAGGCAGTTTGAGATTCACTCGGCGAGTTCGGCGCGTCTACGCCAACAGCGCCGGTACGACTTCGCCATAGACATCCGTCAGGCGAAAGTCGCGGCCTTGGTAAGGATAGGTGAGCCGCTTGTGATCGAACCCAAGTAAATGCAGCACGGTCGCCTGGAAGTCGTGCACGTGGACTTTGTTGCTTGCGACGGAGAAACCGAGTTCGTCCGTTTCGCCGTAGACGATGCCCGGTTTGACGCCGCCGCCGGCCATGAACATGGTGAAGCAATCGGGGTAGTGGTCGCGGCCCAATAACTGCGTTGCGGCCGTGCGACCTTCGCGGACGGGCGTACGGCCGAACTCGCCGCCCCAAATCACCAAGGTGTCATCGAGCATTCCACGCGCTTTCAGATCCTTGATCAGCGCAGCGACCGGGCGATCCATCTTCTCGCAGCGCTTGCGCAATCCATCGCCGAGCGCCGAGTCGTCGCGTGTGCCATGGAAGTCCCAGCCCCAGTCGAAGAGCTGGACGAAGCGGACTCCTTGCTCGGCGAGGCGCCGCGCCATCAGGCAGTTGTTGGCAAAGCTTGCTTCGCCGGGCTTGGCGCCATAGTCGTCCAAGGTAGTCTGCGTCTCCCGGGTGATATCCATCACATCAGGGACGGTCACCTGCATGCGGAAGGCCAGTTCATATTGCGCGATTCGCGTCAGTGTTTCTTCGCTGCCGAGTTCCGCGGCCTGCAGGCGATTCAGCTCGTTTAAGGCGTCGAGGCTGGCGCGGCGCAGTTGCTGGTCCATGCCGGCTGGGTTGGTGACATAGAGCACCGGTTCGCCTTGCGACCGGCATTGCACGCCTTGGAACACCGAGGGCAAGAAGCCGCTGCCCCAGACGCTTTTGCCGGCGCTGGGATTCGAGCCGCCCGAGACAAGCACAATGAAGCCGGGCAGGTTCTGACTCTCCGAGCCGAGCCCGTAAATCGACCAGGAACCGAGCGACGGCCGGCCGATGCGCGGCGAGCCGGTGTGCAACATCAGCTCCGCGGGGGCATGGTTGAATTGGTCGGTGTTCATCGAGCGGATTACCGCCAGCTCGTCGATTACTTCGGTGAGATGCGGAATGGCGTCCGACATCCACACGCCGGCCTGTCCGTACTGTGCGAACTTATGCGGCGTGCCCATCAGCTTCGGCGTACCGCTGGTAAAGGCAAATCGGCGGCCTTTAACGAACTCGTCAGGGCAAAGCTTGCCGTCGTGCTTGACCAGTTCGGGCTTGTAATCGAACAGATCCAAATGGGGCGGAGAGCCGGCCAGGTGCAAATAGATCACGCGTTTCGCCTTGGGAGCGAAATGAGGCGATCTCACGGCCAGGGGATCGACGTCTTGCGCCGGATTCGCCGAACTTTCGCGGCCGAGCAGCGACGCCAAAGCCATGCCGCCGATGCCGACCTGGCAATTGCGAAAGAAGTGCCGTCGAGTGATGGCCTGCGCGCGCGCCGAGGAAAGGTCCATAAAACTATCTCCGTGCGAGCACTTCGTCGAGGTTGAGCAGCGTATTACTGACGACGGTCCAGGCCGCCAGTTCGGTGACATCCATGCCCGCCGGCGCCGCGCCCAGCGGTTCGGTCGCCATGCGAACAGCCTGCATTGGATCGGCTTTGAATCGCCCCAGAGAGAGTTCATAGAGCCGGGCGATTTGCTGCAGTTCGGGCTCGGTTGCCCCTCGAGCGAGGCACAACCGGAAGGCGTGAATTGCGCGGTCGCGCGGCGTCGAGCCGCCTTCGCCAACGATCCGCCGTGCGAGCGCCTGGGCCGCTTCGACATAGACCGGATCGTTCAGGGTCACTAAAGCCTGCAGCGGCGTGTTGGTGCGGATGCGCCGCATCGTGCAGACTTCGCGGCTCGAAGCATCAAAGGTGGTCATTGAAGGGTAGGGAGTCGTGCGGCGCCAACTGGTATAGAGACCTCGCCGGAACTTGTCTTCGCCCGGGCTGGTTTGCCAGTCGGTCGAGCCGCCAAAGGCGGAAGCCAGGCCGAGATTGGGCCGCGGCGGTTGCACGGGCGGACCATACATCTTCCGGCTCAGCAAGCCGGCGATTGCTAGCGCCTGATCGCGGACCATCTCGGCTGAAAGCCGAAACCGCGGGCCGCGGGCCAGCAAACGATTAAACGGATCGCGCTGGCGTAACTCGGGAGATTCCTTAGAAGACTGGCGATAGGCGGCCGAGGTGACGATCAATCGCAACAGGGCTTTCATGTCCCAACCGCTCTGGCGCAATTCGATCGCCAGATGATCGAGTAATTCGGGATGCGAAGGAAACTCTCCCTGGATGCCGAAATCTTCGCTCGTCTCCACCAGGCCGATGCCGAATAGCTGCTCCCACAAACGGTTTGCCAGCACCCGCGCGGTGAGCGGGTTGCGTTCGTCCAGCAGCCACTCGGCCAGCGCCAGACGATTCGGTTCCTGCCCGGAGGCCAGCGGATGGAACGCGGCGGGCACTCCCGCGGAGACTTCGGCGCCGCGATCGAGAAAATTGCCGCGAATCTGAATGTGCGTCTTGCGACGTTTTTCAGTCGGCAACTCGCGCATCACGGGGGTCGTCACCCCTTTGATGGCCGCCGCTTGCCGTCGCAAATCCGCAATTTGTTTTTTGTTCGCTGCGAGTTCCGGCAGGTGTTCCTTGTGGTACTGCAACCGCTCGGCGCGCTGGGCGTCTGTCAACTCGGAGTGAGTCTTCGGCAAGTTGAGCGTAACGGTAGGTCGGGGCGGTTCGGCGATGGTTTGCACCAACAAGGGTTGGCGCAGTTCGTCAAGCAGAATCACCCGGCAGCCGCGCAGGCGTTCGCCCGTTCCGTTGTCGGTGCGGTTCCAGACCACGACCTGGTCGAGCATGGCAGGCGTGACGAGGTCGACTTCCCACCAAGGATCGTCGGCGGGCGCTGTGTGGCTAGTGGACTTGGCTTGGAAATAGTCGCCATTGGTATTGCCGTCGATCGCCAATTGAGCCGGCCCATCGTAGGCCACGCTGACCTGCGAAGCGGCGCCCGACGCGGCAAGATTCTTTCCACTGGACAGGGCCTGCACTTCGGCCAGCGATAGCACGACCTGCTTGCCCGGCAATTCGATACGAACATATCGCGTGGCGAGCGCGCCGGCGCTTTCCGGAACCTGCAGGGCCGCGAGCTTATCGTTCAGAGCCTTCTCCAGTGCGGCGGCCTGAGCTTCCAGTTCGGTGCGCCGCTGAGCCTGTTCCGGCGAGATCTCTTCGAGCGTCGGCGTTTCATCCTGTCGGTCGGCGTCCTCGGTGTTATTGAAGATTGCGAAAACTTTGAAATACTCCTCCTGAGTAATCGGATCGTATTTGTGCGTGTGGCACTGGGCGCAGCCCATCGTGAGACCCATCCAGACTTGCATGGTAGTGTTTACGCGATCGACGACTGCCGCAGTGCGAAATTCTTCGTCGTCGGTGCCCCCTTCGCTGTTGGTCATCGTGTTGCGATGAAATGCCGTGGCGAGCAACTGGTCTTGGCTGGGATTGGCCAGCAGATCACCGGCCAATTGCTCGCGCGTGAATTGATCGAAGGATCGGTTCTCGTTCAGCGCGCGGATCAGCCAATCGCGGTAACGCCAGATCGTGCGCGGGGGATCTTGAGCGTAGCCGGCGGAGTCGGCGTATCGGGCCAGATCGAGCCAGACGGCAGCCCAGCGTTCGCCATAAGCAGGCGAGGCCAGCAACCGGTCAACGAGCCGATCGTAAGCCTGGGGGTCGGCGTCGTTCACAAAGCTTTCGACCTCGTCCATTGTCGGCGGCAAGCCGACGAGATCAATCGAGACTCGGCGAATCAGCGCATACCGGTCAGCCTCCTCCGCCCCTTGGAGACCTTCTTGTACGAGACGGGCCAGGATGTACCGATCGATCGAATTGTTACCCCAGCTGCTGAGCAAAACCTGAGGCGGCGCCGTCGCTTGCGGCGGAACGAACGACCAATGCGAGCGATATTCGGCGCCTTGCTCGATCCAGCGCTTGAGCAGCTCGATCTCTCCGGCGGTTAGGGCCCGGCCGCCATCGGGCGGAGGCATGCGCACGCTGGGATCGGTGCTCGATATCCGTTTGATGAGCTCGCTGTCGTCCGGCTTGCCCGGGACGACGGCAAAACTGCCGCTGTCGAGCTCCGCGATCGCACGGTCGCGCTGGTCGAGGCGCAATCCGGCCTGCAGTGCGCCCTCGTCGGGGCCGTGGCAACGGAAGCAATTCTTCGACAGCAGCGGTCGCACGTCGCGGCTGAAGTTGACCGGTTCATCGGCGCGGGCGCCGGTAAAAAGCGCCAGTAACAGCGCCACTGCCTGCAGAAGCAGGTACGGAGCGCAAGCGTCGGATCGAAAGCGACATTGATCGAACGGATTCGAATCGTTCACAAGCCGCGATTCTCCTTGGCATTTTTCGACCGGGAGCCAGTCGTTCTGCCGGCAGGCGGGACTATGGGGCGGGCTCTTTCATTGTAACCAGATTGGCGGTCAGAACCTATCAACTTTGTGAATAAGTGGCGTCGAACTGAAATCTAGCCGCCATCCAGACACTCGAGACATTCAAGCCTCGTCACTCCCCCACCAGCCGCTCGATGTCTTCCCGCGACACGGTGAATACGTCCATGTCCAGCGTCACGGCGCCCAGGCTCACCAGACACTCGGTGAACAGTTCGCGAGTCTTCTGTTCCAGTTCTTGCATGCCCTGGTCGGTCATCACCCGGATGATGTGCTGTCCTTTACGGACGTGAGTGCGCTCATCGGCGCGGATAAAATCGGCGACGTGCGTGAGCAGGACGTCTCCTTTTTCTTCCGACTGGGCGATCAGGCTGCCTATCGTCTTGATGACGCCCACCTCGCCGAACAAATTGATTTCGGCCATGGCGTAGGCAGGTTCCATTGGCCCGCGGCAAGTCGAACCGGTGAGGCGATTGGCCAGCTCGAAAGGTTCGTAGCCGGCGGCTTGTAAGGCCTTGTGCCCGATCTCCGTGTGCCGGGATTCGTCCCAGGTCACTCGCGCCAGATCGTATTCGGCTTGAAAGTCCTGGAACCGGATGTCCCAGAGAAACGTGCCGAACGCTTCGATCGCATCGACTTCGTCGCGTTGTGTGCGTAAGAAGCGGAGTCGCGCGTAGTCGTAGGAATCGTCAGGAAAACGCGGCCGGCCATCGCCAACGTTGTATTCCCCCGTGTGTTTGAAGGTAATGAAACGGCTGTCCCTTTCAGGGATCGTGTGCCGTACAAAGGGTTGGGCCTCGCTGCGCAGCGTCGCGGATGCTTCGACGCGAGGGTCGGCGCCGGTTACGCCGCCAATGCTTGTTAAGAGCTGCGATAGATGCCAGCGCCATTGTCCCAAGCGTCCTTCGTCGATGCCGCCGGCGATGTAGGCGTCGATTGCGTCATTGCCCCACGCCAACATGGGTTCATAGTCCAGCAGCACGCGCCGCAACAGGCGAATCGTCGGCGCGTCAGCCACAGGATCGGTGTCGTCGATGTGATGGCGATACGCCGTTGCCAGAGCGGCGCCGGCGACCTGGTGCAGACCGACCAGCAGTTCCGGTGCGTCCGCCGCAGACAACAATTCTTCGATAAAGCGATCGACTTTTGCATCGCGATAGCCGTCGATCGCGGCGAGGCCTTGTTCTTGTTCACGCAATCGCTCGCGCAGCCCGTGCGCGGCGTCGGCATGGTAAAACAAGTGGCGTCCTGACTCGAGCTTGACTTCAAACTCGGGAATGGCCAACGTCCAGGCGCCGATTGCTTGGGCAAGCCGGCGCTCGAAATAGAAGAACCGCATCAAACGCCGCGCGTTTTCGGCGACATTGAATTTTCCGCCCAAAGTTCGCGGATCGCGTGGAAAGCGGTAGGGAAACGCGTGCTTTCTCTCCAGTGCAGCGGCCCGCTCTTCCGGCCATGAGTTTGCTGGTAAGTCGTCCCGCGAGGATTCGCTACGATGCTGACCGTTGGACATTTCGCTCATCTTTCAGCCCAAGTATGCACGGCGTCCTGAAGGTCGTCGGCAAAACGTGAATCTTGACCGACGGTTCAAGCTCCAGGCACAAATCCTACCATAACGTCATCAGTAAGATGAGCGGAAGGACTGGCGAGAGGTGAACGGCAGCGGCGTAGAATGCTCAGCAACGCTTTACCGAAAGCCACGCTACTATTGCGCTTTGGCGGGCGATCGCGGCGGCTGCCGGCTTGGTTTACGATCTCGCGAAATGCCTCGGTTGAACTCGCGCCACTGCTCGGCATATTCGGCGGGGGGCGGCGCGCGGCGGCCTTCTTGCAAGTCGCGAGCCTGATCTTCGCGCGTCTCCCCGCCGGCAAGTTCAACCCCGGTTTGTGGCAACGCGAGGCGGTCAAAGGTGTAGTCAAGTTCTCGGCGGGCAACATCGCCCGGCGGCCCCGGTTCGTTGGCCTGTTGCTCAAGATCGCGCCAGCGCGCGATGAATCTCGCCAGGTCTTGCCGACTCCAATCGAGCCTTTCAAGCAAGCCTTGATCAGGTTGATCCTTGGCGAGTTCGTCTTCCAATCGCCGAATGGCGAGACTGACCGCCTTGCGTGCATACGCCAAGTTTGCCGCTTCGCCGCCCGGCTCGCTTTCATCCGTCGGTTTTGACGCCACCGGCGGACTGTCGGGGTTAGGCGCGCCGCCGCCGTTGGGGCTGGCGCTGCCTCCGCCTTGCTGCCCTGCCTGGTTCGCAGCCGATTCATCCGACGACGATTTCGGCTGTGCGGCGGTCGGCTGCGGCAGCGGGCCGCGCTGAGTAAGTTCTGATCGAGGTTTCTTGGGCGGTTTCAGCTTCAGGTCGGCCGTGCGAGGCTCGGCCCGGTTCTGTTGCCGAAGTTGCAACGGCGCTTCATTGGCGTGCCCCGAAGGGCTGGAGGGGGGAGGAGAGTTGACATTGTCGGCGCCGCCGCGCCGCGTGTTGCCTGCCTGGCGGTGACTGCCCGAGCCTTGTTCGCCGGAGGGCTTGCCGCCAGCAGGCTGGTTGGCTTTTGTGCGGTCGCCCCCTTCGGCGCCGGTCGGTCCTCCGCCTTGTCGGTCCGACTGACCTCCGCCCTGGCTGGCGGCGGTGTTCTGGCCCGCTGCGCCGGTCCCTTGGTTCTCGGCGCGTTGACCGCCGCCGCTTTTACCGCCGCCCGTCTCGTCTCCCTTCTGACCGCCCTTCGAGTCCGATTGATTGGGGTGCTGGGACTGCGATTCAAAGTCGTCTTCGTACGACGGCTTTTTGCCGTCGGGGCTGATTTGCTTTTTGTCGCGAACTCGGCTGACGCCGTCTTTCGGCGGCGCCGAACCCTGATGATTCGTTCCCTGCTCGCCGGCGCCGGCATCGCCCTTGTCATTTGTGTACGGATCGCCCCCTTTGTAGTCGTCGAAGTTTTCCGCCGCGGTCTTGTTCTCTTTTTCGTTTGGGTCGCCTGATCCGAATACATTCTCTCCTTGTCCGGGCTTGGGAGGCTTCTGTCCGTCGGCGTTCTTGGGCATGTCGTCGCCGAGTTTGGCTTTTAATTCCTCCGGCGTGTCGGACGCGGCTTCGTTCTTCGGCCGTTGCTCGCCTTTGGCCGAAACGCCGTCGGGCATTTGCTGCTGCGGTTGATGCCGCGACGACTCTTCGCCCGACATGCCGCCCCGTCGGTGCGAGTTGTCGCCATGGTGATGCTGGCCGCTGGCGTCGGACGTCGATGGTAGCGCCAAGTCGGGCGGCATCGGGTCGTCCCCTCGCGTCGGCTCGACTTTTTTGCCCGGACGATCGTCCACGCCCGACCGCTTTCGTTTCTCGCTTTCGCCAGTTTGCCCGCCGTCGTGCAGTTTCATGTCGCGGGGCTGCTTCTTAACGTCTGGTTTGATTGACCCGCCTGGATGGTTTCCGGCGTCAGACTTCGACTTGTTGCCTTGCGTACCGCCCGACGAGCGACCGCCAACGTTTTCTTCTCGCGGGTTAGCAGTGGAGCTATCGTCCCCTTGATTCTCCGCGGATTGCCGTGCGGTTTTTTGGATGCCGTCCTGCTTTTTGCCAGCCGTGCCTTGCTCCAGGTTTTCAGCCTGAGGGCCTCCTTCACTCATTTTATCCGTAGGGGAGGGATGCGAGCGCTGTTTGGCATCCTCTGCCGCGTGCTCAACCTCGTTTAGGTTTTCTGCGGGTCCAGGCGGAGCCCGCTGCTGCCGATCGCTCTTCGTTCGCTGCTGTTGGTCGAAGAAATCATTAACACTTTGCATGATCGCAGCGATGTCCGCGTCGTGCCTCGGTTTGGCAGGATCAACATCCGAATTTGTTGCCTGCACGCGGGGCTCGGCTTGCTCGGCGCCCGCGGAAAGCTGCTTGTCTGCGGTCCGTTCGGCTGACAAGGGAGAATCATTCGGTTCGATATCGTCGTGCGCGGCGGTTGTTGCCTTTGCCGGCGAGCGTCCCGGCGCGCGGAAGCGCAGCGAATCTTGCTCCTTGGCAGTTGCGAGGGCTTCCCCATTGGCTTTCATCGCTTCGAGGCGCAGGCGATAGTGCGGCGTTTCCGTGCGATTCGCTTTGGGTTGACAATTGTCTTCTGCGGCTACCCAGAACTCGACTTCCTCGCCCGCCAACAGTCCCAGGCGCCGCGGATTGAGCACGTACTCTCGCTCGAACCGGCCAGCGAGCGGCCTTTCAAGCAACGGCTCTTCGATGACGGCCGAACTCGTACGACTCACATGAAAAGCGACCGTGGAAAGCTTAAAGTCAGCGTCCGCAGCGCGCATCGTGACTCGGAGCGAGGCGCCGATAGGCAATGATATTTGCTGATGTTCGTCGAACTGAGGATCGATAATGGTCACCTCGGGCGGCAGATCGGGAATCAATTCGATGTTATGGCGGACTGGATCGGGATTGGTCACGCCGTCGTAATTCATGAAACTCAGCTGATAGGTTCGATGCTGGGGCGATTGGGTCTTTGCATCGAATGCCATGGGAAACATTATTTGGGCGGTCAATGCGCGGCTGGTCATCGTCCGATCGGCGCGGCCATCGCATTCAAAGTCAAGATAGGCCTCGCGGATTGGCTGGTTTGCGCGAGCATGTAGAGTGACTTTCGTGCCAGTCAGCGCCCGAATGTCGCCATTGCCGCGCACACGCCGTGGCGGCAGCTCGGAGTATTCTGGATATTCGTACTCAATTTCCTCGACCTCGATCACCGGCGCGCTTTCGACTCGCAAGCGGAAACGTCGGGAAACTGCGTCGCCCGCTTCGATCCAATAGTCCAAGTCTTGCTGCAGACCTGTGCCGTCGGAAGGAAGCGGCGCAGTGAATTGGTTGCTGTCCCCCAGCCGCATCATCCGCGCGGTTCGTCTGACCGTCTGGCCATCTGTCGTCGAGTAGACCAACTCGGCCGCTTCGCCAGCCCGCAACCGCAAGATGCGCGCCGTGACCTCGAGGGAGTGCTCGTAACACCCCTTGCCATCGGCAGGTTGAATGTCGGCAATGAGCACGCGCGTCGGCGCCGCAATGTCGGCCCAAGGCGCCAGGACGCGGCAGAATGATGTCAACGGGTTTTTAGGAGAGAACAGGGCGTATAGCGATATCAGCCAGACGACCGCCGCCACGATAAGCAATCGGCGAATGATTGACGTGCAGTCGACGGCGGCGTCGCCACGAGCGGCGACTAGTGCTTGCATCGCCTGTCCCTTGACCGCCTCATGCACGTAAGCCGGCATGTTCCGCGATTGGGAACGCAAGAGCAGGAAATTGATCAGGCTGTTCTTGAGGCCCGGCCGGGCCTGTTCGATGACGTCGGCTGCATACAGCGAATTGACCGGCCGGAACCCTAGCGGGGCTATTCGCAACAGAATGTACGCGGCGGCGCCTATAAACAGGAGTACGAACCAGGCCAACCGTGTCGCCGACCCCATTCCGCCCCAGATGATCCAGTGATCGAACAGGGCCGCCAGCAGCAGGTAACTCAATCCGCCTGCTGCCAGCGTGATGAGGGCGCCAAGGAGATCGACCGCTTTGACGTGGCGACGCGTCCGACGAATCCGCGCTTCGATATAGCGATCGCACTCGGCGAATTGATCGCAGCCAGACTCCGCCGCTTCTCGATTTTCTTGGCGCGAGATTCCTGCCGCCATGGAACAGCTCCGGAGGATTTGCGTAGTCTATCGCGCCACGTGCGCGAAAAGATAGAGCAGGCGCCAACGAAGATTCTTAAATTGTCGTAACATGTACAAATTGCGGCGACGCGTCGGAGTTGTGCGTATATATTGAGCGCATTGCGAGCGCTTCCAAGGGAGCAGACGATGTTAGCTAACGAACGTCGCGTCCTGTTACTGCGTGCCTCGTGCGGGCTCTGCCTGCTGGTTGCCGCGAGTTTGCTGTTAAGCAGCCTGGCGAGCAGTTCTTTCGGCCAGGCGGCGCCAACTCGATCTTTGCCGACCGAGATAGTCGTACAGCCCTCTCCTCCTCCAGAGTACTTTGCCGGTCTTGCGCTCTACCGAGCGGGCGACTATTCCGATGCCGCTGTAACGTTCCAGTCTGTAATTTCGCCGCCAGGAGCGTTGTCCGGGAATCCGGTGGAACAGATCTGTGTTCTGACGATGCAAGGAGAATGCTATTACCAGACCGGCCAGTACGCGAAGGCGCTAGCGAATTACGAAGCAGCAATCAGAATCCAGCTCGTCCATCGATGGTGGCCCGCGGAGATCGTGCCGCATCAACCGCTTCCGCCTCTGGTCGCCCCGCCGCCGCCGTGGTTTCAATCGCAGCGCAAAACGATGGCATGGAATCTAGCGCCAACCGGCAGTCTCAGAGGGTACTTAAGCGGGCAAGCGATCACCTCGGCGCGCGGAACAGGAAGGGCGCCGCCGCTAAGCATTAACGTCCAAGAAGTCGCACGATGCACAGGCCTGGCGCTTTATCGATGGCTGGAATTGCTTGGGCCATTGTGTTCGCACGATCCGCTCATACCGAAGATTGTTCAACGCGGCACGGTGCGATCTGTGCCGATCAAGCCGTGGTCGACGGCCGTGGGGGGCGTGCAGTCCGGGCTATTTGCAGCCGTGCAGCAAAAAACGGCAGTTGCCGAACAGGCCCTGCAGAGTGCGCTGACAGTGAATGGCTTCGACCATCCGCTGACGGGCATGGCCCTGCTGGTGCTAGGGCGACTATCGGCGAATCGGGGAGACCCGGTTAAAGCGGAAGCCTATTTCCTGGAAGCCTCCGTAGCCGCCGCGAGATTTGGCGATTTAACTGTCGTCGAAGAAGCCTTGTCCGCTGCCGCCACAATCCATTTGGCGAGGGGCGACCGCTCGACCTACGCGCCGCTCCATTCGGCGCTCGCGTGGGCTTCTGCATCGGGCAGCGTGCAATTGCCCGCGACTCTGTTGATGCTGGCCGCTGAGGATGATTGGCAGGCCGGTCAACCGCAAAGCGCCGCCGCAAAACTAGCCGCCTGCAGCCAGCTTATTGGCACCACCAGCTTGGCCTCCGGGCGCGCCGGAGCGCGGCTGAATTATCTCAAGGCGTTGGTCGCCTGCGGAATCGGGGACGTTGCCGATGGTCGGGCGGCGCTCGAAGCAAGTCTGGCGTTTCAGCGGCAAGGTTCGCTTTGGCAATTCCGTACGGAGATGGTCGACCTGTTCTGGAAGAATCACTTGTTAAACGAACGGCAGGCCGCCCAATTATTCGACCGTGTCCTGAGCGATCCGACCGCCAACGACTGGGAGGTCGATCCCCTGGAGTCGCTCTCTTCGCTTGTGATTCCTCATCCGGCTCCCTTCGAGCATTGGTTTGAGGCGGCGCTAGCGCGTAAGGAGCCGAAGCTGGCTTTGGAAGTGGTTGAGCAGCTTCGCCGACATCGTTTTCTGAATACGCTCCACCTGGGCGGCAGGCTGCTTGGATTGCGATGGGCTCTCGAAGCCCGCCCCGAATTGCTCGATAAGCAGACGGCTGCACAGCGGCAACGGATTCTTGCACGGTGGCCGAGATATGCCGATCTGTCGCAAAGGGCTCGGGTCCTGCAGGCAGAATTGAAAACGAAGCCGCTCACGCCTGAAAAGCGGGACGAACAGAATTCGCAGCAGGACAAGCTGACGGAACTGAAGCGGCTGAGCGCCGAGCAAGAGCTAATCTTGCGGCAGATCGCCCTTGAACGGCAAGCCTGTAACCTGGCGTTTCCGCCGTTGAAAAAAACTTCCGAAATTCAGACGGGCCTTGCCGATCGCCAGGGCATCCTGGTTTTTTTCGAAGATAGCGCCCATTTTCACGCGTTCCTCGTCACGTCGGCTCAGGTCGAGCATTGGCAAATTAAGACGCCGGCGAAGCAAGTCGGCGGGCGCGTGAAGGCGCTGCTGCAACAGTGGGGAAACGTCGATTCGAACAAACAGATCCGCCGCGGCGACCTGGCTGCAGAGCGCTGGCAGCCTACCGCAAGCCAGCTTTTTAAAATCTTCGTGGCTGATTCGAAGGTCGATTTCACGCAGAATATCGACGAACTTGCGATTATCCCCGATGGCATGCTCTGGTACCTGCCTTTCGAAACGCTACAGATCTCCGACGGCAACGGGGCGCGGTCGTTGATTTCGCGGCAGCGCGTACGTTATGCACCCACCGCGGGACTGGCTGTCGGCGATGTGCATCCGCATCGGCCGCGGAACACGGCTGTGGCGCTCGGGCGCCTGTTTCCTCGCGAGGATGAGCAACTTGCGCGGACCCGATTTGACGAGTTGCTCCGCATCAATCCCCAGGCGGTGGCCCTCAATGGCAAGCTGCCCGCGGACTCGGCCTTGTTCGGGAGCATCCTCGAGCAACTGGTGGTCTACGACGAGATTTCTGCAACGAGAAATGGTCCGCTGGCCTGGTCGCCCTTGCCAACGGTTGCAAAGTCTGCCGACGCGTCGCTCGCCGATTGGCTGATTTTGCCTTGGGGCGGTCCCGACCAGGTTCTTTTGCCGGGATTTCACACTTCGGCCGAGTCGGCGATTCGAGGGATTGACGATCAGACGGCCGTCAACGAAATCTTTGTTCCCCTCTGTGGCCTGATGGCGACGGGAGCGCGCACTGTGCTCATCAATCGCTGGCGCACCGGCGGGCAAACGACCCAGGAACTGTTGCGCGAATTCGTCCAGGAACTTCCGGAGAGCTACGCATCTGACGCCTGGCAACGGAGCGTGCAACTTGTGACGACAATGCACTTGCGAGTAGAAGAAGAGCCGCGCTTGAAGCGCGACGGCAAGTATGACGGCTTGCTGGCGGATCACCCATTTTTCTGGGCCGGCTTCATGCTGGCCGATACGGGATCTCCGCCGCCTGAAACGTCTGAAAAAAAGGGGAAATAACCTGGCCTGTCGCACTCGCGAATCATTCGGGCCCGCGCGTCACTCTATCAGCCACTCTGAGGGCACGGCGCTTGGTCGGAGCGATTGTCACTTTGAGTCGAGCAGGCAAGCTGCATAGGCGGGGCATTTCCCCTCCAATGCACGTGCACTCAACCGCCAGATTGGTTTTCCGAAGAGCAGCATCAATGCGATGCGCCACGCGCCACAAGCGTGTCTCTGTGCGGAACGGCACACTTTCCCCGCCCGGCTCGACTGAGTTGATTTTTGCGCGAGACCTTGAGCGTGGCTGGCGCCCTTGCGCTGCGCAGCATTCGCTTACCAGTTGTGTCAACGAACATTTGGCATGTGAAATGCAAATGGATATGACAGATCAAGTGAGGCAGATGGACGATACTGCGGTGTATCGCACGTGGCGGGCCTCCGAGCGGCGATGCTCTTCGGTGAGCGAGTGCCATCATCATGGAATCGCGGACGCAAAACATCAGGGAATCCGGTCGAGGCGGACGTGAAACGGCGACCCGGAACGAGCAACGCGATCTTACGCGTCCGTCGACCTGCGCGATCCGCCGCCAACATGATATGCACTATCTTTTAAACCTTGTGCGGCGCCTCAATCCTGTTTCTCAATCGACTTGAGACGCGAGGACATGCCGCTTAGCTTGACTCTCAGTGTTCCGCCTCGGCGGAATGTTCAGGCGAATGTTCGGCTGCGTTTCCTGTCGAGTCTTCCGCCGGCTGGAGACCGAGCATTCGCCGCTGTTCGAAAATCTCCTCCGCGGCGAGATGTCGCGAGCTAACTCCGGGCTGCGGATACAAACCGCCGCCCAGTACGAGCGCCGCCAGCGTCAATACGCTCATCCGTTCTCGCCGGCTGATTTCGAGTGAAACCGTCGATGTGTGGCGCGTTCCCGTGAATAACAGCAGGTAGGCGCGCACAATGGCGATCCCGTTGAGCGCCGTGGCGACAACCACAGAAAATCCGACCAGCGGGCTGGCATGGACTGCGCTGTCGACCAGCAATTCCGTGGAGATGAAACCAATCGTGCAGGGGAATCCAACGCATGCCAGTCCCGTCAACAGAAAACAGACCGCCAGCGTCGGCGAATGGCTGTACAGCCCGTGATAGTTGACAAGGGCCAACCGGCCGAAGCGAGCTTCCAGCGCGCGCAGTGCTAAGCCGAAGCCGCCGAGAGAAAAGATGACCGAGAACCAAAGGCAGAGCGAAGCGGTTAGCGACAGCGGCGTATGCAGTTCGAGCCCGACCAGCACCAGCGACGCGTGACTCAGAAACAAATAAGCATAGAACCGGCGCGATTCGCGCTGCACGCAAGCCATGCCCGCTGCATAGACGGCCGTCGCCAGCGAGATCAAGCCGATGCTCTGCAGGATCCAATCCGGCGCGATGGGCAACACCAGACGGACGGCGGCATACACGCCGCTCAGCGGAACGATGTGCAAAATGGCGATGCCGAGCGACGCGTGCTCGAACCAGTCGGTCACCCAGCAGTGCACGGGGATTGTGCCGCAGCGCACGAGAATTGCCGCCATCAGCAGGACGATGCCCCATTGCGCCTGCGGCGAAGTGATGTTTGCGGCGGTGTCGACGGCCGACCAGCCGATCACCATCAGTCCTGCGAAGAGCGCCATATGCAACACATAAACGCCCGCCGGCCTGCCGCGATTGACCAGCTCTACGTAAGGCGGAACCGTGGCCGCCGCCAACAATCCGACGAGCGCCCACGGCTGCTGGCAGCTAAACATTGCCAGACGCAGCGCCACGGACGCCAACGACCAGGACGAGGAAAATCGACGCATGTGTGTCCGTGCGGTCGCAAGCGCCGTCAGGAAGTGCAGCAAGCCTACGGCCGGCAACAGCGGCGCACTTAGTTCGTCCAGCCGGAAGGGTTGGCCGCCGAACAGCCACGGCTGAATGCTGTAACGGGCGATCGACTCCGCCGGAATATTGAAATAGAAACCGAACCACGCGAGCAGCGTGCACAGCAAGGAAATACCCGTGAAGCCCAAACCCCATCGATAGGCGCGATCCGATTCGCGGATCCGAGAGACGCTCGCTGAACCGACGACGGCAGAGCCAATCGCCAGCTCCAGCCAGGGCACGTGCAGTGGATTCATGTCAGTTCTTCAATTTCTCCGAAATGCGGTTGGACCCGATCCGATTCTCGCGACGGTCCGCGAGACAGCAGATCGGTCCAGCGGCGTTCCATGCCGTCGCACCATCGCAGCACACGCACAAAGGGGGAAATAATGTATTCGATCAAGAGCGAATCGAGAAATCCTCGTTCGAGCGACCAGCGATAAAGCCAGATGCGGTAGCGCTCGGCGCTGAGTAGACGCTCGTGCGGCGATTCGCCTCGCGGCAGACGGTCTCCGATGGCGTTTTCCAGCGTGCCGTAATCCTGGAGCAGCGTCGGCGCCCGCACGAACTGCAGGGTCCGTAAGCAAGCATGCCCCAGCAGATGGAATAACGGCAAATAACGGAAACCAAGGCCGATTTCGGCGACGATCACCCCGACTTGCGCCAAGGAGGCGAATGAGAGCGCCGACTTGATATCGGTCTGCACGCTGCCAACGAAGTGCGAGTAGATCGCCGTGATTAAACCCAGCGCGACGACCGCGGCGCTCAGCGAGATTGACAGATCGAGCAGGGGACTGATCCGCAGCAGCAAAAAGGCGCCTAGGTGTACTGACAGCGCCCCATAAAATACGGCGCTCGATGGGGTTGGCCCTTCCATGGCCCGCGGCAGCCAGCCGCAGAAGGGCGCCAAGGCCGATTTGCCGGCCGCCGCGACCAGCAGCAGCGAACCCACCATGAAGGCCTCGTGCGGCGCCAGCATCGAGACTTCTTCGGGCCAGGCGCCGCTGCCGAGCAGCCGATCGAAATCCCCTTCGCCGCTCAAATGGTGCATCACCACGGCGGCTAACAGCAGCGCGGCATCTGAAATGCGATAGATGACCCAAATCCAGAGCCCATTGCGCGGCGGCGCCGGCCGTTCCTGGTAAAAAGCAACGAGCAATGCGGACGAAAGCCCGACCAGTTCCCAGCCGGTGAACAGCGTCTCGATCGTGCCCGCCAGCGACGTGACGATCATTCCCAGCACGAAGATCGCGTAGAGTACGAAGAATCGATTGAAGCCGGGTTCGCGGTGCATGTATTGGCTGGCAAACGCGCCGATCGTACCGGATAGCACGAACGAGAGAATGGCGAAGGGAACCGACAGTCGATCGAATACGAACTTCACCGAAAAATGGTACAAACTCGGAATCGCCACCCAATTGCCCAGGTCGACCGTGACGTGCCGCGTGCCGACGGACAGCATGATCGACAAGATTGCAATCGACGCCGACAACCCGCAGGCCACAACCCAGAATCCCAACCGGGTCGTCGCCTCCTCAGACAGTTTATAATTCGCCAGCGATGAGACGCCGAGCACGCAGGTCATCAGCAAGGGACTGCCGACGACCGCGATCCCCAACAGAAACAATAGTGGTTCGACATCCATTTTCTGTTCGCGTCCGCCCTCCGATTTACCGAATCAGTGCGATCCGAGCCGCGGAGTCGGATCCGCGGCATTTTCGATCTGGCAGAACTCTAAATGGTCGCGGCAGCCGCGATACCAATCAACCGACGAGACCGCCTGCGGCAGGCTCTCCGCTTGCGACTGATAAGGTTCAAAGGCGCCATTATGGAACACGCTGATTTGCCTGGAGTCCGGATCGAGCAGGGCGAGTTGCACCCAGCCGTTGCGACACATCCGGCCGATCCCTGGGTTGCGTTCGATGATTTTAAGCATTGCATCCGGGCGCGTCTCGATCACGAACAGCGATCGTAGCGGCTCATGGATCTCCACCATCTGCCATGGCAATCCGGTGCGCAAATCGCTGGCGGCGCCATCCATCACTCCCAGCAGCGAGGCCAGGTTGTGCGGCAGCTTGGTTCCCGAGCCGAAGCCGAAGTTGTCGACCTTCGAGAAGTAGTATTCCAGGTTAATGCCGGCGCAAACCGGAAACACCGCCTGCAAGATGCGCGTGAGAATGCCGCATTCGGCGTCGTCCTGCGTCGGATCGTAGGAGGTCAGGAATGCCCGCCGGTCGAGGAACAAGCCGCGCGTCCACTCGCGTCGGCCCACGATGGTCAGAGCGTTGGTGGCGTGCCCCAGTTCAGGGCGCGTCTGAGCAAGATCCTCCGACCGTTCTTCGACGTGTTCTCGCGCTTCTTCGAACGAGATGGTGAGCGGAGCCGACATGAATCTGCGGCAGCGCTCATGCGCATTGCGGTCGCAAGCGGCTTCAATCGCTTGCCGCGCCTGCGCGAACTCTTCGCGGTGGGACTCGGGAAGATCTTCGAGATCGAAGAACAGGACGGTTTCATTGCAGGTGTTGTGGTAGCCGCCCACAAACAGAGTTTCGGCAGGCAATTCTATTCCGCCCTCTGACAGGTTCGCGCGGACGCGAGGATCGTTCAGGATATGGGCCATGGCCCGCGCGTTCGGGCCGCCGGTTGCACCGCCGCAAGCGCCGCAATTGTAGGCTGAGTTATAGGGGTTGTTGAGGCTGTTGGAACCATGCCCCAGTAACAGCACCAGCCGAGCAAATCCGGAGGTCAACCCCATGTCGCGCAGCAAACGCTCGGCCGCGCCGGTCATTTCTTCGACGGTGAAGCCCACATGGCCGTTCTCCGGTCCGCTGGCTTCGTCGCGGCGTTCGACCTGCAGCCGCGTGGGCCGGGGCGGCTGGACGACGTGGCCAACGGTCTTGCGGATACGGGCGGCTAAGCGCGGGAATAAAATGCGCGCGACAAGCGGAAACGTTGCCAAAACGCCCAGGGCGCCCGTTAACAACGTTCCCGAGCCGATGGTCCGGGTGCCGCGATGGAACCGATGGGACGCCAGGCCCAGCGCACGACGGGTTTTGGCCCTCCGCTGGTGAGTCTCCTCTTGGCCGTTCTTGACTTCCTCGACGACCCAATGCTGTGGCCGCACGATAACCGGGCAAAGCGGCGTGAAATGCGCATCGGCGGCGCCGCGGTAATACATGGCCATGCCAAAGAATCCGGCCGCTCCGAAGGTTTCGACCTCCGGGGCAAGCTCTTCCAGATGACGGCGAAACGATTCCTCACGCTCGTCGAGGCAGCAAGCAACCTGGAATTTGGGGGATTGCGGCCGGCCGCGTCTCTGAGGCGAGTGGATCGCGATGGCGTCCAGAGCTTGCACGGCAAACCGGCGCTCGTAGGCCAACTGAAAGATCCGTCGCCGCTCGAGGCTATTGAAGGCCTCGATCTCGCGCATCATGATCGACCATTCGGTCTGGTCCAGACGATGCAATACGTCAGGCGACAGGCCGGCGACTTGCGCCAACTGGAATGCCAGGAACGCTCGTTGCTCGACCGTTGGCGGCCGATGGCGCTCGGAGCGAATGTAAGTCGCTGCCCGCAGCTCGCTCAGCGGACCGCTGAACTGCATCGTGCGATGCGCCACGTGGAGGACGGCCAGCCGATCGAGCAACAGGCGAACGGCTAGGAATTCAACCAGACTGCCCTCAGGCGCCGGCACCACGACGCGGTCGCCGCGGATTTCGATCTGCCGGAGCATTCCGCCCCACCCGCGCAAGGCGAGTAGCGTGCTGGAAATAAACGACTGCCATTCGTTGGACGGAACGCCAAATTGCTCGAGGCTGTCGAGAATGGAATCAAGCGGCGACATGCCCCGCTTTTCAATCCGCTGCAACTCGGCGGCCAAACCGCGCAGCCAGCGATCTGGCGCTCCCAGCGGCTGGCCGTAAATTGCACAAAAGGCGCGGTAAAAACCTTCTTTTCGCATGGGCATCGCGCTGGGAGCGAGGCCCTGGTCCAAGAACGCGGCCACGAACCGCGTCAGCAGAGTATTGACAAGCAGGTCGGCGTCTTCGCCGGTAACCTCCAACAGCAAGTCGCGATGCCGGACGGCTGGGGGCGGCGGAGGCGCTAGCGGCGGAAGACCGCGGACGCCATCGCAGCACACCCGCCACAACGCCTGCAATGTGAAGCCTTCCCACGTCTCATCGCTCCAGTTCTCGATCGTCGATTCGCCGAAACGACCAAGCAACTCTTTGAGGCTGCGAAGCGCGCCGGGATTGACCTGCACTTCGGGCAACCGGCGGGGATCCGCCTCGCCGCCGCTGCGCAAATCGCGGAGCGCCCAGCGGCGCGTTTCGGCGATCAGCCGGGCTCGCATGGCAGCCGAGACTTCAGGTCGAACGCGGCGCAGCGCATCCGCCTCCGCGACGAACCATACCAACTCCTCGGCGGGCCCCGTCCGGATCGGATCGTGCAACATCGCCAAATGGAGATCAAGCCGCGTGCCGAAACAGGGGACTGGTTCGTGCGCTCGCCTCCCGAGGTCGCGCTCGAGCATTTGCCGCAGTTCGCCAAACCGAATTCTGCCGGACCGCAAGGCCTCGCGGTACTGGTCTTCCGAAAGATAAGGATGGCAGCCAAAAATGTGCGCCGCCTGCTTCACCGCCTCGTCGAACGGCAAGTCTTCGAACGCATGCAGCGTGTTGTGGTGAATAAAGACGGTGATCGGGCCCTGAGCGGGCAACAAGTGCGAGGCGTGTTCAATCGATTCGTTCAGCTTGCGCAGAACGTCGAGCCGATCGGACGTCGGGCTGGCCGGATTTTTGTCAGCGCTAGGTGCGTGGAGCATGTCGATGCGGCAATTCAGCGATTTACATCACGCCGTCGGTAGCTAGCCGTCAGATGCAAATCTGATCGGAAGAAGACGCCGGTCATGGCACAGAGCGCATATCGGCCCGGGCGATCGGCGGCTGGCCAGCTCTGATTCGCGGCCAAAGGCAGGTGCTTTCGTCTCGCGACCAAGACCTTTTGTGTCGAGCGGAGAAAGATAAACGCGGAGTCGCGAGCCGGTGGTTTATCTTGGTTTGTCCCGCTCGTGCATGAAACGATCATTTTAGCTGAAAACAGGCCCGCCGTCAGCGGCAGCTCCTGTTTCGCCGGGTTTAAGGCAAAATCGTTTTAAAATATAGCATTTACGGCTTGGGCGGAATTCTTTGTTAACCGCCGGATAGTCTATTCTGCCGCATTGTCCGCCGCGACGCGAGCCCAACGCTTCCCGCAGTCACATGGTTTGCCGCGACGAAAGGAGCGAACGACTGTCGCCTTGGCACGCGAGGCTGCCGGAATCCGGCCACCCGCGAGCCCGGAGCAGGAATTTAATGAGCCCAGTGATTGGCCCAGTGATCGTTGGGGCGTTTCCGCTAGCCCGTCACGGGGAAGGTTCGGGTTAAGGCAGTCGCGATCATAATATAGACCGGAATCCCAATCGTAACGTTGTAGGAAAAAGTCAAGCCGAGCGATGCCGCCAAGGGCAAGGTCGGACTGGCTTCGGGGATAGCCATTCTCTGTACGGCCGGGACCGCAATGTAGGAGGCGGCCCCGCAGAGCACCGCGAACAGCACATACGTGCCCAATTGGAACGGCTCGCCGAGCAATATGCTGTAAACGTGCGCTACGCACATGCCGATGGTTGCAAACATGTTCGGCGCGACCACGCCGAATACGATGAACTGCCATCCGCCCGCCTTCAAGTCGCGGAGCTTCTTGCAGGCCGTAATGCCCATCTCCAGCAAAAACAAACACAAGGCGCCCTGGAACAAATCGAGGTACATCAGGTCCAGCTGCCCCATCGAGTCTTTTTTCTTGGGTTCGACCTTTTTGGCGACATCGCGCGCCTTTTGCAGCGGCAATACGAAAACGGACAGTCCTGGTTTCGGTTTGGCGTTGGTTTCGGTCTTCGTGTCGTCGCCAGCCGCCGCATTGCCGTCCAGCACCGGCGCCTTTTCGCCATCCTTGGCGACCAGGATCGAATGTACGTCGCCCTGCGATCCGACTTCGACGATGGCTACCTCTTCGTGCTTGCGTTGCAACTCGCTCACGAAGCCAATCACGATGCCGCCGAACAACAGGAACAAGCCCGGATTCAGGAACACTTCGTGGAGCAATGTGCCCAGCGAAGCCTCGTGCGATTTGCCCGAGTGTTTCGCCTGGGCCTTCTTGGCTGCGGGCGCGGCGGCAACGGCAGTACCGCCGTGCCCTCTATCCAGACTGCCCTCGGAATGGGCTCCCGTATTGAAATCTTGTGTTACCTGTGTGCTTTTCGCCCCCGCATAGCCTGATTCGCCCGGCATGTTGCCGTCGGCATCCATGCCCCGATGCCGCAGCCGCGATACGATGTACAACGCGACGAGGCAGCCGGGAATCTCCATGACCGCCAGCATGACCGGCATATAGGCGGCATAGGCGATGTTTGCGGCCGTCAATACGCCGACGCAGGTCACGAAGGTGCCGGCGGAATCTGAACCGTAATAGCCGGCGACGGTGGCCGCGTCGATGTTTCGCAGCCTGGTCGTGCCGCGCAGGATCAAGTAAGCAACGATCCCGATGATGAAGTTCACCACAAATCCGATCACCATGAAGCCCAGGGCTTGCCGTAACTCGCCGCCAGACAGTGCGGCCAATTCCTCACCGCCGTGCCAGCCGATGGCCACCAGCAAATAGATGGTCAGCCCCTGGTAGATCACGTGCGGGAACTCAAATGGCACCCGCAGCAGCGGCACCGAAAAGCCCATGTAAAAAAACAGCAGCAAGGGCTTGAATAGATTGTGGCGGAAATTGTCCCAGAATTGGTGCAATAAATCGGTCGGTACAGGCGCTGCCATAAGGTTCGCTCAAGGTGGTCAAAGCCGGTCGTTCAACATTCCGAGAGGAATGCTCGCACCGAGCGAGATTGCGCTGCACGCTTTCCCGTTGGCGCCAGTTCTAAAGCACCGATCCCTGCGCATCATTGCGTTGGGGAATCGCCCGCTTAGGAAAGCAACCCGCGTGCCTGCCCGTAATTTATTGCCAAAATCACGCCGCGACCGACTCATGGCGCACAAACAGGATGCTAGTCGACAGCGACATTTTGACGTAGAAAGCGTTTTTTGTGGCGAAGTTCGTTATTTGCGAGATTATTCTCTACCGGGGGCGGCGAGAAGAAGTTATCCTGCCGCCGAGTACAGAATCTGTCCGCGGTGGCAAAAAAATGTACTCTGGCGTGGCCCGAGAGCGCAGTCTTCGTCGTGTCAGGTCCCACGCTTCCGGCCTATCCGGAGACCCGAAAACGCGTTCAGCCGCCGGACGGCACTGCAAGCGGATTGGCGTGCAGTACCCGCCCTGCGGCTAATGCAATTAAGCACCAAATCGGGTGTTTTCAGAACGGCTATACTCTCGCAGCTATTTGATCACGCCCTGGCTAATGTCGTGCTGATCGCGCGTCACCAGCCTGGCGAAATCACGGATGGAGATGCTTTGGTTCAGGAACCTGACTGAACCATCGCCGAAGACGAAGTTCGCGCCGCCGGCATGGAAGGCATAGGCCTCGCCCGTGCCCTGAGTCACATAGTACGGATAAGGCTGTGAGGCCGGTCCTCCTTCATCGTCGCCATTGGTGCAATTGAGTGCGCAGGGCCCGGGGATCGTGGAGCCGTCGTAAGAGGACCCATCGACGCTGAAATCGCTGGCCGGCCGCATCCAGCCGCCGCCATTTACAATGTGCGTCGGCAGGTTGCCGATTTGCTTGCCATTCTGGTAGAGCATGGGCCGCCCCGCCGACTCGGCGAACAAGATGGTGTTGGACAGACCATCCGCGACATCGTCCATCCTGGCTTTGGAGTTCTGGGCCATCATCCCTGGAGCTCCGAACCATGTGGAACCCGGAATAGGCGCCGTGTAGGGATCGACTAAGCCCAGCGTGACCAGCCGATTGTCGACGGAGATCGTTGGCGAATAGTCGGTCGTCGCAGCGAATCCGGCCCAGGAGGGCGCATTCTGGGGCTCCGAGTCCAAGCGTTTGTCGGGCAGCGGCGCCGAGGGGCAGTGAAACACCGCCAACACCGTGCCGCAGAGAGTTTGATTGGGAACGTTCTGTCCTTTGCCAAGCGAAGTGCTCGACCAGGTTTGCGTCTGATCGTATTGCTGATAAAGCGCCTGTTGCTCCATAAACGGCAAAGCGTTGATAGCCCAACCGATGCGCAGCGCCGAAGTCAGGCCCAACGGCCGATTGCTGACGGGCAGCATGCGATTGGTATCGTGGAAGTTATGGACGGCCAGCGCGAGTTGTTTGAGGTTGTTGATGCACTGATTGCGGCGGGCCGATTCGCGAGCGGCTTGGACTGCCGGCAGCAATAAGGCGATCAAGATGCCGATGATCGCGATGACTACGAGCAGTTCAACCAGGGTAAAGCCCCGACGTTCTCGGCGCGAATCGTTTTGGTAGGCGAATCTAGACATACTTCGGCTCCTTGAGATGGTTTTAGATCGTTGGAAACTCGCGTTCTCGCCTTAAGCTCTCTCGCCGCCTCAGCGACGGATGCGTGATAGAGAGAACGGCTGCAATTCGTTGACCCCCGGGGCAATCGTCACTTTGAGGTCCGATTGTTTGGGATCGCTATAAATTGGTGGTAAGGCATTCGGCCAGGGCCCCGGCGCTTCTTTGTCCGCCGAAATTTGCCATTGGGCAGTGACGATGTAGTCGCCGGCGGGCGCTCCGTCTTTGCCCTCGTAGGTCGTCAGCTCGTATGAGCCATCGGCGCCGACTTTGCCGAACGGTCGCTCAGCCTCGGCTGCGGTATTCAACGGATGCAACACGAGCATCGCCCCCGGCGCAGGCTGATTATCAACCAGCAACTTGCCGCGCACTGGGAAGACCTCTTTTCGGCCTTCGACTTTCTTCGAGGAACAGCCGACGAGCGTGGCGATCAGAAGCAGCAGCGATGCTCGCGCAAGCGAGTCGAGCAACGCAGAGAAAACGGACAGCCGGCCTGTGCGGCTGGAGGAGAAGGATAACCGGCGAAGCATGTGACGTTCCTGAGAATCATCGACAGCCTCTGGGGGTTCCAGTCGGTCGTGCCTGGATGGCGAAAAGGCCTCCCTGAATCAGGGTCGGCGGCGGGTCAGGGCCAATTGGTCGATGGCCCGAGTAAACATCGTGAGACACGTCATGTTTACTATGTTCATCATTATCGTCATGTATGTTGGCTGCGTCAAGTTCATTTTGCGGAAATCCGCAAAAAATCGCATCGCGTTAGCGCCTCTGCGAAGGCAGACGGGCTAAGCACAGACTGGGCGGTCCAGAAGACTTGATTGGCCGTGGGTTGTGGGGCATTGCGAGAAGGACGTTTAGCCCGAATTATCACCAAGCCCCGCGATAGGCTGATGAAGTGCGTTCACACTAACCCGAAGCGCCAGCGAGGGATGGTGGTCGCCCGTAGGCGACCTTCGAGGTTGTTCGCCCTCGCTTGCGCTTCGGGTTAGTATGGGCCGATGAATAATCCGGGATAGCCGCGGCGCGCCGCAGAGGCCGAGGGGCTGCACCGGATACTAGACGGTGATATGGGCGCCGTCAGACGGCAGGCAGCTGCACGGCGCGACTGATTTACCTGCGGGTTGGAGGAAAGACCTCGACTCAGGCCTTTCTGCGGCGCTGAAATCGTGTGCGCTCCAGGCGTTCGATTTGAATCACGACGCCGTCCTGCACCACAATTGAAATCTCGCCGTACTGCAGACCGCGCAACGCATCGCGGACATGCGCCAACGTTTGCTCCACGTCGTGGCGTGGCGCCGCGGCGTCAGGGCCTGCGCCTTGGACGTCGATGCGGTCGGACATAACAGCGTCCTCCTTGCTGATGGTTTCACGCGGCAGATGAGCGGTTGCTTGGCGCATGGCGTAGGCTTCCGTTGTCAATTCTTCAATCCATCCAAGAAATGTTGGATTCGAGGGCTGTCGCTTGCGCTGCTTAGATGACGTATTCCGGCGCGAACACCTTGGCTTTGCGGGGCGAAACGTAGACCATGTCGCCCCGCTCGAGGCCGAGTTCGGCGAACCGCTCGGCGCTCAACTCGACATGCAAGCCGATTTTCGGCTCGGCCGCGGACAGAAATAGCTTGGCGACCGATCCGGCCGTATTGAGTCGTTCGACGCGCGCGGGCAGGGCGGGTTCGCCGTTTCGCATCCGTGCGACTTCCAGTTCGTGCGGCCTCACGTAGACGGTCACCGGGCTGTCTTCGCTGGCGCGTTCGTCGGATAGCGCGAAGTCAAAATCATGCCATTGCGCCCTGCCATTGCGGACGCGGCCATGAAACACATTTACGTTGCCTAGAAAATCCATCACGAATGGATTCGCTGGGTTCTCAAACACTTCGGCCGGAGCGCCGATTTGTTCGATCCGACCTCGCTGCATCACGACGACGCGATCGGCGACCTCGAAGGCCTCCTCCTGATCGTGCGTCACGAATACGCTGGTCATGTGAATTTCGTCGTGGAGCCGGCGAATCCACTGCCGCAATTCTTGCCGCACCTTGGCATCCAGTGCGCCGAACGGCTCGTCCAGCAGCAGCACCTTGGGCTCGATGGCGAGCGCCCGGGCCAATGCCACACGCTGCCGCTGGCCGCCCGAGAGCTGCGAAGGATAACGACGTTCGACCGATTCCAGCCGTACAAGCGCCAGCAGCTCTCTTACGCGCTGGTCGACTTCGCGCCGCGGGCGATGACGCACGCGCATGCCAAACGCCACGTTTTCGAACACATTCATGTGACGGAAGAGCGCATAGTGCTGGAATACAAAGCCGACGTGCCGATCGCGGGCGGTCTGGTCGGTGACGTCTTCGCCGCCGTAATGGACCCGTCCGGAATCGGCGGTTTCCAGGCCTGCAATCACTCGCAGCAAGGTCGTCTTGCCCGAACCCGACGGCCCCAGCAGGGCTAACAACTCGCCGCTTTTAACTTCGACGCTCACATCGTCGAGCGCCGTAAAGGCGCCGAAGCGCTTATGGACGTTTTCAATGTGGATCTTCATCGGGTTCCCCCTTGGGCCAGCGGGCCCGTTGCTTCGGTCAAGGCTAAACGTGCTTTGCGTTCCAGCCAGGTTTTGAGTGCGAGCGTCGCCAGTGCCAGCAG
>JAICIG010000040.1 GCA_025924495.1 Pirellulales bacterium | reverse complement strand
TCGCGCTCATGAATCAACAACGATACGCAGAAGGCCAGGCCTTGCAGCACGACCAGCCACGTGAGAATGGAGTCGACTCCAAAGCGCTCTGCGAACACGCCGCCGACAAGCGTGACTGCAATAATGGCGGCGGGCTTCCAGAAACGCAGCGCCCCCATCGCCGTGCCGACTTTTCCGGGCGGGGCCAGCGATGCCGCCTCGGCGCCTGCCAGGCTTTCGATGACGGCGCGACAGAGGCCGTTCTCGGCGAACAAGATGACCAATGCGCCAAGCGCGATCGTGCTTTCCGCGCGGGGCAGCAGAAAGGTGGCGATCGCCAGCAACCCCAGCGCGCCTGTCAGGAAGGGTTTGCGCCAATGCGCTCGGTCCGACCATAATCCCACAGGAAACTGAACCAATCCGGCGACGGCCGCCAGAGCCGAGATCAAACTGATCTGAGTATCGGTCAATCCTTTTTCACCCAGATACAACGGCAAGTAAGGCAACGTAAAACCGATGCCCGACAACCCGAGGCCGTACGCCCCATATAAACCGATTCGATTGCGCCAGTCCATGATCCGGCTCCGCTGGTCGTTTTGTCGCATGAAAAGGACGAGTTGATGAACGTTGCAAGCCGCGGTAAGCAGTCGACGTACCGTGACAAGAACGTAGAAAACGCACCGCCTCACAGAGCGGCAGAGATCGCAACCGGCAGCCCGTTTGCTCCGCCGGGGCGGGGCGTGGCCGAGGAACGAGTCTGCCGCTTTGTGCTGCGCGGACAGGCCGACCTGCGAGGGCGCCTTATCGTTCATCGATCAAGCGATCGATTTGGCGCTGCAACAGCCTCACTTGCTCCTGCAATGCCCGCAACTGTTCGTCCCGGTGGGACGGCCGACGAGGGGCAGGCCTGTTGGGACCGCGATCATCGCCGGCTGACGCGTTGGATCGCAGGTTTTTCAATCGCAACACCTCAAACCTCGCTTCACCGCGCTTGCCGGTTTCAGCGCCGCCGGTCGCTTCGACGCGGTCGCCCACCGCGGCGATTTCCTTGAACTGGTCTTCCAGGTGCGGCGGCCAGTGCAGCACCGTGCCATCGTCCAAGACGGCGCCGTCGATCTCGCCGCGAGGCGCGGCGGTCAGGCTGCGAATGACGCCCTGCGCGGTTGTCGCCTCACGGAAACCAAGCCGAGGCGCCCGCCGCGGATCGCGTCCCTTCGGCTCTGCAGCTTGAGGACCTTTGGGCGGCCTCGGATCGTCGTTGACGGCAGTAGATTTGGTCTGCAGATTAGTCAGGCGCGCGACTTCAAACCGTACTTCACCGCGCTTCCCCGTCTCGATTCCGCCGGTCGCTTCGACGCGGTCGCCCACCGCGGCGATTTCCTTGAACTGGTCTTCCAGATGCGGCGGCCAGTGCAGCAGCGTGCCATCATCCAAGACAGCGCCGTCGATCTCGCCGCGAGGCGCGGTGGTCAAGCTGCGAATGACGCCCTGCATGGTTGTCGCCTCGCGCAAATCAGGCCGGGGCGCCCGCCGCGGATCGCGCCCCTTCGACTCTCGACCCTTAGGACCTTTGGGCGGCCTGGGATCGTCATTGACGGCAGCAGACGCGGTCTCGAGATTAGTCAGGCGCGCAACTTCAAAGCGTGCTTCACCGCGCTTACCGATCTCGGCAATGCCGGTCGCTTCGACGCGATCGCCCACGGCGGCGATTTCCTTGAACTGGTTTTCCAGATGCGGCGGCCAGTGCAGCACCGTGCCATCGTCCAAGACGGCGCCGTCAATCTCGCCGCGAGGCGCCGTGGTCAACCGTTCAACGGTCCCGCCAACTTTCTCCTGCCCTTGCGCCCGTGCCTCGAGGCACGCTACGAACGCGCCGCCGATCGACGCTGCCAGTACGACCCGTTGTGCGACCCAGCGGCACAGACCTGGTTTTTGCAAACATTGCATTGCTTCGACTCCTTCTTACTTGTAACTCGGCGCATCGAGCGGGCGCCTGATCGTTGAAGCAGGCGTTAGTCAGGCGACCGCCCGACAAGCTCGGCCGCGATATGCCTAAGCAAAGCGGGCGCCATCCTAAATCCGGGCTCGGGAGCCGAAATTCTCGATCGTTTCGCAAGAGCGTAGGCGCCCTTTGGGCAGAAAAGCCCCGAAGCTGGGAGCTTTCTTCCCGACATCGCAAGCAGGTGAAAGCACATTGGCAGGAAGGGCCCTGCTTCGCGAAAATCGCCCGCATTTAATGGCAATTCCAACGTGGAGCATGGCGGCGGACCTGGAGGCAAGCTGGCTAAAACGGGAGATTGACTGTGGCGTCGTGTAAGATCCTCCCTTGGGCGGGACTTATCCCAAGAGAGGATTTGCATGCCGTCTTCGTCAGAAACTCGGGCCAGTCTTGTCGTCCGTCTGCAAAACGGGCGCGATGAAACCGCGTGGTTTGAGTTCCTGGCGCTGTATGAGCCGCTGATTCTCCGGCTGTTGCGACGTAATGGTCTGCAGGACAGCGATGCTCGCGACGTCTGCCAGCAAGTGTTGGCGGCCGTGGCCGGCGATGTCTCGAAATGGAAGCCCGATGGACAGCAGGCATCATTTCGCCGCTGGTTGTTTCAGATTGCACGGTATCGGGTGATCAAGTTCGTGATCAAGCGGCGGCGCGGCCCGATGGCGCGGGGCGGGAGCGACGCGCAGATCTTCCTTGCCGACCAGCCCGATGAAGCTTCCGAGGCGTCGGACGAATTCGATCGCGAGTATCGCCAACAACTGCTGCTGCACGCCGCCGAGCAGATCCGTGGCGAGTTTCACGACTCGACCTGGCAGGCCTTCTGGCGGACATGCATCGACGGCGGCGCTGTGGCAGCAACTGCCGCCGAGTTAGGAATGTCGCCCGGAAATGTGTATGTGGCTCGCAGTCGAATCATCGCCCGGCTGCGGAGTCGCGTGAGTGAGTTACAGCAGGAGTCATGACGAAATGATGTGAACACAAAGTCCTCATCCGGCATTTCCTGATGGGAAGCGAACGACCGAGACCCTCGCTGAAGGAAAAAATCCATGTTGCCGCCATCTCGAACTCCGTGCGATGCCCGCCGGTTGCGGATGTTATTAGCCGATCAGTTGCCGGAATCGTTGCAAGCGGAGACGTCCGAGCACGTGGCTGAATGTGCGGAATGTCGTCAGGAGTTGGAGTCGCTTGCGGGAGATGCGGGCTGGTGGTCGGAGGTGCAGGCGTCCTTGCTGGTCAACGGTAGCCAGTTGAATGGCCCTCGGGAGCCGACGTCTTCTTTCCAGGGCGAATCGCACCGGTCGGACGAATCGTTTGCGGCGGACTTCGTCGTCGATTTTCTCCAGCCGTGCGATCGGGTCGATGTGTTGGGAAGGCTCGGGGGATATGAAATCCTGGAGATCATTGGCCGCGGCGGAATGGGTGTCGTGCTAAAGGGGTTTCAGCGCGAACTCGGCCGCTATGTCGCGGTGAAAGTGATGGCGCCGCACTTAGCGACAAGCGGGGCGGCGCGGCAGCGATTCATTCGCGAGGCGCGAGCGGCCGCGGCGATTGTGCATCCGAACGTGATGCCGATTCACGCCGTTTGCACGACGGCTCGGCTCCCCTATCTGGTGATGCCGTTCATAAACTGCGAGTCGCTACAGCAGCGTATTGACCGGCAAGGAGCGTTGGATATCGCAGAAATCCTGCGGATCGGCATGCAAACGGCTAGCGGTCTGGCGGCTTCGCACGCCCAAGGGCTGATACATCGTGACGTGAAGCCGGCCAACATTCTGCTGGAAAAAGGAGTCGATCGCGTGCTGCTGACTGATTTCGGCCTGGCCCGGGCGGTCGACGACGCTTCGCTCACCCGTACCGGAATCGTCGCCGGCACGCCGCAATATATGTCGCCCGAGCAAGCTCGCGGCGATGCAATCGACGCGCGTTCGGATCTGTTCAGCTTGGGCAGCGTGCTTTATGCCGCCAGTACGGGGCGGCCGCCGTTTCGTGCGGAGAGTACGCTCGCCGTGCTGCGGCGAATCACCGACGCCCAGCCGCGGCCGGCTCGCGAAATCAATCCGAATGTTCCCGACTGGCTAGGCTTCGTGCTCGATCGACTGCACGAGAAATCGCCGGAAAAGCGGTTTGTGAGCGCGATGGAAGTCGCCGCTTTGTTGGAGCAATGTCTGGCGCATGTGCAGCAGCCGACGGCGACCCCGCTGCCGCCGCAGTTGCATCGCACCCGTTCGACGGCTTCCGCTTGCTGGCGGCGGCTGGCGGCGATTGTCGGCGCCGTGCTGATCGCGGTCTCCCTATCGATTTTGTTTTTTACACAGTCGATCACGCGGGTCGAAGAGCAAGATGAGGCGGCTCGTAAGAACGGAGCCGAAATAGATTCGTCCGCCGCGCGGCTAACAACGGCGAAAGAAGATCGCTCCCATGCTCTTGAACTTTCCGACGAATCCACCTCAAACGACGTGCAGCGCTTTGATAACGACCTTCGTGAGTTGGAGCGTCGCACTGCGCAGGACGACTTTGCGGTTCCTTCGGCAAGTAACGGCTCGAGCGACTGAAACCTGGCGCCGTCCGCAATCATAGTGTCATTCTCTTTTTTCTCGAGGAACCGAACGATGAATCACAAACTCGCCATTTCGACTTTGTTCATCGTGTTGATGGCCCCTTTTGCACTGCGCGGTTGTGCGGGCTTGTTGTTCCGCGTGGCGCCAATCGAGCAAGCGGCGATCGCCCAGCAAAGAGCCAATCAAGCGCAGCTGGATGCAGCTAATCGAGCTGAGCGGTCTCGACGCGGGGAGCAACGCGCTGGCAATGAACTCGATTTCGCTGGGTCAACTGAGGGTGAAACTGAGGAGAGGGTCGTTCCGGGCGGCGCCGCGGCGCAAGCGCGCTATCACGAGGCGCTGCAGGCCGTGCGAGAGCAGGCCGCAGCGGGGGCGGGGCTCGACCGCCCGGCGCTCAGGAAGAAGGTCGCCGCGGCCTTCGAGGCGCGACAAGACATGCTCCGTCTGGAACTGAATGAGTTCCGCAATCGGCTCGATCAGCTGATGCGCACCTTCGAAGATCGCGAGCGCGCGAAGGATACGATCATTGATCGGCGCGTCGATGAATTGCTCAACCCGAACCTGCGATGGGACGAAGAATCACAGACGCCGCAGGCTAACTTGCCGCCCACCGGCGCCGCGGGCAAAAGCAAGCCAAGTTCCAACCGGCATCAGCCTGCAGAAGCGACCGACAAATCCGACGCAAATTCGGAGGCCGTCGATTTAACATCTCCGACTCCTTTCCGCTTTGTCCCGCCAGCCGCCAAATCCGACGCGCAATCCGTGCCCGACGAACGTAAGACGGTCGAAGTTCAAGTGGACTTCGACGCGCCCGCGGGAGCGGTGCTTGTTGCGACCGATATAAACGGGGCAGGCGGCCAATCGCTGACAACTCCTTGCAGTTTGAATCTTCCGGCGGCCGAATTGCAGTTCTTCACGCTGAAAAGCATTCCCGGTCATCACGAGCTGCAAATGTCTGTCGCCGTCGCCGTCTGGAGAATTAATCCTGAAACCGAGCGATTTCTGCGGCTGCAGGCGGTTCCGCTCAAGCTGACGACGGAGGATATTGAGCGGGCCGCGCTTGGAGACTCCGTCCAGAAGGCCGTCTATCTGCCGCACGAAGACCATCATCGCGCGGAAACGATCGTCAGTTCGCGACTCGACCCCGGCGTGAACGTTCAAGCAGAGGCCTGGCAGCGCGGGCATGTGCTGGTTGGGCTGATGATTTCGCCTTACCCCAAGGCATCCGCTGAGCCGACGACAAGTTCTCCCGATTTGCCGGCCGGCGCCGCACGGAAACCGCGACCGCTCATTCTGCTCGGCCATTCCGACTCAGTGACCGACGTATCCTTCAGTCCAGATGGGAAGCTGGTTGCCTCATCAAGCCGAGACAAGACGGTCAAACTTTGGGATGCGGCAACGGGGTGCGAATTGTATACGCTCAAGAGACTGCACAACGACGTGAACGACGGGCATGCCGGTTATGTCCAGGCAGTGGCTTTTAGTCCGGATGGAAAAGAGGTGGCCTCGGCAGGCGCCGGAGATAATGCCGTGTACGTGTGGAGCGTCATTTCGGGCCTCTGTCGACGGGCCCACGTGCGCGACATCGCGTTTATGAGCGTCGCGTTCAGTCCGGCCGGCAAGCTCTTGGCCGCGACGAATTATAATTCGGTCAAAATCTGGGACGACAGTCTGGACGATCCGCCAGGGAGCAACGAGATCCTGTCGTTGGATGCTGAAATGCCTATGAGCGTCGCCTTCAGTCCGGATGGCAAGCGGCTGGCCGCCGGGGGGCGCGACAATAAGATCAAAGTCTGGAACTCGATCACGGGCGAAGAGTTGCTCACGGCCGAGAGCGCTGACCAGGTGACAGGCGTAGCTTATAGTCCCGACGGCAACCACATCGCCTCAGCAGGGCCGGACGGCGTCTCGGTGTGGGACGCCGCTACAGGCAAGAGGATGTTCAAATTGCCTGAACTAACCGGCATTAGCCGCGTGGCGTACAGCCCCGATGGTCAGCGATTGGCCACGGCTGGGTGGGACAAGTTGGTGAAGGTGTGGGATGCGACCACGGGCCAGGAGCAGTTGACGCTTCAAGGGCACGGCAACATGGTCATGGGCGTGGCCTTCAGCCCCGACGGAAAGCGGCTCGCTGCGGCCAGCGAGGATCGGACCGTCAGGATCTGGAAGCTGTCTTCGCCCGCCGACAATTCCAGCGGGTTTTTATCGCAGTAAGCTGGACATGTAGCAAACGGCGAGCGGCCAAGGCGAGTAAGAAGCGGAGCGTTTAAAAGCGGCGGCCGTGCGGTGCATCGCCGTTAAGCGAAGCGGCGAGCCTGGCGATCGATCAAATGCGCCGGCTTATTCCAGCCCGTACTGATTCGACATCGGGATGTTGGCGCCGCCAATCCGCCGCAGCAACTGCGGTCCGAGGAATCGCGGCGAGACCATGAAGTTGAAGCCGAAGTTGCTCTTGCTAGTGTCGACGTACAGTGCCAGGCTGCTGACGAACGATTCGCCGATGCGCGTCACGCCGATGTTCTGCCCGATGTTGCTGGCGTTGAGCGCGAATGACGTTCCGGCGGTATACATCCACTTGGGGCTGAGCATGTAGCTGTTCGAGATCGTCACCACGTTATAGGTGAACGGTCCGTTCAACGAGCGGAAGCTGACGTTCCAGTTCAGCCGCGGCGGTTGTTGCAATGTGGCGCCGACGGCAAACGTGCGCTGGCCCTGGCTGAAAAAGTCGTAACCGCCGTCCGACGTCAACGTCACGCGGTCGCCCACGTGCCAGCGGAAATCGTAGTTCACCAGACCGAACGCCTGGCCAAAGTTGTCGCGGTTCGGATTGGGGAAGTAGACGGCGTTGGTGTCGAGCAGAATCCAATCGATGATGCGGCGATTGTTCGCCGGGCCGCGCTTGGTTTGCCAGCGCTGGCGAAGACCGAAACGCACCGCGTCGAGCCGGTCGGCGACCTGGCTGACCGGCGCGCTGACATAGTTTTGCAGGCCCATGCGCAAAGCGTACGAGCGAGGATCGAACTTGAACGGCGTGTTGCCGCCATAATCGAGAATGCCGAAGCGGCGGCGGAAGTGTTCCTGGCTGTTGTCGTCGAGTGCGTCGTAGAGCGGCAGCGAAGTCATCCGCTTGTTGGTATCGGAAGCCGAAGCGTCGAACTCGAAGACCATCTTGTGCGCTAAACCGTGCACGTTGAGCAACTGGCTTTCGATCGTCGGATTCGAAGCCCAGAAGGCGATGCTGCCGCGCAAGCCGGCCTGGCCCCAGGCGCGGTTCAGCGGATTGCCGGAGAGATCCTCCCCCCAGCGGGCCAGCTCGCCCATGGCATAGGGCGAAAACTTGAATGGTCCTAAGTCGAACGGCGCATCGACTTCCTGGCGGGTGACCAGTTGCTCGCCCTGGAAATTCGAGGGCAAGCCCGCCGCGTTTTTTTCCCAAGGCAGATACTGGAAGATCGCCGCATCGGCTGGATCGGTCGGCCGGTTCGTAATCTTGTATTGGGCATAGCCCAGGTTCGAATGCTCATACCACGTCAGCCGGTCGCCCAACAGCGGCTGGCCGAGCATGTGGTGATCGTAGCGAGGCAGCCACTGGGTTTCGGTGAAGAACGGATTCAAACGGGCCGACGTGAAGACGCTCCACGAGCGATTATCGACGATCCGCTTTAATTCCAGGTCGGTGGTCTCGTCTTTATGCTGATCCCACTCGGCCTCGTAGTACTGTTCGAGGAAATTGCGGTCGCTGATCCAGCCCAATTCGCCGGTCAACTGGAAGTTGCTGGGCATTTGCTGGCGGAATGTTTCCAACACGCGGCCGCGATTGCGCGATTCGGGCGTCAAATGCGTGCGCGTGCGACCGAGATTGTCGAAGCCCTTATCATGCAGTCCCCAGACGTCGAGATTGCTAGTGATGGCTCCGAGGCCAAGGAAGTTGGGGCGATCGAACAGCAGATCGGTGCCGCCGCCGAAGCCGCGCTTGCTGACGTTGCTGACGGTAAAGGTCCAATCAAGCCCTTGGGGTACATTGCGAATGCCGAGCAACTGGAAGGCATCGATTTCGACCTCTTCCCAGTTGCCGAAGATCTTGTCGTTCTGAAAATAGGCCGAAGTGATCAACGTCGAAGGTTCATCGAGATTGGTCGAAAACCGCGGCCAGTAAAAGACCGGCACGGGGCCGAGAAACAGGAAGTTGTTTTTGCTCGTCACTAATTGCTCGTGCTCGATCACCGGCTCGTTCGTGGCTGGATCGAGAACCGGCGTACCGGTAAATGCATTGACGATCGGCCGCTGATGGTCTTCGACGAAGATCTCGCCGGTCTGGATGCGATATCGCGGTTGGCCCAGGCCGCTGGAAGTGACAAAGCTGTTGCGGGCGTAAAAGTTGTCGCCGTTCGTGACCTTGATGAGTTGCGATTTCAAACGCAGCCTGCCGGCGTAGCCCGGCGCGGGCGTGAAGATTTCCGCTTCGACGATCGTGCCGTTCTCTTTATTCACGTCGTAAAACATGCGGTTGGCGTACACGACGCGATCGCCCTGGCGGAACACGACGTTGCCTTCCAGATAGACTTCGAGCGGCACGTCTTCGTCCTGGAACTTCTCCTGCATGTCAGGAGTGAACTCGCCGGTCGTCCAGAGCACGACGCGGTCGGCTTCGATGTCGAGTTGGTCGGTGGGATTGGCGCCGTTGATCATGATCGCCACGCCGCCCGTCACTTCGAGCACCCCTTCATCGCGCGCCGCATTAGGAATCCAGCGCACCTGGGGATTCACGGAGCTGCGCGGAAAAATCCGCACGCGCCGCGTACCCGCCTCGGCCGGCGCGGCTTGTGCCGCGTCCCCTTGAGTCACGGTGAACTGGGTGCGTTGGATGGCGTTGCCTTCGGGATTGCGCCGCTCCATGGCGTTCTGGAAGACGGTCGGTTTGAGCGGCGGCTCAGGGCCCGGCGGCGGCGTGTTGAACTCGATCGGCGAGGTCGTGTAGAAGCGACCCAACCAGCCGCGGTTTCCCTGCGAATTCAACGGTTGTTGCGGGCGCTGTTCGCGCCGGCCCGCTTCGATTTGCACGTCGCCTTCGAGATACGCGATGATCTTGTGGCGGCCGCTCTCTTTTTGTTGCGCTTCAGTCTGCTCTTCATCAACGTCGCCGCTGGCAAGAGGTTCGCCTTGTTTGACCCACAAGACGGCGTCTCGACTGCGGCAGCGATTGGCGCCTTGGTGGATGGTGCAATTGCCGCGCAACAACCAGACGTCGTACTGACCTTGCCGCCACCGATTCGCGCGTTCGGCGGAGATGACGATTGGTTCGCCGGGCCGCGCGGCGGGCAATTCAACTTGTGCACTCGCGGCTTCGGCCAACAGCCAACACAGCATCGTCAGCGCCAGAGGCAGCGTGAGCGCGCGAGCGCGCAACAAGCGCCGCGCGCACGGCAACCCGACCCAGCGATTAGCCGTTGAGCTGTTCAGCAGATTGGCGATCCTGTCGAAACCGAGCCGCGCGGTTCGCGCAGGCGTCGTTCTCGAAACTCACAAACTGAATTGGACGAACGTCTTAAGAGATGTGCCGACCTTCCGAGGTCGGGGGCGGGATTATAGGAGTCGACCGCCCGCGCGGTCAAGGCAGCTTCAGAGTCAGTCGGGAGATTTTAAGTCTTTGTCAGTAGACGTTTTGCGACCGCCAGATCGATCGCGGAAGGCCGCCGCGCCGCGGGCCGCCAGCAATGCTACGACGGGCATCAAAGGAGCGCGCATCCGCATATCGCTCCAATACAAGACATGAACAGCAGTTAGCGACGCCGCCAGCAACACGGCCCACAGCCACGGCGAGTGCACCAGGCGGTTTCCCAAAACCCACAGGCCCGCCACGGCCAGCGCGAACTCTACAAAGTACCAACTCGCCGCAGCATACCGCAGCGCGTTCCGCCGTAGCCCCGTCTCGCCGGCCGTACGATGCGGCAATAGGCCCCAAAAATGCCCTACTCGAACCAGGCACGCTTTGAGAAACACCCTGGGCTGGTCGCGGATGGTTTGCCAGGCTTGTGCACGTTCGCGCCGATCGGCGCTGACTTCGTCGTCTGCGGCGGCGCGCCTTGCCGCCAGCGTCTGGCGATCGAACTGCTCGGCGCGCCACACTTCGCCCCTCGCGGCGGTTTGCAAAAAAGCGTAGTAACTCGGGTTGTTGGCTAGCAGCAGCGTATAACCGCCGTGCGTTGTCGAGATAATCGGGCGATCGAACTGCTCGGCGTTGCGCACGGCCCAAGGCGCGACGATGATGGAGCATCCGATTGCCGTCGCCCCAAGCGTCAGCCAGCGCTGCCGTCCATCCGAGACTCGCGATCCCCAGCCGACAAAAACGAGCGCTGACCAGGCGAAAAACGTCGGCCGGCAGAGCGCCGCCAGACCCAAGCAAACGCCGGCCATTGCTGCGCGCCCCACCGTAGGGCGTTCGGCGGCGCGCGTCAGTGCCGCGAGCGCCGCGCAAGCCAAACAGGCGGCGAGCGTTTCGGTCATGACCAGCGTCGACTGATTCAACAACAAGGGATCGAACGCGACCAGAGCTGCAGCCAACTCCGCGTAGCGCCCCAAACCCCAGCGAACTCCTAACCACAACGTCAACAGTGTCGTGGCGACGCCCAATACAACATGCAACAGGGCGATTGCGGCCCGAGCGGTTGCATCACTTCCAATCGCTACGCAGGGCGCCAGCAGAAGCGGATATAAGGGGGGCCGATAAGCCGTCGGTTGCTGCTCATGGCCGAAGACGCCGAACTCGACCAGATTCTCGGCCAGCGCGCGATAACCGTCGGGATCGGAGTGCAGCGCATCGCCTGCGACAAAAAACACGCCGCCGCGCACTGCCAGCGCCACGAGCAGCACGACCCAACCGCTGGCGCCGATCACGGCGTTTGGCCTGACAGCGGCAGGCTCGGACAAAGGGCTCGACATGAGTTTCGTTTTCTGCGCCATTTCGCCGCCGGCGGTTTTCCCGACTATCGGCGGCGGAAGCCCGCGGTACAATAAGCGGCGAACGCTCCGGCAGACGCGCCGACCAGACCGATTATGGTTGCCTCGGCCCCGCAGCACAACCGGCGAGCAGCACCGCCGATCGGCTCTTCTCACCCCTTCGACACGGTCGATGTCCGAGCGCATTACGCATCTGCTTATCGCCTGGCGCTGGCCATTGTTGGCGTTGTCGCTGGTCGCCGTGGCCGCCGCCTGGTTGCCGGCGCAGCATTTGGGTTTCGATCGTTCGATCGAGAACATGTTCGCCCCCGACGATCCGCTGTTGCCGCCGTTTCGGCAGCTCAAGCGCACCTTCGGCGGCGATGAGATTGCGCTGGCGGCTTATGTCGACCCCGAGTTGCTCGAGCCCGCGGGACTCGACCGGCTCGAGCGATTGACGAAAGAACTGGCCGCCGTGCCTGGCGTGGCCGGCGCGTTCAGCCTGGCCAGCGTCAAGCCGCTGTTGACGTCGTCGTTCTTGTCGTCGCTGCGCAATCGCGTGCTCGAATTGAGCGAAGGCTACACGATCGGGGCCGACCATCAGACGGCCGGCATCGTCTGTATCTTGCAGCCCGAGCACGGCAATCCGACGCCGCGTGCAAAAACGGTCGATGAATTGCGGAGACGGGTGGAAGGCCACGACTCCACTGGCGTGTTGACAGGAGAGCCGGTAATGGTGGTCGACGGCTTTCGCTATCTGGAGGATGACGGCCAACTACTCGGCCTGGCGGCCACGACGCTCTTGATGCTGACGATCATCGTCTGTTTTCGCAGTCTGCGTTGGGTGCTGACGCCGATGGCCGTGGTCGGCGCCGCACTGGTCTGGACCAAGGCGCTGCTGGCGGTGAGCGGATTACGCCTGAGCCTGGTCAGCTCCATGCTCTGGGCGATCATCACCGTGATCGGCATTGCGACGGTCGTGCATTTGGTGATCGGCTTTCGCGACGCGCGCGCCGCGGGCCTGTCGCCCGTCCGAGCTTTGCAAGCGGCGGCCAGTGCGCTGGCCGTGCCCATTTTCTGGGCCTGCGCTACCGACGCCGCGGGCTTCGCCTCGCTGATGGCCTCCAACGTGGGACCGGTGCACGACTTCGGCGTGATGATGTTGATCGGTTCGATCCTGACGCTTGTCAGCATCGCCGCCCTCGTGCCGGGTTTGTCGCTATTGGGGCGTTTCGACGCCGACCCTCGCCGCGCCTGGGGCGAAGCCGGCCTCGACGCGGGACTGGAGCAGATGGTGAACGCGATCAACGCCCGGCCAGCCGCCATGGGCCTGGCGATCGCCGTCGTTTGCGGCGTCTGCTCCGCGGGCGTGATCTGGCTCGATGTTGAAACCGACTTTACGAAGAACTTTCGTCAATCAAGTCCTATCGTACGCTCCTACGAGTTTGTAGAGTCGCGGCTGGGCGGGGCCGGGGTCTGGGACCTCTTTCTGCCCGCGCCCGACAAGTCCGCCGGCGACTTCCTCGACCGCTTGCTGAAGCTCGAAGACCGCTTGCGTCGCGAGGTCGTCGTGCCCGACGCCGATGGTCGCCCCGCGCCCGGTCTAACGAAAGTGCTGAGCGCGGCAGACGCGCTCGACCTCGTTCCGCTGGGCAAGCAGCAGGCGCAAAAGAATCTCGAGGGCACGCTCAAGCTGCTTAGCCGGCAGATGCCGATCGTGCAGGCGCTGCACGGACGCGATCCTCAATCGCACGATCGCTACTTTCTACGGATCATGTTGCGGTCGCGCGAGCGGCAATCGTCGCAGCAGAAGCACGCCATCATCGAGCAGGTGCGCCGCATCAGTCAACAGGAGTTTCCCGACGCGCAGGCCACCGGATTCTTTGTGCTGCTGACGCGACTGATCGAAAGCATCACCCGCGACCAGTGGCTTACCTTCGGACTGGCCTCCGCCGCGATCTGGCTGATGATGCTGGTCGCCTTCGGCAGCTTGCGATTGGCCTTCGTCACGCTGGCGCCGAACGCACTGCCGATCTTCGTCGTGACGGGGCTGATGGGCTGGTTCGGTTTCAAGATCAACATGGGCGCGGCCATGATCGCCAGCGTATCGATGGGCCTGGCAGTCGACTCGTCGATCCATTACATCACGGCCTTCCATCGTCGCCGTGCGGCAGGCGACAGCGTCAACGACGCGCTGCACGCCGTGCACCAAACGGTCGGGCGGGCGATGGTCTTTTCCACGCTGGCGCTGATTGTCGGCTTTTCCGCGTTGGCCTTGAGCCGCTTTGTGCCCACCATCTATTTCGGCGTACTCGTCGGCCTCACTATGTTCGGCGGGCTGCTCGGCAATCTCGTCCTGCTGCCGCTGTTGTTGAAACTCGTGGACAGGTCAGACGCCAAAAGCACGACATCGGAGAACGTCGGGACTCCTGAGCTTAAATCCTAGGCTTGAGACTTCACCATTCGCGGTTGTATCCGGCCGTCCAGCCGCCATCGATCGTTAGCACCGCGCCGTTGATATAGCTGGCTTCGGGCGCAGCGAGGAACAGCACGGCATGGGCAATTTCTTCGGGCGTGCCGGGCCGCCCGAGCGGAACGTGTGAGAGCAGGCTGGCCGCCTTCTCGCTGTAGGAGCCGCTGGCATCGTAGAACAAGGCGCGGGTGCCGCGCGTCAGAATCGAGCCCGGCGCCACGCAGTTGGTGAGGATGCCGCTCGGGCCGAGTTCCAGCGCCATCGAGCGCGATAGATTCACCACGCCGGCTTTGGCGGCGACGAAGGCGCTTTGCAATCGCAGCGGCACCAGCCCGGCGACCGAAGCGATGTTGATGATCCGCCCGCCGCCGCGCTCGAGCAGTTGCGGCACAACCGCCTGGCTGACGACGAACACGCCGCTCAGGTCGACGCGCAAGATACGGTCCCAGTCTTCGGTTGCATATTCGTGGATCGGCCTTCGATCGCGCGCCGTATTGATGCCGGCGTTATTGACGAGAATGCTGACGGGGCCGAAGCGCGCCTTAACTTGTGCGGCGATGTCAGTCATTTGCGCGGCGCTTGCCACATCGCCCTTGAAGGCCGCGACCTGTCTGCCGGCCGCCATAAGTTCGGCCGCGGCGGCTTCGGCCTCTGGGGCCGCTAAATCGACGATCGCCACCGCGGCGCCATTGGCGGCCAATTGATCGACAATCGCGCGCCCGATACCCAAAGCGCCGCCGGTGACCAGGGCTGTTTGGCCTTGCAAGTTAACGTGCATCTGCCAGCATACTCCGCTATAATAGAACCTCCGCGGTCGACGACCATTCGTCGGCACGCCGAGGCCCGGTCAGTGTATCCCTCCTGCGATCACGTGCAACGATTTTTATGCTTCGGTGCGCTCGCCGACTGCTGTGGAGCTTCGCCGCCTTGGCGGGAGTTTGCGGCATATCGCGAGCGGCAGAACCGCCGAGCGCACTCGAACCTGCCTCGGGCGAAGCCGCGACCTTCTTCGAAAACCAGGTGCGGCCGCTCTTGGCCAGGCACTGCTTTAGTTGCCACGGCGCGAAAAAGCAGGAAGCTTCGTTACGACTCGACTCGGCCACAGCCGTGGCGCGAGGCAGCGACAATGGGGCCGTGATCAAAGCCAGCGCGCCGGATGAAAGCCCGCTGATTGCCGCCGTGCGCTACGAAGGCGACATCCAAATGCCGCCCGCCGGACGGCTCTCTGCGGCCGAGATTGACGTGCTCGTCGCTTGGGTCAAAAGCGGCGCGCGTTGGCCCGCTGAGACCTCCGCGCCAACGGCGCATGGGCCGACGCAGGCCGATCCACAATCACTTTGGGCTCTCAAGCCAGTTGTGAAGCCTCCGCTGCCCAAAGTCATCGATCAGGCCTGGCCGATCACGCCCGTCGATCATTTTATTCTGGCCAGGCTCGAAGCGCGCGGCGTCGAGCCGGCGGCCGAGACCGACAAACGCACGTTGTTGCGCCGCGCCGCCTTCGACCTGCTCGGCCTGCCGCCGACTCCCGAACAAGTCGCAGAGTTTCTTGCCGACGAACAGCCCGCTGCCTATGACCGGATGATCGAACGGCTGCTGGCTTCGCCTCATTACGGCGAGCGCTGGGGACGCCGCTGGCTGGACCTGGTGCGCTATGCCGACACCGCAGGAGAGACGGCCGACTACCCGGCGCCTGAAGCGTACCGCTATCGCAATTATGTGATTGAAGCCTTCAACGCCGATAAGCCGTACGACGAATTCATCCGCGAGCAGATCGCGGGCGATCTGTTGGCTGCCGATTTGCTGACCGCAGGCGCGCTGGCCGACGAAGGCTTGCGGCGGCAGTACGTCGAGCGGCTCACGGCGACGGGCTATCTGGCCATCTCGCGCCGCTTCGGCTTCGACCCGCAGAACTATCACCATCTCACTCTGGCCGACACAATCGACACGCTCGGGCGGTCCGTGCTTGGGCTTTCGCTCGGCTGCGCCCGCTGCCATGATCACAAGTACGATCCGGTCTCGATGACCGACTACTACGCCCTGTATGGCATTTTCGACAGCACGCGATTTCCGTTCCCCGGCTCCGAGGAACAGAAGCGGCCGCGCGATTTCGTGCCCGAGCTGCCGCCGGCCGAGGTCGACGCGCTCGTGAAGCCGCACCAAGCGCGCCTGGCGGAGCTGACGGCCGAAGCCGCTCGTCTCGAGCCGCTGCGAGCGCAGGCCGAAGCGGAGTTGCAATCGCTCGTCGGCATGGATGGGGATTTCGAAGGTCAGCTTGCCGGAGCGCCGCCGGCCAAACCTTGGGCTCTGCAGAGCGGGGCGACGATTGTAACTGCGGCGCAAAGCCCTTATGCCAACGCTTACACGCCGGGCAAGCAAGGCGTCGCGTTTCCGAAGGAAGCGGGCAATACTTACGTCGCCCAAACCTTCGCCCCCGCGCGCACGGCGGCAACATACGATGTGATTTATCTCAACGTCGATTTCCGCAACACGTCGGCCGTTGCCGCAGACAAAGGCTCATATCGTTTTTATCTGGGGCATGGTCCGGGCGCCTCGGCTGCCGTCGAACTATTTGCCAGCGGCGAGAACTTTTCACTCCGCAACGGCAATGGCCATGAGATCGTGGCTGCGCTTAAAGAAAACGCCTGGTACAACTTGCAACTGGCGGTCGATCTCGATACCAAGACTTACTCGGGCAGCCTGAGCAGGCCGGAGCAGACCTTCAGCTTTTCCGGCAAGGCCTTTGCGCCGAACTGGGACGGCACGATCGACACCTTTTTCGTCGATGGCTACGGCCATCTGCCTGGCGTAAAACCTGCTCACGAGATCGACAATCTGGCGCTGCGAGACGAGGCAATCGAGCCGCTACGATCGAGCGCGCAAGAACGCCCCGTGACTCAGGCAAGCGATGAGCCGGCAAAGCAACGCGTGCGCGAACTAAGAACGCAGATCGAGCAAGCAACTCTGGCGGCAAAAGAGCGCGATGCCTGGGCCGCGCGGGCGCCGGCAATTCCACAGTTATATGCGATGGCGGAAGGGACTCCGCATGACGCCAAGATTCAGAAACGTGGGGAGCCTTTGCAGCCGGGCCCCGAGGCGCCGCGCGGCTTTCTGAAGGTTGTCGGCGACGATCGGCTGCCCGAGGGGACGAACGAGAGCGGGCGCCGCGAGTTGGCCGAGTGGCTCTCGCGCCCGAGCAATCCGCTCACGGCGCGCGTGATGGTCAATCGCGTCTGGCAGCATCACTTCGGCCGAGGGCTTGTGCCGACGACCAGCGATTTTGGCGCTCGCGGTCAGCCGCCCAGCCATCCCGAGTTGCTCGATTATTTGGCGGCGCGGTTCATGGCGGAAGGCTGGTCGATCAAAACGCTACATCGGAAGATTATGCTGTCGCGCGTCTATCGCTTGTCGAGCGCCGCAACGGCCGAGCAATCGCAGGTCGACCCGCACAATGAATTGCTCGCCCGATTTCCGCGGCAGCGGCTCGATGCAGAATCGATTCGCGACAGCATCCTGGCCGTCTGCGGCGGACTCGACCGCAGCCCGGGCGGCGCGCACCCATTTCCGCCCGTCAACAGTTGGGGTTTCACGCAGCATGCTCCCTTTAAGGCTGTCTACGAGACCAACCGCCGCAGCGTATATCTGATGACGCAGCGCATCGCCCGGCACCCGTTCTTGGCCTTGTTCGACGGCGCCGATCCGAATTCGAGCACGGCCGAACGATCGCTGACCACCACGCCCACGCAAGCGCTGTTTGTGATGAACGATCCGCTCGTCCACGAGCAATCGGCCCGTTTAGCTCGCCGGCTGCTGACCGAAGCTGTAAACGACCGTGATCGCGTCGAACTTGTTCATCAAATCGTTTTTGCTCGTCCGGCGTCCGAAGACGAACAGCAGGCGGCCGGTAAGTGGTTGGCTCGTTATCTGGACTTGCTGGCGGCGACCGCCGTCGTCCCCGAAGCGCGATCGACCGCCGTCTGGGGCGGCTATGTGCGGACACTCCTGGCGAGCAATGAATTTGTGTACATCGATTGAGGGAGGTCGGTATTGCGGTGCGGCGGCATGCCTACGTCGGCGTGGCGCCGGCGAAGGCATGCCACCCATGCCGCCAAATTAATCGCATCATAACGGAAGCAGCTCATGCCGATTCGTACAACGCCCTGCCTGCAGTGCTCGGCCTCAAACGGCCCGGCAACGGCAATGTCTCGCCGCCAGTGGCTACATGGCGCGGCGAGCGCCGCCTCGCTGTTGTATGCGGGCATGCTGGCCGACGTCGCTCGAGGCAATGAAGCGGCGATCAGCGCCGATTCGCTTTCGCCGCGGCCGACGCACTTCGCCCCGCGCGCCAAACGAATGATCCTGCTGTATATGACCGGCGGCGTGTCGCACGTCGAATCGTTCGACCCCAAGCCCAAGCTGTTCGCCGATCACGGCAAGACGGTCACGATCAACGAGTGGCAAGGGCGCCCGGGCGAGTTCAAACGCTATCTCAAGCAGCCGCATTGGAAGTTCGCGCCGCACGGCTGTTGCGGCACGGAAGTCAGCGAGTTGTTTCCGCACATCGCCGAATGCGTCGACGACTTGTGCGTGATCCGCTCGCTCAAATCGGACCACACGAATCACTATGAAGCGACGCTGGGCATGCACACCGGCAGCTTCAGCTTCGCGCGGCCCAGCATCGGTTCGTGGGTCAGCTACGGGCTGGGGACCGAAAACCAGAACCTGCCGTCGTTCGTAGCGATCGCCCCGCAGATGCCTTACGCAGGAGCGCAGACTTGGGCCTCCGACTTTTTGCCCGGTTGCCATCAGGCGACGCGCGTCGTGCCGGGCGCGGAGCCGATCCCGAACATTCAACCGCGCAGCCCCTCGGCCGAACTGCAGGCCTTGGAACTCGCGCTGCTGCAAGAGCAAAATCGACAGCACTTGCGCGAGCGTGGCGCCGACGCCGCGTTGGCAGCGCGCATTCAGTCGTTCGAGACGGCCTTCGGCATGCAGATGGAAGCGCCCGAGGCGTTCGATCTTTCGCGCGAAACCGATGCGACGTTAGCCCTCTATGGCCTGGAGCGCGGCAGCACGAACGGCTTCGCCTGGCAATGTCTGGCGGCGCGGCGATTGGCGGAGCGCGGCGTGCGATTCGTGGAGTTGATCGACGTCGGCTCGTCGAACAACTGGGACGCTCACGGCGATATGGATACCCATCTGCCGCTGGCGAAGAACGTCGATCGAGCGATTGCCGGACTGATCAAAGATCTCAAACAGCGCGGCATGCTCGACGACACGCTGGTTGTCTGGACCACCGAGTTCGGCCGGACGCCCTACAACGCCGAGCCGAACCATAAAGGGCGCGAGCACCACCACTGGGCGTTTTCGTCGTGGCTGGCCGGAGGCGGCGTGAAGGCCGGCAGCGTGTACGGCGCCACCGACGAGTACGGCATCCATGTCGCCGAGCGGCCGGTGCACGTCCACGACTTTCATGCCACCATCTTGCACCTGCTCGGCCTCGATCACGAGCGCCTCACCTTCCGCCACGCCGGCCGCGACTACCGCCTGACCGACGTGCACGGGAATGTGGTGCATGATATCCTGTCCTAAGATCGGGCGGGAAATGATCGGTTGGGGAATATAATACCCGCTTGGCTCCATCCGGCATCTCGACTCCTGATTCCTCCTCTCCTGGCTTCTGATGCCTGACGCCTCCTCTTCCATGTCCGACCCCGATCCGCGAACCTACCTGGCGGCCGAACGCACGTTGCTGGCTTGGATTCGAACGGGTCTGGCGATGATGGGTTTCGGTTTCGTCGTGGCGAGGTTCGGATTGTTTCTGCGTGAGCTGGTGGCGGCCCGCAATGAACATCCCGTTCACCAAGGACGCTTCTCGCTTTCGATCGGCGTGGCGTTAGTACTGTTCGGCGTGGTCACCACGGCGCTAGCCGTGCTCAGGCATCGGCAAGTCGTGCGCCGGTTGCAAGCGGGCGAGCCGATCGGCGATTCGACGTTGCCAGTGTTGTTCGCCTTCATTCTGGCGTTGGCCGGCATCGCCATGGCGGCGTATCTGGTGTTTGCGGAGAAGTGAGGAGGATGGAGCTAGGAGCCAGGAGTCAGAAGAAAGACTCTTCACTCCTATCTCCTGACTTCTAGCTCCTTTCTCTCCACACCAGTTGCGGGAAGAGCCAGGCATCGCGAGCGTAACGGCGCCAAAGTCGGCGAGGTTCGCTGAGCAGTCGATAGAGCCATTCCAGGCCCGAGCGTCGCATCCAGATGGGGGCGCGTTTCCGCTCGCCAGCCAGAAAGTCGATGGTGGCGCCGATGCACAAGGCTACTCGTGCGGCGATCAGTTCTCGATGCTCGTACACCCATAGCTCCTGCTTTGGGGCGCCGAGGCCGACGAGCAGAACGTCGGGGCGCGCGAGCGAGATTTCTTCGAGAAGCTGGCTGGATTGTTGCGCATCGCGCTCGAAGCCAAGCGGCGGGCTCGCCGTGCCGACCACCTCGACTTGCGACCATTTGGCGACGATATTCGCAGCCGCGCGCTCGGCCACGCCGGGCATGCCGCCGAGCAAGTAGACTTTGAGCGGACCGCGCGCGTTCGCCGCGTCGAATAATTTCGGCACGAGATCGCTGCCCGCCACGCGCTCAGGCAGCGGCCGGCTTAACAGGCGCGACGCCAGCACCACCGGCGCTCCGTCAGCCAGCACCAGGCTGGCAGCGGCATAGGCCTGTCGCAATTCGGGGCGCTCTTGCAATAGCACCGCGTGGTCGACGTTCGGCGTCACGACGTAGCGACACTCGCCGTCGTCTTGGCCGACCCATGCGAGCAGTTGGGCGACGGCCTCGGGCATTCGCACGGCATCGATCTCGACGCCGAACAGGCGGACGCGCGGATGCGAGCTGGTAACGGGAGGTTCGAGCGGGGGGGTCAGCACGGTTGCCATAATCGTCTCACTCGTCGAGGCCGAGCACGTCGCGATAGACCCGAGCCACGCCTGCGGCCATGCTGTGGTCGGAAAACTGTTCGGCCTGCCGTGCGTGCGCCGAAGCGCGAACCGCCTGCCAATCAGCCTGCCCGTGCATGAACCGCGAAATCGCCCGCGCCAAATCTTCAGCATCGCCGGGCGACGCGATCAGGCCGTCAATGCCGTCGCGAACCGCCTCGGGCACTCCTTCCACCCACGTGCCGATCACCGGCGTGCCGGCGGCCATGGCTTCGAGAATGACCATCGGCAGTCCTTCGCCAAACAGACTGGGCAACACGAACAGATCCATCCGTTCGAGCTCTGCGTTCACGTTGCTGGAGAAGCCTCGCCAATCAATGGCGCCGCTCAATTGGAGCCGATCGGCCAGCGAGCGGATTTGGTATTCGTATTCGGGCGTTTCGAATGAGCCGACGGCCCGCAGCCGCACCTGGCGGCCCGCAGTCCGCAATTGGGCGAGCGCCTGGAGCAGCACCTCCAGCCCCTTGCGCGGGCGGAACAGGGCGACGCAACCGAGCGTCCAAGATTCTGCAGGAGTCGTTCGCGGCGCCAGCGGTCCGCACGTCGGCACGCCGTTATGCACGACAAACGTGCGATCTTGCGGCAGGCCGATTCGGCCGGCGTAGCGACCCAAGCTGTCCGAGACGGCGATCACCGCGGCGACGCGCGTCAGACTCAGCCGTTCGGCGCCGGCGTTCAGCCAGTTGCGCACGCGGCGCGTCGAGTCGACCGTTGTCGGACTGTGCAGATGGTGTACGATCGGCACGCCGGCCATGGCGGCGGCCAGTCGTCCGACGAAGGCCGCCCGCGGCGTGTGCGTATGCACCAGTTGATAATTCTCTTCGCGGATCAAGCGGGCCAACTTCATCGCCGGCGCCAGATCCCAACGGCGCGACATCCGCAGTTCATACAGCGGCGCTTGCTGTGCCTTACGCGCGGCAGGAAAGCGATGGGGCTTCACGCAGGCAAACCCGGTTTGAAAGCCCAACGCGGGTAAAGAGAGCGCCAACAGATCCTGGACTCGCTCCGCCCCGGCATAGTGCTCGCCGTTGACGACGTGCATCACGCGAATGGTCTCGATCTGCCGGGCCGAAGCTTCGTGCCGCGGCAACGAGTCGGCGGGACAATCAGGAATGAGCAATGCGGCGGTTGCCATGCTCAACTATAGGTTGTCAATAAGCGCCCCGGCGGCTCAGCACGCTCAAAGGCGTTTTAACCAGCAATTTCAGATCGGTCCAGAATCCCTGCCGGTTGACGTACCACAGGTCCATGTCGACCCACTGGTCGAAGCCGATCTCGCAACGGCCGCTGACTTGCCACAGGCAGGTCAGCCCGGGCTTAACCGACAGCCGGCGACGTTGATGGGCATTGTAGCGAGCGACCTCGGCAGGTACGGGGGGTCGCGGGCCGACCAACGACATATCGCCCAGCAACACGTTGATCAGTTGCGGCATCTCGTCGATGCTCGTCGACCGCAGGAACCGGCCGACCCGCGTAATCCGCGGATCGCGACGATTCTTGAACACCGGGCCGTTCTGCTCGTTCTTGACCAGGTGCTGCAACTGGGCGGCATCGAGCACCATGGTGCGGAACTTGAACATCCGGAAGCGACGGCCGCACAAGCCCACGCGTTCCTGGCTGAAGATCGGCTTGCCCTTGGTTGTGAACAACAGCGTGACAAGAGCGCCGAGCAGCAGCGGAGAAAAAGCGACGAGCAAGGCGATTGCTCCCAGGACATCGAACGTACGCTTCAGCGCTTGATAGACAGGGCTCAGATTGCCTTCCGCAGCGATGGAAGGCCAGCGAGGTTGAGAGCGCCTTTCAGTCGCCGGGGACAAAAGCGGATGCAGCGGCAGGTCGAGCACCGTGGCGGCGTCGGGGATGTGAGGCGTCAGGTTGCGAGGGAAGGCACGGCGTTCAACCAACACGCCAAAATGACTGTGCGGCGAAAACTGTCCGGATGACTGCCCGTTGACCTGCACTGCTTCGGCTTGCGCCATGGAGAACAACCTCGTGTTGAAAAGCGGGGAGCTCGTTCGGCTTTCGCCGAACACGTCAGCTATGCACGAGGCAAAAAGCAAAGCGCATGCCTGCCTGCGCGTGCAACACGAGATCAACAGCTAAATCATCTCGCCATAACGACTTTTCAGCGAGCTTGCCGGGCAAAAGACTTCTCGGCTTCCGCCGCCGTGTCGTCATTTCTCAACATCGCGTAGCCGAGAGGCAACGCCAAAGAATTAGGCTCGCTCCATGCGCCGCAATCGCTGAGGAAAAAGCCCGATGCTGGCCATGCAGCGCACGATACAAACGGGATACTGCACTGTGCGCCGCGGAATGCACGGCGCTAGGCCGAAGCGTAACGCGGAACGCCAGCGACTACTGGCGCCGTGGATCGCGCTGGAGCGGCGACCGCGCGTGCCTTGGCATGGTAACTCAGGCCGCTCGTCAGGCCGGCCAGAAAGAGCAGCACCATGTTGACCATCGGAATAATCGATAGATCGTGAAACATGGCGTTGGTCAGGTAGCTGCCCATCATGGCCAAGAACAGTAATCCTTGCTGCCGAGCCCAGAGCGGCGATGTTGACGAACGCCACAATTGCCACGCGTCGGCCGTCCAGCAGCACAACAGCGCAATGAACAGGCTCATGCCGATCAGGCCGATCTCGGCCAGCAGGGCGAGAAACACGTTGTGCTGCACGTAGGGCCGGGCTTTTTCCAGCGGCAGCTCGGTTGAGCGGTCGTCGAGGAAGTTGACGAACTCATCGCGATAGTGGCCGTAACCGCAGCCCAACAGAGGCCGGTCGAGAAACATTCGCCAGGCGACCATCGCCAAAATTGGCCGCAATTTGGCCGATTCAGCCGTTTCTTGTTCGCTTAGTCCTTGGTCGCGTTTGAAGGCCATGAAGTTTTCCCACTGCGTGGCGCCGACGAGCAGCGCCAGCAGACAGCTACCGACCAGCAGCGGCATCCGCCACGAACTTGGCACACACAAAGCCGCCACGATCAACAACCCTAGCGCCGCGCCGATCCAAGCGCAGCGGGTCAGCGTGCTGTAGACGCCGACGGCATAGATCACCGAGAGCAGCACGATGACAGCCCGCCCGCCGCGGCCGACTCGCGGCCAAAACAACAGCAGGCTCGACCAGCAGAGGCTCAGCACAAAGCCCAGCCCAGCCGGGTTTAAAAGCGGTCCTCGTCCTCGGCCAAAGAACTCGGGGTACTCGCGCGAGGCGATGTACTTGGGAAACACGGCCCCCCATAGCTGCCGCGTTTCAGCCAGCGCGGTGAGCGACAGATAGACGCCGAACAACGCCAGCCCGCCAAACATGGCCAACAGGGCCCGCTCGCTCACATTCGTCTGGCGGGCGACCCAGTACATGCCTAGCGGCATCAGATAAAAGAACGCCAGCCAGGCGGCCGGCTGATTTCGTCTCACGCTCCAGTCGTGCGTGATGGTCGACAGCAACAATACGCCGAGCAATCCGCCCAACAGCCACTCGGTTCTGCTGAGCGGTTTCGCATCGGCCCAGCCGCGCACCCGCCACACGGCATACTGCGCCATTAACACGGCCCACAGAAACCGATCGGCGGTGATCGGCAGCGGACCGCCGGCGAGATGGAAGAACGGATAGCCGAAGCAGGTGCCCGCCAAAAGCACCATCATCGCGCCGGCCAGCAGTCCGCCTCGGATGAGCAGCAGCGAGCCCCAAACCAGGGCCGCGAGGCCGGCGATGACAATGATGGCGGTCATGCGATGCTTAAAGCGCTACCTTGCCCAACAGGCTTTTCTCCAGAGCCTTCCGAAAGGATAGCCCGCCGTTTTGGGCGTAGACCGGTCGCAGGCTCTCGGGCATTTGGTAAGGAACAGAGGGTTGAGCCATTTCGGTTTCCGCGCCGTTCGTCGCGGGAATTCCCGGCACGGTCAGCAGCAGAATGCCGACGCCCGTCAAAACCCCGCCGATCAGTCCAGCCAGCACAATCACCGTACGACTCGGGCCAATCGGCCAGATCCCGGTATCGGGACCGTCGATGCGATTGATCAGGCTGGCGCTCAAGGCTCCGGCCTGGCTGCTGCGTGCTTCGGCCAGGTCGCGACGAGCCGCTTCGACCAGCGAGGTGCGGTGCTTGACCTCGGCCACCAGATTCGAGTATTCGGCGCGGGCCCCGGCCAGGCGTTCCAGCCGAGCCCGGGCGCCAGTCAACTGCTCGTCGAGCGATTTGACTCGCTCCTCGGCCAGGCCCAGATCGACCTTGACGCCTCGCAAGGCAATCGCCAATTCGTCGTGCAGGTGACGGCTGATCTCCTGTTCCGCCTCGCGAGCCGCTTTGACCTTCGGGTGCTCTTCGCTCATGCTGCCGGCCAGCTGGGCCGAACGAAGCTGGGCGTCGACGAGCCCTTCCTTCAGCCGTTTCAGCGACGGCTGCGATTCGAGCAAGCGGCTGGGGGTGGCCAGCAGCCGGCCCTGATCGACGCGCGACGAGCTGAGCAGGTGGTACAGGCTTTCCTGATTCCGCAGATCCAACTGAGCCTGCCGCAGTTCGGTTTCCAGCTCCAGCGTTTTGCGTCGCAAGTCGCTGTCGCCCGAGAACGATTCGTGCAGGCTGCGGAGTTCGGCCAGATCGCCGCCCACGTCTTGTTCCATCTTCGCCAGCCGAGCGGTAGCCGAGCGCAAGTCGCCTTCGGTCAAGGCGACGGCCTTGGCCAGCTCATCGATCATGCTTTGAGCCTTTGCCTCTCGCAATTGCTGGAAGCGGTTCTCCAACTTGTTGCACAGCGCCGTCACCAGAGCCAAGGCCCGGTTGCGGTCGTGATCTTCGACTTTGAAGTACAGCACTTCCGTCTTGCCGAATTCGGCGCCTTTGGGAGGCGAAAGCTGAATCGATTTGGCCAATTCGGCCACGTCGAGCGGCTGCGGCCAGGCCTGGGCATTGACTCCGGATGGCGGACCGACTTCTTTGAGCGCTTCGCTCAACACGCCCTGGCTGCGGGCCACTTCCAGAATCGTTTCCTGCGTGGCTTTCATCTCTTCGGCCGAACGCGAATTACCCGCTTCGGAAAAATTGCCGGTCGCTTCTTGGCGAATCAGCACGGCCTGCGAAGCCAGCCACGTATCGGGCCGCACGAGGGCATACACGAGAGCCAGCGACGCCACCGCCAAGACCGGCACAACCCAGCGTCGTCGGTACAGACGCAACACGCGGAGGATATCGTCCGGGCGGATGTGACCAGGAGTCGCTTGGGCCATGCTGTTCGTCCTCGACTAAGGTTTGCCGTGCCAGGATTCGTAGGGGGCGAAAGCTTCCTTTTGCAAAGCCGGCGCCATGCCGCGGCCCGACCGATGGCCGCAGAGCTGGATCTTGATCGTAAGTCGCGGCATGAAACAGCGTTGGCTCCGCGCCAGCACTCCCGAGCGAGCAAGTTGCACGGTTAGACGAGGCGGCGGTGGGCGTTGCGTTGCTGCGACAACGTTGCCTGAACGCAACCGGCCGCCGGAGCTTGATGCCGCTCGTGCTGCGATTATCTGGCGATTCGTTGGCAAAGCAGGTTGCTTTGGGCCCAGGCTATCGCACATTACTACATGCGGATTAAGTGCTTCAGCAATTTTGCGGAACTCGCG
>JAICIG010000039.1 GCA_025924495.1 Pirellulales bacterium | reverse complement strand
GGCGACTACCGTCGCAGATCTTCGTCGAACACCGGACGATTGGTGATTGCCGCGATCATCGCGCTGGTCTCCATCGGGTCGTATATGGCCACCTGCAGCCGCAACGAGCTGACCAACGAGGTCCAGCACGTGAGCATGACGGTCGACCAGGAAATCGGCATGGGTTTGCAAGCGGCGCCCGAGATGGAGCGCCAGTATGGCGGCCTCTCGGACGATCGCGAAGGCCAAGCGCTGGTCACGAAGGTTGGCGAGAAGCTGGTGGCGAACTCCGTGGCTTCGCGCAGCCGTTATCCGTTCCATTTTCACTTGTTGGCCGACGACCGAACGGTGAACGCATTCGCTTTGCCGGGAGGGCAAGTTTTCATCACGGCGGGGCTGTTCAATAAACTCAAGACCGAAGGCCAGTTGGCCGGCGTCCTCGGACACGAAATCGGGCATGTCATCGAACGCCACAGCGCCCAACAGTTGGCTAAAAGCCGATTGACCGAAGGCCTGACCGGCGCCGCGGTAATCGCTTCATACGATCCGAACGATCCGCGTTCGCGGCAGACGGCGGCGGTGGCGGTGGCGATCGGACAACTCGTCGCCATGCGGTTCGGCCGCAAGGATGAACTGCAAGCGGACGAGTGGGGCGTGAAGCTCACCGGCGAAGCCGGTTACGATCCGCGCGCGATGATCGGCGTGATGAAGGTGTTGGAAGAAGCGAGCCAAGGTCAAGAACCGCCCGAGTTCTTCAGCACGCATCCGAATCCCGAACATCGCATTGAGCGCATCGAGGAGGCCATCAAAAAGACCTATCCCGATGGGATTCCCGAGGGTCTCGAACCATAAGGCTCGCGCGGCGGTCAATGTCGCAGCTTCAGTAGCCGCTCGCCGGCCTGGTGCAGCGTCTCATCGCGTTTTGCCCACATGAAGCGGACCTTGGTGCGGCCCAGCGAACGCGGCGAATAAAAGCTTCCGCCCGGCACCGCCGAAACGCCGACCTCCTGGATCATTTGCCGCACGAATTCGGTATCGTCCGTGCCGCCGAGCGCTCGCACATCAGTCATCACATAGTAGGCGCCTTCGGGCTCTTGAAATTCGAAGCCGGCTTGCCGCAAGTAGCCCAGGAGAATATCACGGCGACGGCGATACGATTCGCGCAATGACTCAAAATAACTTTGCGGCAACGCGAGCGCCGCCGCGCCCGCCACTTGCAGCGGATGAGGAGCGCCGACGGTGAGAAAATCGTGCGCCTTGCGGATGCCGTCGGTGACCGCCGCCGGCGCCACGCAGTAGCCCAACCGCCAGCCGGTCATGCTGAATGTTTTCGACAGCCCGCTGATGGTCACGGTCCGCTCGCTCATGCCCGGCAAGGTGGCGATGCTGATGTGCGGCCGGTCTGTGTATTGAATGTACTCGTAAATCTCGTCGGACAAAGCGTAAGCATCGAATTCCTGACAAAGCTCCGCGATCTGCGTGAGTTCCTGGCGAGTGAACACGCGGCCGGTTGGATTGTTAGGCGTATTGACGATGATGGCCTTCGTGCGCGGCGAAAAGGCTCGCCGCAGTTCGTCAGGGTCGAATCGCCACTCGGGCGGTTGCAGATGCACCCAGACGGGTTTAGCCCCGGTCAAAAGGGCGTCCGGGCCGTAATTCTCATAGAACGGCTGGAACACGACGACCTCGTCGCCCGGGTTGATCAAGGCCAGCATCGTGGCCATCATGCACTCGGTGGCGCCGCAGCAGACGGTGACGTTTCGGTCGGGATCGCACTCGATGCCATTGAACGCTCGCGCCTTGGCGGCAATGGCCTGACGCAGGATAGGGGCGCCCCACGTGATCGCATATTGATTGAAGCCGTCCTGGATGGCCTTGCAGGCGGCATCCTTGACTTCCTGCGGCGTATCGAAGTCGGGCATTCCCTGGCCGAGGTTAATGGCTCCATGTTTAGTTGCCAGCCGGGTCATCTCGCGAATGACCGATTCGGTGAAATATTGAACGCGCTGGGCCAACATATCTTGTCTGCCTGAAAAGATTTCCGGACGAACGGTTGCTGAATGATAGAAATCCCAGCGCGCCGAGGTCAACTGCAGCCCTGCAGCGACGTTCCGGTGAGCTCGAGCGCCAAAACTGGCGTTTTTTCGCTACAACTGTCATGATACTTGCAGAACGTCCGGCCGCCGTGCTGAACTTGGCCTGCGTTTGCTCGGCGCCGAGAACGCCGGCGTCCATAACAGCGTAGAATCAAAGGGCCACTCGTCGTTGACATAGCCAAGGCCGCACTGCGACCCGTTGGTCGAGGCGCCGAGTCATCTTTCACAAAGGAACTACTGCATGTTGGGTTGCATCGGACGGGCGAAGACAGCGGCGACATTGGCGACGTGCCTCGTGTTGATGGGCGGCATTGCGGCCAAGGCCGCGCCCACCACGCTCCGCTGGAAGTTCAACGCGGGACAGAAATCGAATTACCGCGTCGTCCAGGACATGATCATGGAAATGGACGTGAGCGGCCAGAAAATCAAAATGACCACCACGCAGACCATGGATATGACGTGGCTCGTCGAGTCCGTGGACGACAACGGCGTGGCGGACATGACGCAAACCATCGATCGCATGCAGATGAAGATGCAAGGAGCGCCCGGCGCTGATTTGAATTACGACTCGAACTCCAACGAAAAGCCGCAAGGGCTCGGCGTGCTGCTGGCGCCAATGCTCGAAGCCATCGTCAAACAACCCATTAAATTGAAGATGTCTCCCGAAGGGAAAATCACCGACGTGGAGTTCCCCAAGGAGATGGCGGAGAAGCTGAAATCGATGCCTGGTGCGGGCCCCATGGGCAACATGTTCTCGGAAGGCAACCTCAAACAAATGATGGGCGCCGGCACGCTGCAGTTCTCGCCGAAGCCGGTCGAAAAAGGGGACGAGTGGCAGGCCACGACGGAGGTCGCCAACCCTGGTATGGGGAAGCAAGAGACGACGACAACCTTCACCTATCTCGGTCCAGAAGAGCACGAGGGAAAGAAGTGCGCTAAGATTCGCATGAAGATGGATGTCAAAATTGCGCCGGCCAAAGAGGGCCAGCCGCAAGTTTCCGTCGAAGACCAGGAATCGGACGGAACGGTCTATTTCGACCCGAAGGCCAGCCTGATCGTCGACTTGAATTTGAATAGCAAGATGAAAATGGCGCTCGATTTGATGGGCCAAAAGCTCGCGCAAACGATGACCAACAAGACGACGATGAAGCCCGCCTCGGCCGCCCAAGAAAGCGAGAAGGCTAAGCCCGCCGTCTCGAGCGACTCGGAGAAAGAGAAGAAGAAATCGAACGACTCGGACAAATAGTTCAGGCTTTCTTGTTTTCCGGCACGCAGACCTGGACTTCATCGCCGACGACGCGGACTTCGAAGCGATCGATCTTCAGCTTCGGATTATCGCGCCACGTTCCGTCGCAAACGCTGAAGCGCCAGGCGTGCCAGGGGCACGTGACCACGCCGTCGCAAACTTCTCCCGCGCCAAGCGAGGCGCCCATGTGCGGGCAAAGGTCGTCGATGGCAAAATACTGCCCGCCCGTGAAAAACACCGCAACCAGCCGGCCGTTGACAACATACGTTCCGCCGCGATCTTCCGGGATGGAGCCCGCCTTGGTAACGGTGACGAATTCAGACATCGAGGTTCTCGGCTGGCATGATTGAAATTGACAACAGGCGGGCGGAAAGCGGCTAATCGTATTCTATCCGTTGCTGGTTTGGGGCATAAGTGCCCCTTATGCTGACGAACGGAAGGCTCTCTCCGCGGACGCCTTCTCTTGCTTCGCGCGTTCATTCCGGTTCTGAACGACAGGAACCATCGCATGGACATCCACGGCCTGGCGCCGCTGCTTCAGATTTTCGATCTGGCCGAACCAGTCCGATTCTATCGCGACGTGCTGGGCCTCACCGCCGTCGCATGGTCTCACACGCATGAGCACGATTCATATTGGGCGATGCTCGAGCGCGGCAATGCCGTCCTCATGCTGAACGCCGCTTAGGAGCGATCGTCGTTATGCCTAAGTCTGGCATCAAAATCATTTCGGACACGCCGGGAATTGGCCCCGAAATCAAGCCGGGCGATAAAGTTCGCGTGACGTGCGACATCCAGCTCAACCGCGGCGAGTTTTTGCGCCAAGACCTGGACTTGACGTTTACGGTCGGCGATCGGAATCTCGTGGCCGGATTCAGATATGGCATGGAGGGCATGAAGCCTGGCGGCAGCCGAAAATTCAAAGCCAGCCCCCATCTCTGTTATCGCGACCAGGAGCTTGAGCGCATTGGGAAAGATGCTGTCCTCATTGTCAATATCAAGAAGCTGGAACTGTTGGCATAAGCCGGCGGCGAAAGCACAAGCTCTCCGGGGTTGAGCTGTTCACTTCGGAGATCGTTGGAATTCTCCAGCCGCAATCACTGCATGATTATCGCGCAAATGCAGAGATGGTGCAGGGCCGGTTAGAGTCCGGAATCGCCTCCTCTCCCTTGCGAAGGCCACGGCGATATTCAAGAATAGTAGCCGCCGCGGCGGCACGCGCCGCAGGGCGTTTTCTTCCAGCCCGCCTCAGGAATCTTCCCTCGATGAGAACCAATCCGGTCAAACGCAAATTACGCGAAGGCAAACCTTCGTTCGGCACCTGGCTGTCGCTCGGCGACCTCTACGCCACTCGGGTTCTGGCCCGGATGGGTTTCGATTGGCTGACGCTCGACATCGAGCACTCGGCGATCGACTGGTCGCAAGCCGCCATGATTTTCGCCTGTATCGCCGACGCGGGTTGCGTGCCGCTGGCCCGCGTGCCCAAGGGGAACCACGATTACATCAAGCGCGTGCTGGATGCTGGCGCCTGGGGCATCGTCGTGCCGATGGTCGACACCGTCGAGCAGGCGAATATCGCCATTCGCGCCGCCAAGTATCCTCCAGTCGGTAATCGCAGTCTCGGCGGCGGAATGCACTCCATGAACTTCGATACTTCGGCGGGCGAATACTTCAAGCACGCCAACGACGAGATCCTGGTGGTGCTACAAACCGAAAGCCCGACCGGCGTGGCCAACGCCGAGCAGATCTACGCCTTGCCGGGCGTCGATGCAATCTTCGTCGGCCCGGTCGACCTTCGCGCCAACATGCGCAAGGCCGATGGCCCGGAGCCGACCGACGCCGATCTGGAAGCGATGCTCGCGCGCGTGGTGGCCGCGGGCAAAAAGGTAGGCACGCCGACCGGCATGCACACCATGGATCCGAAAGCGGCGCTTGCCAGAGCAGAGCAGGGGATGCAATTCATCGCGATCGGCAGCGAGCTGCGGTTCATGACGCAACGGGCTCAGGAAGTGATTCGCGCCGTACATCCCGATAGCAGCGACAAGGACCTGGCGCGGTACTAAGCGACTCGTCGACAATTTCCGGATGCCCCACAAGCGCCGCTCGACGCCCGCGGCGATCACTCAAAAACGGCGCACATGAGCGTTTACCTGCTGGCCACTTTCGACACCAAGGGCCAAGAGGCCGCGTATGTTCGCGGAGTCCTCGCCGCTGCAGGCGTTGACGTGCAACTGGTCGATACAGGCTGCTTAGGCCAGCCGGCGATTTCCGCCGACATTCCGCGCGAGGCGCTGTTCGCGGCCGCCGGCGTTTCACTCGGCGAACTTGTCGCTGAAGCCGATCGTGGGCGAGCCGTAACGGCCGCCGCCAACGGCGCCGCCGCCTTGATGTCGCGTCTGCATGCCGCTGGAAAAGTCTCTGGGGTGCTCTGCCTCGGCGGTTCGGCCGGCACGACGATCGGCACGGCCGCCATGCGAGCGCTCCCTTTGGGCATACCGAAGCTGATGGTCAGCACGCTGGCCTCGGGGCAGGTGCGGCACTACGTCGCCGATAAAGACATCTTGATGCTCAACTCGGTCGTCGATATTTCCGGCATCAATCGCATCAGCCGGAGCGTGCTTGGCAATGCGGCCCGGGCCATGGCCGGCATGGTGAAGTTCCCGAAAGACGCCATGATTGCGGATGATAAACCGCTGGTGGCCGCCTCGATGTTCGGCGTGACGACGCCTTGCGTCGAGCGCGCTCGAGAACTTTTAGAACAGGCCGGCTACGAGGTGTTGGTGTTCCATGCCACCGGCGTCGGCGGGCAGGCGATGGAATCGCTGATTGCCGACGGCCTGTTTGACGGCGTGCTCGACATCACCACGACGGAGTTGGCCGACGAGCTCGTGGGCGGCGTGCTTTCGGCCGGGCCGCAGCGATTGACCGCGGCCGGCCGGAAAGGCGTACCTCAAGTCGTGTCCGTCGGCGCGACTGACATGGTCAACTTTCACGCCCCTGAAACCGTTCCAGCCAGATTCTCTGATCGGCGCTTCTATCGCCACAACGCCAGCGTCACGTTAATGAGAACGACCGCCGCCGAGAACGTTCAGATCGGCGCCGTGATCGGCCGCAAGCTAGCCGAAGCCACCGGTCCGACGGCATTGCTCTTACCTTTGCGCGGCGTGTCCGCCATCGATCGCGAAGGCCAGCCTTTTGACGATCCAGAGGCACGGCAAGCATTGTTTACTTCGTTACGGGAATCGGCTCGCGGCGTGGACGTCGTTGAGCTTGACATGCATATTAATGACCCAGCTTTTGCGGACGCTGCAGTGACGAAGCTGTTGGACTTGATGGGTCGGAAAGCTCGCAAGAGTTAAAAGCCACTCGGAAAGCACATTCATGAGCTTATTTAAACGCGAAGAAATCCTGGCCCGTCTGCGAGCCAAGGTGGCGGAAGGAAAACCGATCGTTGGCGGCGGAGCGGGGACTGGCATCAGTGCCAAGATGTCGGAAGCGGGCGGCATCGATCTGCTGGTGATTTATAACTCGGGGCGGTTTCGCATGGGCGGCCGCGGGTCTCTCGCCGGCTTGATGCCTTATGGCGACGCCAACGCAATCGTTATGGATATGGCCCGCGAGGTGCTGCCTGTCGTGAAGCACACGCCCGTGCTGGCCGGGGTCTGCGGCACCGATCCATTCCGGGTGATGAAGCTGTTCCTCCGCGATGTGGCCCACGCGGGATTCTCGGGCGTGCAGAACTTTCCTACCGTCGGCCTGTTCGACGGCACGATTCGCGTCAACCTGGAAGAAACTGGCATGGGCTTCGGCCTGGAAGTCGACATGATTCGACTTGCGCGAGAAATGAATTTGCTGACCACGCCTTACGCCTTCAATCCCGACGAAGCGAAGGCCATGGCCGAAGCGGGCGCCGACATTCTCATTCCTCATATGGGGCTGACGACCAAAGGCTCGATCGGCGCGACGACGGCAGTTACCCTCGATGAATCGGTGAAACGCGTTCAGGAAATGCACGACGCCGCGAAGCGCATCAAAGCCGACGTTCTCGTGCTCTGCCATGGCGGCCCCATCGCCGAACCTGCCGATGCGCAGTACATCCTCGACCACACCGAAGGCATCGTCGGCTTCTATGGGGCCAGCAGCATGGAACGACTGCCCGTTGAACCGGCCATTGCCAACCGGGTGCGCGAGTTCACGTCGCTTAAGTTCCAACGCTGAGCATTAACATCACGAGGCTTGCTCGTGCAAGCTTCCGTGTGTTGCTCCGACTAGCCGCCGAATCGAATGAAGGACGCGATGAAAACGCCGACCGCAGCCGCTACGCCAACATTTACGGCCCACGCAATTGCCGAGCGGCGCGCGGCCTTACGGCTGAGCGGCGTGTCGTTAAGCGCCAGCGTCAGCAGTAAACCAGTTGAATAGATCTGCATGAAAGGCGGGCAATAGACCAGGCCAAGCACCAAGGCCCTCCACGCACGCTCCGCGACGCCGTCTCGCTCTTCGGCATCTGGTTGCGATCAGCTGCCGCGTACGGCCAACCAGGCAATGAACGTGATGGCGATAATTATCAGCGCCAACATGACCATCAAGAACGGGCTATTGGCAGACTCTTTTTGATCCACGGGACGTGGCGACGTTTTTACCGGAGCCGCCGGTCTGCTGGCAGAATCTCTGACCGGGGCCGTCGCCACCGCTTGCGGATCCCGCACCGTAGGCGACGGCGACTTGGCGGCGACGGGCGCGGTGGGTTGCGGCGACGATGAAGCCGTCAGGCCCGCACGCGGCTTGCCGCAGGCCCAACACGCTTCGCTCTGCGGTTGCACTTCCTCGCCGCATTGCGAACAGAACCAGACCGCGCCTGCAGCGCCGCTCGGCGCCTGGCGCGTGGCTGCATCAGGAACCGGAAAGAGCAACTGCATTGCGCGCGCGAAATCTTCCTCGCCGACTTGCAAGCGGAAGTTGCTGTCAACTTCCACCGTCTCGGCCCGGATTCCCGCCGCTTCCAATTGCCGACGGGTAACGTCGGCCGTGGTTGACGAGGGAAGCACTGCGACGGTGTGACGTTGTTGAGCCATAGGCAGGCCACCCTGATTGCATTCGGTTGCGTTACGCGGTGATTCCCTTGGTCAGCTCCATAAATGCCGTTTCCAGGTTCACTTCCTCTTCCTTGAACAAAGTTAACTTGTAGCCGGCCGCGATCAGGGCGCTTGGCAGTCCGCTGTAGTCGGCAGTTCCGGAGGCCATCGTGACCGTGACCACTCCATTGGTCAAGGAGACCTTTTCCACGTTCGGTTGGCCTTCAATCAGCCGGGCGGCGACGTCGAGATCGCCGACCACACCAACTTTCAGCACGGTCTGACGTCGTACGCGGCGCATGACCTCTTCCACGTCGGAGTTCACGAGCAGCTCGCCGCGCTCGATAATGCCGATTTTGTTACAGATATCCGCCAGCTCCGGCAGAATGTGGCTGGACACCATGATCGTCTTACCCATGCTCCGCAAGCGTTTGAGCAGCCCCCGGATTTCGATGCGGGCGCGCGGATCGAGGCCACTCGCCGGCTCATCGAGTAACAAGACTTGCGGGTCATGAAGCAACACGCGGGCCAGGCCGAGCCGCTGCGTCATGCCGCGCGACAGGCTGGTCACCAGCGCCTCGCGTTTGTAGCCCAAATCAACGAGCTCCAGCATTTCATCGCACGCCTTGCGACGTTTGGCGCCCTTAATGCGATAAGCCGCCGCGAAAAACTCCAAGTACTCAATCACCTTCATATCGTCATACACGCCGAAAAAGTCCGGCATGTATCCGATCAGCCGACGGATTTCCTTGGGCTTGGTATAGATCGAGTAGCCGCACACGTAGGCTTCGCCCCACGTGGGGTTCAGCAGCGTGGCCAAAATCTTCATCGTGGTCGTCTTGCCCGATCCGTTGGGGCCGATAAAGCCAAACACGTCGCCGGCATCGAGCTTGATGTCGAGCTGGCGGATGGCAAACAGATCGCCATATTTTTTCGTCAGGTCGCGAGTTTCAATCACAACTATTTCTGCTCCAGCGGCAGGATAAAGCGGTAGAAAGTCGATTGGTTTCCGCTGCCGGCGAGCGGTTTGCCGCCGTTTTGCAGTTGGGAGGCGGAGCCTTCGGCGCGGCCCCACAAGATCGCCTGTCCCATTTCGAGGTGATCGCTCAAGTCGACAAAGTGTTGATAACGATTCGCCAGCCCCGTGTACCGCCGGCCTCCGCCCGCGTCGTAGAACATCATTTGCTGCAAGATCGAGCGGATATCGAAGCCCGATTGATTATAGGGAGTCGATACTTGCACAAAACTCTTGCTTTCCTTCACTAACTTGAAATCCTTGAGAACAGCTTGCAAGTCTCGCTGCTCGCCAGGACGGATCGGTACGGCTTGTCCCGGTTTGATCTCGCCCAGTTGATAGGCCCAGCGACCGCATACCAGCAGGCAATCGGAGAGCGGACTCGTTAACCTGCTCGTAATGCGTCCTTCGGCGACGCCGTCCTCTCCCGAGGTCAGGTCCGCGTCGATGCCAGGATCAATCGGTGCTCGCCAGCGGCCCAGAAAACTCTTCGTCGACCAGACGGGAATCGGCACGCCCAAAACGGCGTCGAGCTCGCTTGAAAAGCGATACGGCTGCGACGCGCTGCGAGGGCCCGCGGCGGCATGTTCCATGCCTCCCAGCGCCGGCCCCGGCAATCCCATCCACGACCATAAGGTCAGTGGGGCTCTTATTGTTTCGTCCATCCCCTCCGGTTGCGGCCGTAGGGAAAGATCATATTCTCTGGTTTGCGGGCTGAACATGTTCAGCCACGTTGTGCCGCGCGCCTGTTTTGAGGCAACGTCGACGTCGACCAGATCCACCTGATTGACGCGCAATTGGCTGCCCTTCAACCGCTCGGCGCCCCAATAGGCGCCCGCGCTGAACAACAACACCCAGCCGGGGAAAGTGACCCAAGTCAGCGCCATGCGACGCGTGAGTTGGCGGTGCAGCACAAAGTCGAGCGGACCGATCAGCAGCAGATAGATGAAAACCAGCGCTGCGACCAGCCAGAACGGCGCCAGTTCGACGCCCTCGAATTGATCGAGTGCGCCGCGAAGTTGGCCGGCAAGATCGGTAATGCCCAAGTGTACGGCCGGAGCCCGGCCGATGTCTCGATCTTCTTCAGCGCCGCCGCGTTTCGCGCGTCCCAGCAACCGATTGACGAGCGCCGATCGGCCCTGCCAGCTCGCCAGCGGTTCGCGACTGAGATCGATGGCCAGGAATGTCACCCGGCCAAAGACGCGCGGCGCCCGCAGCACGAGCGGCAAATCCCCTTCGATGAGTTCCGCCGCAGCATTGGTATCGCGTAGACGAACAACCTGCAAACCCTCGCCTCGCTTCGTTTCCAACCGCGTCGTGGCGCCGCTGTAACTCTCCAGCGACGTGGTCTTCTGTAAAGCAACCAGCTTGTCGAACTTGCCGGGAGCGAATCGCGCCAAAGGACCGTCGAGGTCCAGCAATCGCTGCGATTCAGTCCCACAAGCGAGCATCAGTTGCCCCCCTAGTTCCAACCATTGTTCGATCGCCTGCAGGCGATCGGGATTGGATTGGAGAGCCGCGTAGATCGAATCGTCCGCTGACGAGAGCACCAGAACATCAACGCCCTCGTACCCGAACCAACGCGTCGGCAGTTGACGAGCATCGTCCAATCCGGCCCAGGCGGTGCGCTCGGTCGCCTCGCGTCCTTGACGGGCCGTCGCATCTTCAATGCCGAAGGATTCGCCGAGTTGCACGATCAGCCGCACCGAAGCAGGCAGCGCGGGCGAGAAATCGGCATCCGCGTCGACCCCGGCCGAAAACACTCGGCTGAATGCAAAACCATCGTCTGTGCGGAAGGCCGCCGTGACGTCGCCGCCCAGACGGCCGAATTTGGCGTACAACAATGCTCGCGTCCGCTTTTCGGCAGGCAGCAAGATTTCGTCGGAAACGACTTGGCTCGCCATGCCGTCGCCATCAACAAGCGTCAGTTCAACGCGTCCGCGCAGATCCTGCTTTCCCCCTTGCAATGCCAACTCGACGGGCGTCCAGCAGCCGACGCGGTAGACGCCTGAAAACCCCGCCTCGATAGCGACGAACCCCGGTCCCTGCAAGTTTTCGCTGGCTGCCGCCTTGGATGAAACCTCCGCTTCATCCTGCGACGGCGCCTCATCGGCGATCAGCATTCGTGACGGTAGAGCAATCGCGGCAAAGGCGATTAGGCAAGACGCGATGCCCAGCGCACCACTGGTAAAAACAGTTCCGTGCAGGCCCGACTGAGTGCGCTCGGATCTCCCGCGAAAACGATTCTCACCGTCGGCGGCTTGAGCTGCGGAGGTCATGGCTTCTCCGCATCGGCGCAGGTGCAGATGATCTGTCCGCAACCGGGACAGCCCGTGCCGTACTTCCGCATGACGGCTTCCGACAGGTCGACGCCAACCACGTTGGCAATCGTGGTCAACCAGGCCAGCACATCGGCAAATTCGCCGAGACGTTCTTCATGCGTTCCGTTGCGCAGACAACTGGCCAACTCGCCGATCTCTTCCATCAGCCACATGAATGTGCCGTCAACCCCGCGCGCCAGATCTTTTTCGAGATACATACCGCGAATTAATCTCTGGAACTGGCCGATGGTCATCTCCGACGGCGCGGGCGCGCCCGTCGCCGCCGAAAGTTTCACGTGCGGCGAAGAATCCTGATTGGAAGCAGGGGCATCTTTCGTCAAGGTTCAAGGCTCTCCAGCATGGCTCGCGCGCCGGCGTGATCCGGCGCCGTTTTCAGTAAGGTTTCCAAGACGTGTCGCGCTTTGGCGGGCTTACCAGCTTCAATCCATGTATTCGCTAATGCAATTCGATAGCCGGGTTCGTCCGGGGCGAGCCGGATCGCCATTTCGTATTCATCTGCCGCGCCGGCAAGTTCCTCGCCGCCCGCCAACGCCTCGGCCCAAAAACGGTGGATCTCCGGGTCTTGTACGTCGATCTGATTGGCCTGGTTCGCCCAATCCGCCGCGGCGGCAAAATCTTTCTCGGCCAGCGCCAACTGGGTCAGCTTCTTGCGCACCGCCAGGTCGTCGGGATCGGCTTGAGCCAATTGAATGAGCAGAGGCCTTAGCTTTTTCGCCTCGCCAGTCGTCAGGTAAACTCTGGCCAACGATTTGGTCCATTGCAAATTGCCTGGCTGGCTCTTGGCGCCCAGTTCATACAGCTGTGCGGACTCGGCATATTCTTGCGCCTTGAATTTCAGGCCGGCCAGCAAGTTCACCACGTTCTCTTGAGGCGCCTCGCGATCAAGACAGGCTTCGAGCAGCTTCTCTGCTTCCTCAGTTTCACCCACCAGCAGCTTTAAGCGCGCCAAGACATACGTCGCCAGTTGGTGCCGTGGGGATCGCTCAATCGCCTGCTTTGCGAGTTTCGCCGCTTTGGGATAGGCCTTTCGCTGCAACTGCATATAGGCCGCTTTCGCCAGCAAGTCGGCATTATTGGGATCGTCGGCCAGCGCCTGCTCCAATTCCGAAGGATTCATTTCGGCCGACTTTTGCTGTTGCTTCAGGCCCACGACAACCTGGTTCAGATACGCCCGATATTTCTCTTCGAATTGTTCCTGTTCGACGCCGAAGCTGCGTTTCAAGGCGGCTCGTGTTTCGAGATTATCGCGATAGGCCGTCAACATTTTGGCCAGCGCATCGTCGCCATATTCCGCCCGCATGAACTGAGCATAGAGTTGGGCCTGGCAATAGGCGAAGTTCCAATCGAGCCCCGACTTGGGACGGACGAATCCCAGATTGATCGTGTCGAGGTTAAAAAGTTCTCCTCTGGGAACCCGCTCGGCGAGCAGATCGTTCCAAGTCTGCGGACGAGCATAACCTTCGCTTTCGACAGCCAGCGCTTCGGTAAACCAGTGTGGAATGTTAAAGTTCGTCTGCTGCAAGTTGAGCACGTGCACGAACTCATGTTTCAACACGCGGCTCCAGTTGAATTTCTTCTCGAGACCATTCGGACTGGCCATGGCGACCATCTTGCCAGCGCAGGCGCCGACCGTGCCGACATACGGCAGACCAACCATCCGAGCACTGAACCAGCCGTGGCCGCTCGTATGGCGCGCCTGCGAAAAGATCTCGAACAGCGATTTTCCGCCGGGCTCGTAACCAAAATGTTTGACCAACTGCGGATAAACTTCCTGTTCAAGAAGCCTGGCCGCATAGTGAGCCAGAATCTCGTCCTGCCCGCGATCGAATTTCAACACGAAGTGCTCGGTTTCCTGCACCGCATAGCCGTCGAGCACTTCCAGTACCTTCAGGCTGTTGCTGACGCGAACGTTGAACGGATCGACTTCGAACGACTCGTCGAGTAGCTTCTTGGCTTCGACCTCATCCCCCAGGCGCATGTACATCAGCCCGAGCGCGCCGCGCGGCTCGGTGAGTTGCGGCATCCGCTCGACGGCCTCGCGGTAGTAACGAGCGGCCGCCGGAAACTTGCGGCATAGTTCGAGCCCCGTCGCCATGGCGTTGTAGAATTCGCCCGCGTGGGGATTGCGCTCGTTCACTTCGGCTAGCAATTTGCCAAGCCGGCCTGCTGCTTCGTCGTCCGTCGTTCCATCAACGGCCGCATACACGGCGGCCAAGCGTCCGAGGGCCAGCTCAGATCGTGGATTGAGTTTGACGGCCTGCTCCAAGAACGCGATCGCTTCGACCGCTTGATAATTGGCCAGATACGAATCGGCTCGATAGACATATGCTTCGACCAACTCGGGGTTGATGGCGAGCGCCTGGTCAATCAGCCGGCGCGCCTCTTCCACCTGATAGTTCTGCAACGCCAGCGCCGCCAAGGCCGCGTGCGTCTCGGCCGCGTTTGGATTAAGGGCCAGAGCCTGCTTCAGACTGCGCGAGGCTTCGGCCTGGTTGTACTTTTCCAGAAATAACAATCCGGTCTCGAGATGCGCCGGCCAGTAGGACTCGTCAACCTTGAGCGCGTCAGGGTAGAGATCGTTTACCAAGAACGAGAATTGGCTGCTATTGCGATGCCAGCGCGCGAACTGCGCCGCGCCCAGGCCGATATAGCGGAGAACTTCGGGCGACTGCACGTCGTGCTGGTTGTAGTAATCGACCAGCCACTTATAGCCGGCATCGGCGTCGTCCAGCTTGCCGGAAAGCCGCGATAACTCCGCCTGCAGCCAGCGGGCCGACAGATTTTCCGGATTCGCCTCCAGCGCCGCGGCCGCGCTCTCCTCAGCGGCCGCATGGTCGCCGCGCTCGAAAGCCAGCCGGGCCAGTTCCGCCTGCAACGCTGCGACGTCCGGCTTCTTTTCCGGCTGCTTTGCTAATGCCGCTTTTAAGGTCGCCGCCGCCTGCTCACGCTTACCCGCGCTCGCCTGACAGCGAGCCAACCCCAGGGCGGCAGGAACCGGCTCGTCAGCAGATAGCTTTTGGTAAGCTTCCTCGGCCTCGGCGTACTTGCCGGTCTGAAGCAGCTTTCGGGCATCGGCCAGCTCTGCAGCCAGTGAAGCGGAGGCGAACACCAGCGCCGCCGCCACCGGCAGGATCGAGCTCAACCATGATGTCCCGAAATGAGCCATCGGCCGTAAAAAACGCCCCGAAGCCGGGTTGAATTTCGACAAGAACGCTAATGCAGCTCTAACATTATCCATAGAAACTGCTTCAACTTACGTTATCTGAAGGCAGGCCGTTCTTCAAGTGGGGGCACGGCTTGGCGAAAGAGCGCAGACTATTCGCGGCACTACCGATACGGCACGTGAATCGTTAGTATTGGCCGCTTAGCGCCGATTAGCGCTGTGCAGTTCATCACCACAAACGCCAAAACGAAACGATGGAACCTAAACCTCCGGTCAGTTACGACGATTTCGCCAAGCTGGAGCTGCGCGTGGCCAAGGTGCTGGCGGCTCGCGAGCATCCAAACGCCAACAAGCTGCTGCTATTGCAAATCCAGGTCGGCGACGTTGAAAAGCAGATCGTGGCCGGCATTCGCGGGCATTACGAGCCTGAAGCGCTCGTCGGTCGGCAGATTATCGTCGTCAATAACCTCGAGCCCGCTATGATTCGCGGCGAGGAATCGAACGGCATGTTGTTGGCCGCCAGCGATTCGCAAGGTGTCGTATTATTGCGGCCCGATCGCGAAGTGGAGTCGGGCTCGGGAGTGAAATAGGCCTGGGCTATTCGTGGGCTGGACAGTGTCCGCCAGCCCCCGGGGAAGACGCCCGTAATTTCCGTCGTCCGGCAATCGAGGCTCAAGAACGGTTTGGATTTGAAATTCGAGTTTAGTTCCGGTGGGCATTGCCCACCCTACGAGACTGCACTGCCCGCCAGCAGCCGGGGAAGACGCCCGCAGTTTGCGTCGTCCGGCAATCGCCGTTCGATAACTCATTGAATTGAAAACTCGAGCTCGGTTCCGGCGGGCAATGGCCCGCCCTACGAGACGATGGAGCGGCGGCGGTTGACGTAATCCCAGACGACGTAGCGGTCGAGGTCCTTGCCGGCGGTGAAAAAGACACGACCTTTGGTCGATTCGGCCAGCCGCTGGGCGAACCGCACGTCTTCGAGCGATTGCGACCGGCTCTGTAGCAAGAAGATGTTGATCGTGATGTTTTCGCGGCGGCAAAGCTGCCCTTCGCGCAGGGTGGCGGCCTCGGTCGCCGGGTGCGGCGGGTAGAGTAAGTACAACATCGAGCCTTCGAAGTGCGCGGTCGGCAGGCCGTCGGTGATCAAGATCACCTGCCGATTGGGCGTGTCCTGCGCAGCCAGGAACTTGCGAGAAAGCTGCAAGCCGTGCTGAATGTTCGTGAAGTGCCACGGCACTTGAAACTCGCTGATGTCCTCCTGGCTCATGTCGACTTTCAATCGCACGATCGGATCGTAAATCGTCGGCGGCTTCGGCATCAGGTTCACGATTTCGCCCGGGGCGCGAGGCTTGGCGAACGTGTACATCTCCAAAAACTGTACGAAGTCGCCGGGATATTCGCGGCGAATCAAGCCGTCGAGCGCGAGCCCCATCCGTTTGACATTCACGTACAGCCCGCCGTAGCGCATCGAACCGCTCATATCCATCAGTACTACCGTGGCGCACTTTGGCGTATTGCGCGTACGGTGGATCTCAATGTCCTCCGGCTTTAACCGGACCGGCAGCGAGGCGCCGCCGCGGATCATGGCGTTGGTGAACGACGCGGGAATGTCCATGTTGGCGACCGAGTCGCCGAACTCGTACGGCTTCGTCTGCTGTAATTCGACGGCGCATTCGCCAACGACTGGAACTTGATGCCGCCCGCTGCGCGCGGCCTGCAATTGGCTGAAGATCTGTTCGAGCAGCTTGCCTTGAAACAGGCGATACGCCTTGGGCGTGAGTTGAAAGCCGCGCTTGCCCCGTTCCAGACCTTGCCGTTCGGCCAACTCGCGAATGTAGTTGTCGACTTGCTCCTGCAGCGCCGCCAGCCGCTCCATGTCGCCGGGCTGCGCAAACTGAGCCAACTGCTCCATGTCGATAATGCCGATCTGAGCGGTGCGGGCCGCTTCTTCCAATTGCTTGAGAAGCTGATCAATCTGCTCCAGCTCTTCTTTGGTGGCAAGTGCCTGAGGAACAGTCAATGGCTGGCGGCCCGTGAACTCGTACTTGCCGGCCAGTTCATCGACCTGATATTTGTCGCTCAAATGTTCGACGAGTTTCAACAACTGCCCGGCAAAGGCCGAACGCTCGCCGCCGGCGCGATACCAAAGCTGCTCCAACTCGCGGAGTTGCTCTTGCTCGAAGGCCTTTTCATAGAGACCGCGCAATGGCTTGGGCGGTTTGAGCGATTCGCCCGCGGCGCGATAATCGCGCCGAGCGGTCTCAAGAACCTGCTTTGTTTCATAGGTTTCCAGAATTCGCCGTTTGCGTTCCAGCAGCATTTCGCGGAGCGCATCGAGGCTCGGCCCCAGTCCGGCGATCTGGCTGGCATCGAGATGCACGGCGCGGGCCAGCTCTTCTTCCGTCAGCTCGCGAATGTCGCCGTAGGCCAGCAGATGATCGAACGCCGATGACACGACATCCGGCGGCGGCTGCGTCGGGCTGGGAAAACTCTTCGGATCGTACTTCTGGTACGTATGAATGATGCCGCCAAGCGGCTGGCGAGCGGACACTAGGAAGCCTCCATGTCGAAGCGGCGGTTCGCCCAATAACCGGGGCGACGGCTTGTATGGGCGACGGCGTAAATCCGTACCAAGGCGCCGTAAACCTTGAAGACAATGAGATAGGGATAGCGATCGAACAGCGCGTATCTAGTGCGATGAAGATAGTTCGCGAAACGGTATGGATCCTCAAGCACAGCGATCAATCGGCCGTTCAACTCAGCGATAAAACCGTCCGCCGCAGTTTCGCTTTGTTCCATATACCATTTGATCGACGAAGAGATTTCCAGCGCGGCCTCTGGATGAAAATCAAGGCTTCGTGCTGCCATGACGCGCCTCGTGAATCATCCTTTTCACCTGTTCCCAGGAAACGGTTTGTACGGCGCCACGCTCGACTTCTTCAATCCGTCGAGTGATCTCTTTGCTCCACGCCTCCTCATAATCCGGATCGCGCTGGCCTTCGATGCTTTCCAGCAGCCGGTAAGCGAGATGATAGCGCTCGTCTCCGGATAGCTTCAGCGCCGCCTGATACAGGTTCTCCGCATCGGTATTCATGAATGGACCTCGTTCAATGTAGTTCTTGCTCGCGAGACGGCGCGGCGGTCGGGCGCACCGTGATGACGAGCAATTGCGATGCGAGCAACGAAACGCCCAAGAGCGCGAATCCGATTTTCGTGTTTCTCGCCAGCCAATCGGCGTCGTGGATCGTATCTAATCCAAAACCGCCCTGAAGGACGCAAATCAAATATGCCGTCCCGAACACAGCGACTCCGAAAAAGGTTCCTCGTAACGTCGATCGGCCAAAGACGGCCGCCGTGGCCGACACGCACACCAAGATCAAATATGCCCCCAGCAGAATGGGATGGTTGGGGTGCGCCGGATCCCAAAAACCACGATAAATGCCCAGGCCAGAAACCACGATCGCGACGGCCAGCAACATTGCCGAAAGAGTCCAGCGCATCGAGCATGGTCCTTTCCCGCCCCTTTCGCCTGACGGCCGCGATTCCCGCTCAAAAGCCTTTTCCCATTCTATTCCCAACGCCTCGCCGCTGCCAAATTGGCGCGGGCGAGCGCCGCGTCGCTCGCCTTACATCCGTCGACGCCGCCCGCCGGACCTGCGCGGAAACGAGCAAGCGAGGACGCTTGCTTACGTCTCGTACACAATCCGCCCATGGTGCTGCGCTCGTGAGATTCGGTCGGTGGCGTAGAGGCCGGCGAGCACGAATTCAACGCATGATGCGCGCACGGCCGGATCGCTGGAAGCATTCACTTCGAACGCCTTGTCCCAGGCCGGCGGCACGCGATTGAGTCGCTCGGCGTAGACGCTTGAGGGCAACAGATCGCCCACTTCAATTTTCACGCCTTGGCGAAAAATGTGGCCAATCTCTTCGAGCCCGTGCTTGTCGACGTACTCCTCGAACACGTTCTTGATCGCTTCGGCCAGGATCGAATCGAGCACTTGCCGCTCGGAAAGTTGATGGCTGCCCATCATGTCCAGTTCCAGCTTGCCGAGCGACGAGGAATAGAGGTGCCCGAGATCGCTGATCCGCGGTACGGCCGGCCGTTCGCCCAGACGGGCCCCGCGCTGCCGAGCGCTGGCGACCATGGTGCGGTAGTTGGCGATGCTGAACCGCGCGCTCACGCCCGACTGGTGATCGATGTACTTCGACTTTCTGGCGGCGATGCTCAACTCTTCCACGATCTGCCGCATGAAATAGGGGACGACGACCGGGAAGTCGCCGCCCAGATCAATGCCCGCCTCCTGTTCCATGATGGCGATGCCTTGATCGCGCTCGCGCGGATAATGCGTGTGGATTACCGAGCCGATGCGATCCTTCAATTGCGGAATCACCTTGCCGCTGCGGTTATAGGTCGAGGGGTTGGCGGAGAAGAGAATCAGCACGTCGATGTCGAACTTGATCGGATAGCCGCGAATTTGCACGTCGCGTTCTTCCAAGATGTTGAACAGGCCGACCTGCACTAGCTCGTCGAGTTCTGGCAACTCGTTCATGGCGAAGATGCCGCGGTGCATGCGGGGAATCAGGCCGAAGTGCAACGCCTCTTCGGCCGACATGCTCGTGCCGCCGGCCAACTTGGCCGGGTCGATCTCGCCGATGATGTCGGCGAACTTCGTACCCGGCGCCAGGCGTTCGGCATATCGCTCGTCGCGCGGCCACCAGGCAATCGGCACCTGATCTTCGGGCACGCTGGCCACAAAGCGCCGGCAAACGCTGCTAATCGGCCGGTACGGGTCGTCATGCACTGGCGCCTCGGGCAGGTCAATATAGGGGATCTCCTCGTCCAAGAATCGACTCAAGAGCCGCATGATGCGGCTCTTGGCCTGTCCCTTCTCCCCCAGAAACAGCATGTCGTGCTGGGCAATCAGGGCCAGGTTGATCTCGGGGATCACCGTGTTCTCGTACCCGATGATGCCGGGGAACAGCTCCTCCCCTTGGGCCAACATGGCCAGGAAGTTGTCGTAGATTTCGCGTTTGACCGTCTTGGAGACCCAGCCGCTTTCGCGCAGCTCGCGGAGATTCGTCGGTTTGACCGTAGTTGCCATATTCGGTGGAAGCGACCTTCGTTAAATATTGGATGATGCTTGGGGCGAGCTAACTTGGGGCGAGCCGGACCCGAACCGATTATAGCGCTGCCGCAAGCGCGGCCAAGTTGCAGGCGGCTGTGCGGGTGGGCGGCGAGGGGCCCGCTCCGACGCGTTTCGACCTTGTGGCCCTCCCAATCTGGACGAACGAATCAGGCCAAATTTGCCAAGATGACCATGCCAAGTTGACCATCTTCGCCTTCTTACGCGTTGTGGGGCAGTTTGAGTTACTAAATTGCCAAGATGCCCAAGACGCCCGTGCGCGAGTGGCCATCTTCGTCTGGGAGGCGGCCATCTTCGTTTGGAGTACCGTCGGGCCGACATCGGACTAATGCCACTGCCGCCTCTCTGCCAGGGGCGCCGTCCGATTCGCAGGACTGTCGAATCGCCGATGTGAAAGCCTGATCAGGAAATGGTTTAGGAGAAACCACGAACTTGAATTTCACCTCTCTCCGAGCAGCTTGAACCGGCCACGAAGCTCAAACGGCGCTCGGCATTCATCGCTTTGCCGCCAACATGGCCAACTTTCCCAAGATGCCCGAGCGCGGTTGGCCATCTTCGCCCGCAACGGCTCCGGCCAAGCACGGATGGGCGCATGCCGCGGCGCAGCTTGCCTAGAAGATACTAGCCCGCTGGCTTGGCAGTGGAAACTATCGCTGCCACGGCGGCGCTATTGATCGTGCGGCTTGCGTCCTTCGGGCGTCTTCAACCGCTCGATATCTTCTGCGGTCGGTTGTTGGGCAGCGCCGAGGCGTGCCGCCTGTTCTTCGGCCTGCTTCCACTGGCCTTTGCGGGCTAAGGAAATGATTTCGTCGAATGCGACGGCTTCTTCGGCAGAGATCGTTCCAGCCGTCTTGCCTTGTTCCACTTGGCTGGCACACTCGTCAAGCCAGGGAACCTGACGCGTGGAGGTCGCCGTGCGCAGGGCGGAGATGAGCTTGAGATTGCCTCGCGACACTTGCGGCGGTCCGCCACAACCCGCGATCAGGAGATTCACAGCGAGAATCCAGGGCAAATGGCATGGTTTCATGGCTCGCCTCGACGGCTATGCAGTTCACGAGGGATGAACGTTGCTGCCAGACTGGCGAACATCCCACCTGCGATCGACCAACGGTAAACGTCAGAAATCTGAATCGCCCAGCACGTCCCCCGCCGACCTTGTAGCCATGTAGGACCAGGTCAGTTGGTTGATCATCTGCGAGATGAACTTCACGCTGCCGTCGCAAAACAAGACGTTGGCGCCCGCCGGATGGTTCGACCACACTTCGTCGGTGTTCGCCAGCGGTTGATTGGGCGGCTTAATGATCGCGGGAACCTCGCCAGGCGTTGGCCCGCTGTGCACGTTGACTTGTGACGAAGCGGGATCGCAGCCGACGCTGGCGAACGGGGCGGTCGGGCAGGTCACCCCGTTGGGTACAACGCCGACCCAGGTCGAGTCGCTCTGGAAGGGCGTTTTTTCGGCGACGAGCATCGTCTGGCTCGTGCCGTCGGTGATGTCCGCAATCCGCGTGCGGCTATTGCGAAAGAGCACGCCGTCGGCGACGTTCGACAAGTTGGTCGCCGGATCGAAGTAACTGCCCCAAGGCGAAGTGCGCCCGGCCATGCCGGCGTAATTCGATCGTGCAAAGACGGCCAGCGTGTTGCCGCCCGCATTGACCACGTTGTAAGTCAGCGATCCATTGACCGCCGTCGGGCAAAGAAATCCAGGGACGACCGTCTTCACTGCGCCGGCGTTGACGGGCGACCAACAAGGCAGATTGACATTGAGCGACTGATAGAGCGGTCCTTGCTCTAAAAACGGCAGCGACATCGCCAGAAATCCCCAGCCTGGACCCGTATCACCGGTTGTCGGGTCGGGCGGGCCCATCAACGTGTTGGTCGTCGGCGAAACGACATAGGCCGGGGGAAACTGCTTGACCGAGTCGTGATAGGCCTGCAGGGCCAGCCCGATCTGCCTCAGATTGTTGTAACAGGTCGTCCGGCGCGCGGATTCGCGAGCTGCCTGCACAGCCGGCAACAATAGCGCGATCAAGATTCCAATGATGGCAATCACCACCAGCAATTCAACCAGCGTGAACGCCTTTCGCAACGTTCGCATGTTCTCTCGCTCCCAACCGAGGCAGCCGCCGCAAAATAGGTTGCACGACGCACTGCGCAGCCAAAGCTGAAAAGTCCGATTCTCTAGCGCTCAAGCATCATGTCGCCGGTCGAGCATTGGTGAGCCTCGACGTCGGCGCGAACGTGATGGGACTAGAGAATCCCGATCGACGGAAAGATTTCAGCCGATGGCTGGTGGAGCTCGAGCGAGCGAGCAAGAGAAGAAGACGGGCGCAGCGGCTTCGGGGAGGTGGGCAGGCGCCTCGACAACTAATGGGCCGCGGGTTGGCAGAGGCGCTCGCGGCGGTTCGACCGCGCTTTGCGCTACGAAGCGGCAGACGACGCAATCATCGTCCGACTCAGGACCATGCCGGTCCGAGTCGTCTTGATGAGCAACCGAATGGCCGTGGCAATGGTGGCAGACATGCTCGACCACCCGCTTGCAAGCATGTCCGCCGGCATGTTCTTGAGCGTGGTCGTGCCACATGCCACTGAGCGCGCTGGCCCAGACATAGCAAAGCGCTATGGCCCAGGCAATTCGGCGGCGAAGCGGCAGCGACATACAGTCACCTGAGACGGCCCAGATGCAATTCAATTGCATGATTATAAGAACCGCCCTGCGGCGGGGTCAATGCAGACTCGATGAGATTATCGTTACGACCGCGCAAGCCGAGCGGCAAACGCGTTGGCTTGATTGCAGTCGAGGAGCCGAATGCCCTATGATTCAGCCAATCGCTTTACGCGATATGCCGTCGGGTTCGACGCGGTCGCAGACGGCGCAGGAAGCCCGATCACCCGGCAATGGCGTCATGGCAGACCAACTCGCTCGCCCCCAGTCACGCGGAAAGAAATCGTTCAAGAAAACTCAGCGGCGCTCGAAGTCCGCCGCTCCGCCGCAGAATGAGAGCGGCCCGCAGGTCGCCGAGTTTTTCGCCGGTATCGGGCTGGTGAGACTCGCGCTGGAGCGGCAGGGTTTTCGCGTGGCGTTTGCCAACGATATTGACGCCGACAAGCTGGAGATCTACCGCGACAATTTCGGCGCCAACGACTTTCAGCTTGGCGATATTCACGAGCTCTCCGCCGCAGCATTGCCAAGCTGCGATTTGTTTACAGCCTCGTTTCCCTGCAATGATCTGTCGATTGCCGGGGCGCGTGCTGGTCTTGCGGGCGGCCAGTCGAGCGCCTTTTGGGGCTTTGTCCGCATTCTGCGCGAGCTTGAGCAGCGACGTCCTCATCTGGTGCTGCTGGAAAATGTGCCCGGTTTTCTGACATCGCACGGCGGCCGCGATTTTGAGGCGGCGCTCAAGGCGCTCAATGAGTTGGGCTATAGCTGCGATACCTTCGCGCTCGATGCAGCCCGTTTCGTGCCGCAAAGCCGCCTGCGACTGTTCGTGGTCGCGAAGCTGGGCGAGCCTGGCCGTTCGACATTTGGCCTGCAAGCATCGGCATCGCGCAGCGAAGCGCTGGTCGCATTTATTCACTCCCATCCGGAAATCCGATGGAGCGTCGAACCGCTGCCGTCGCCGCCCGACCGTGATGGCGACCTCGAGTCGATTCTCGAAGATCTTCCCGACGACCATGCGGCGTGGTGGAACCAGGAACGCACCGACTACTTCATGCAACAACTGAGCGAGCGGCACTCGGCCATCGCCAACGACATGATCGCCGGCAGCGAATATCGCTATGGCGCCGCCTTCCGCCGCGTCCGTAAGGGGCGCTCCATGGCTGAGCTGCGAGTCGACGGACTGGCGGGATGCCTGAGGACGCCGCGCGGCGGCAGCGGCAGGCAAATCTTATTTAAAGCCGGCAAGGGAGAACATCGAGTTCGACTTCTCACGGCGCGCGAGTGCGCCCGACTGCAAGGCGTGCCCGATGACTACCGCATCAATACGCGTCTGAACAAGGCGCTGTTCGGTTTCGGCGACGCGGTCTGCGTGCCGGTCGTCGAGTGGATTGCCCGCCACTATCTCCGGCCCTGGCTGGAGGCTTCGCTTTCTGGGTCGGCCAACGACGCAGATAACGCCGCCCCTTGCGTCTGAGGCTGCCGCTATGGCCGATGTCTTTACGCCCCAACAGCGCAGCGCGGTGATGCGGGCCGTCAAAGGCGCCGACACCAAGCCCGAAATGATCGTGCGGCGCCTGGTGCACGCGCTTGGGTATCGCTACCGGCTGCACGTGCGCAGTCTGCCGGGGGCGCCGGACCTGGTGTTTGCGCGCTTGAAGAAGACGATCTTCGTGCATGGCTGCTTCTGGCACCGGCACCATTGCGAAGGGGGCCGCTCGATGCCCTCCAGCAAAGTGGACTACTGGAATGCCAAGTTCTCCGCCAACCGCCGGCGCGACCAAAAACACCGACGCCAGCTTCGGGCGCTCGGCTGGCAAGTTCTTGTGGTTTGGGAGTGCCAACTCCGTCCGAAAGGTCGTGATCGCGTGGCAGCGAAAATCGCGTCCTTCTTAAGCGATACGGAATAAACGCCTGGTGGCTGACGCTCGGCGCCTGGGCGCGCCGTTTTTTACGTCCCAGCCGCAGCTTACTTGCGATTCAGGTACAGGTTCAGCGTGATATGCGCTTGTCCTTGATGGTGCGCTTCATGCCAGCCGATGATGTACAGGACATCGAGTACGGTCAATTTGCGAGCCGCCAAAGCAGGCGGAATCTCCGCCAGGCGATCATCGCCATAGTGCGACAGCGTATCGAGCAGGTGAGAGCGAGATTCGGACAATACATTGCGGATGGCAGAAACGTCGGGCACATTGTCGTCCGGCGTGCTGCCGCCGCGAAACCTCGGCCACAAGTCGGAAAATGCCGCGGGCTTCTCAGGCATCAACCGCTCGGTGGCAAAAATCTCCTCGGTGATGCCGATGTGCATCAACTGCCAACCGATGTGAGCGCGGCCGGGGCCGGGGCGCCAGGCTAGAGCCGCCTGCGGCTCCGCCTGTTGCTCGATCTTGTCGAGCAAACCTAGCGTGCGGTCGCGGTAGAATGCATAACTCTTGGCAATTGTTTGAACGGTGGACATAGCAGGGGCGTTCGTGGTTGGCGACTGGCGGATAAGACGATCTTGTTTGTAGTTGATATTCCGACGATGGGCAAACCGCACCGGCGCTCGCTGCATCGAAACGGCATTTGGTTTTATTGCAGCGTTGCGGCGTGCCGACGCGGCTCGACCGCTCCGGCGAAGTCTGAACGGAGGCCGTCAAAACGACGTGTGCAAGGCGCGCCAATGTGCCGTTCTGTCACACAGAATAGCAATCCTCGCGTACGCTTTGGCGCGACAAGCCTGGGAACCATTGACATCCGAAGGCTAGATGTTTCCGAGCGCAGGATGGCGTGGTAGGCTAGGCGGTTTGTGCAGAAAAACTCGAGGTGGGAGCCGGTCCATGATTCATGTTGTCGCCACGATTCAGATCGCCACAGGACGCAGGGATGATTTTTTGAAGGAATTCAGGGCAATCGTACCCGCCGTCCGGGCCGAAAAAGGTTGCCTTGAATATGGACCGACTGTCGACTTGCCAACCAACGTCCCCGTCCAGCCGCCGGTGCGCAACGACGTCGTCACCGTCATCGAGAAATGGGAGGATATTCCTTCCCTCGAGGCGCACCTGGTTGCGCCCCACATGCTGGCATACCGCGCCAAAGTCAAAGATCTGGTGCGATCGACCCAGGTGCAGGTGCTCGAGCCCGTCTGAACAGCTAATTGCGGTCGGAGGCGCGGACGGCTAAGCTAAAAATCGATAGGAATAAGCCCTCGGGCGAATTCCTCAGCACTAGATTTCTCTGCGCCTCGTGCCGGCGCTTGCCCAGTTCCCGCCTTTTTAGTCGTAACCGATGCGCAACTTGCTTACTCCGTTGCTGAATGCCCTCGCCGCCAGGCAACCGGTAGCCTATTGCCGGTTGGTTGAAACTCGCGGCTCAACGCCGCAAAAGGCGGGCGCCGCGATGCTCGTCTATGCCGATGGCTCGCAGGCCGGCACGCTAGGAGGAGGCTGTGTCGAAGCCGAGGTCAAACGCCATGCCTTGGCGAAGCTGGACCAGGGCGAGGCCGAAGTCGTCAGCTTTCAGCTCGACAGCGATTACGGCTGGGACGACGGTTTGATCTGCGGCGGGCGAATGCAGATTCTCGTGCAGCCGCTCATCAGCGGCGGCGCAACCGATTACTTTCGGAAGTACCACGAATTGCTTGAGCAAGGAATCGGCTGCTGCGAGGCGATTGTCTTCGATCCGAACAGGAGCGGTCATCCTGCGCCGGCGTGTTACCTATTCGACGCCGACGGGCGGCTCGTAGCCCGCGACTTAAAAGCAGGCGCCGGACAGCCGCCGCAGAAGATCATCGACCAGATGCCCTCGCTGGCAGACCGGCCGCGGGCCCGCGCCGCAGCGGGGGGGGGCTCTCAGCCCGTGCTACCGCGGTGGCGCCAGCGGATAGGCGGGGGGGGGCCCCTCGGCCAGGCGGGCGGGCAGTGGGGCGGCG
>JAICIG010000038.1 GCA_025924495.1 Pirellulales bacterium | reverse complement strand
CCGAACAGGCTGGCGATGGCCGCCGTAGCAATAAATGCGGAGGCTGCCTTGAGACGGCGATCGACGAGCATGGCTACGGTCGAAGCCCAGAGCAAGCTCGTCACGATGAATCCGCCCGAGAGAATGCGCAAGGTCAGCAGGTTCTTGGCCAATAGCTGAGTCGCCGGCTGCAGTTCGAGGATCTCGATCGAAAGCCGAGCCGCTCCAAGGATCTGATCGGTATAGATCACAATCAGCGATGCCAAGGCGGGCGCACACGCCATCGCTACGGCGGGATAATGCCGGCGAGGCGTGGCAAAGAAGCTTTGGGCCGTGATTTCCAGCCCTACGAAGATCAAGATCGGAAAAACGGCCGCTTTCGGAATGATCGCATACAAGTAGCCGAAATAGCCGAGCACGCCGGCGCTGCCGATGAACAGCGCGGTGGCGAGCGTATAAGCGGACCGGCCGCCCATGGCCTTGTAGGCGGGGTGGCCGATGTAAGGCGTCGTCTGAATGACGCCGCCGCAGAAGCCTGCAACTAGGGTTGCCAGGGCCTCGACGGCAATGATCTGCTCCGTCGAGAACTCATCGCCGGTCGCCGCTGCGCTCTCCGTACAATCGATCCCCCCTACGACCGTTGCCAACGCAAAAGGAATCACGATCGGCAAATAGCAAAACGAATCTTTCCAGGCCGCCATCCAGCCGAAGTCGAACGCTTCCCACCACTCACGCGGAAAGAGCGCATCGGCCGGCCGGATCGGCAAGGCCTCGGCTTGGCCGAAGCCACACGCCTGCATAATGTAGTAGACGGCGCCCCCTACCAGTAGCGCCCCGAGGGCTCCAGGAAGCCGGAACGGTAAATCAACTCGAGCCACAAGTGTCGTCAAAATGATTCCAAGTGAGACGAATCCTGCAACAGGATGGTGCAGAATCTCGGTCAAGGGGAGGAAGCTGATGAGGACCAAGGCGATTGCGGCCAGCGAGCCCAGCAGCCCGGCGCGGGGCACTAGGCGGCGAATCCAGCCTGAGCCGACCGCGCAACCCAGCTTAAATACGCCGCTGGCGACGATGGCGCAAATCCCAATCTGCCAGGTATGTTGAGCCGCCGCTTCCGCTTCCATCCCGGCAGCCGTGGCGGCTTGATAGGCGGGGCCTAGAACGAAGAACACCATGCCAAATGTGCTGGGCGTGTCAAGCCCCAAGGGCATGGCAGTTATGTCGTTACGTCCGATTCTCTTGGCCAGTCGGAAGGCCATCCAGGTGAACAGCAAATCCCCGACAAGCACTCCCACCGCTGTTCCCGGCACCATGTAACGAAGAGCAAAAGTTGCAGGAAATCCGAAGGCCGAACTCATCAGTCCGACCATCAACACCAAATCGGCGACGTTATCCAACATCAAGCCGAAAAAGGCGTTGACGTCGCCCGAGGCAGCCCAGCGATAGCGATTCCCGCCAGCGACTTTCATCCAGGCACGCTACTTGCGTATGTACGGATCGTGAGTGTGGGAAGCTCGGCTGCAGGCTGTCATATTGGCATCTCTTCGCCGAATTAACCGATTCCGTCGAAGCGCTCCACAGCTTCGCTATATTTAAGGAGCGGACAAGAGTTTACGCTGTGCCGGCGAAAGCGGCTGCGCCATTTTTCGCCGTTGCGCTGAACTCTTGGACGTGCGACGCGTATAAAATCATGAGCAACACGATTGAACAGAGGCGTGTTCAACCACTTAAAGGCTCTGCTTGGTTGGATTCATCTGACGAAGAACTGCTGATGACGTATTGCCGAAGCGGCGATCGTCAGGCATTTTCCGCGCTGGTGCAGCGGTACGAGCGAGAGCTTTACAGTTACCTGAGACGATATTTAAGCGATGGAGCAATGGCCGAGGATGCCTTCCAGGCGACGTTCCTGCAAGTGCATCTGAAGTGCGATCAGTTCGAGGAAGGACGCAAGTTCCGCCCTTGGCTGTATACGATTGCCACGAACCAGGCCATCGACGCCCAGCGCCGGAATAAACGACATCGACTGGTCAGTCTCGATCGACGCAATGCCCACGACGGCGAAGACGACTTGGGATCGTTGATGGAGTTGCTGGTCAGTAAAGAGACGGGCCCGGTGGCCCAGTTAGAAGCCGACGAGCGGCAAGCGTGGATCCGCAAAGCGGTCCGCGAGCTGCCCGAACCGTTGTTTAGCGCCGTTAATTTGATTTACTACCAAGGACTCAAGTATCGCGAGGCCGCCGAGACATTGGACGTTCCGGTCGGCACCGTGAAGAGTCGCTTGCACACCGCGATTTTGAAGCTCAACGAAGCTTGGAATAGCGCTCACCTGTCCGGAGAAAAATAGCCAATGCGTGAGCACTTGCTCGGCTACCTGCTGGGAGCACTTGAGCCGACAGAACACGAAATGGTCGAGGCTCGGTTGGCAGAAGACCCGGCCTTGCAAGACGATCTCATGCGGCTGCGCAGCAAGGTGGCGCCGCTCGCCGCGGACATAGACGGCGAAGAGTATGAGCCGCCGGCAGGGTTGGCGGCTCGCACCTGTAATTTCGTGGCGGCTCGTGCGGTGCGTTCCGCTCGCACCGCGGCGGCTTTCTCGGCCGAACTGGCCCCGGCGAGCGCGTGGCGCTTGCAAGATCTACTAGTGGCCGGGGGCATCTGCATCGCCGCCAGCCTATTGTTGTTCCCGGCGATTTCCAATAGTCAGTCGAAGGCCCGGCTGATGGCTTGCCAAAACAACCTCCGCGAGATTGGCACGGCGCTCACCAGTTACAGCCAGGTGCATCAAGGCTATTTCCCGTTGGTGCCGCAACGCGGCAAGTTGGCCGTGGCCGGATCGTACGCTCCGATGCTGCGCGAGGCGGGTTTGCTAAATAGCCCGTCGCGGTTAATCTGTCCCGATTCGGCGCTGGCCCAGCAGCAAGACTTTACGTTGCCGACAATCGAAGAGATACAAGCCGCACCGGCCGAACAGTTGCCGAAACTTCATCGCCGGCTGGGCGGCAGCTACGGCTATACGCTCGGTTACTTAGATCACGGGGCCTATCGCGGACACCGCAACCAGGGCCGCACGAACTTTGCCTTGATGGCTGACGCGCCCGACGAAGAGACCGCCGGCCGCAGCGCCAATCATGGCTGTTGCGGTCAGAACGTGTTGTTCGAAGACATGCACGTCGGATTCTTGAAGTCGTGCCGGCTGGCGGAGTGCGATGACCACATTTACGTCAACGCTCATGGGATTGTCGGCGCCGGCATCGGCCCCGACGATGCCGTTATCGGTCGCAGTTCCGCCGCGCCGATCATCTTGAACGCTTCGAGTCCCGAGTAAATCAGACGATTGGGCACGAACGTTTGGCAGGCCGAGGGCGTTTGATCCCTCGGCTTTTTTTGCGCGCCGTGGCGTTTGGCTGCGCCGTTTTCTTTCAGCCGATCGCCTGCCGTGTTGCTTGCTCCGACGCGCGCCAGATGCGATGTTGGAAGCGGCGAAAGACATCATTTACCGGAGCTGCTTATGTTTCATCGGGCGCGGCGGTCGAATTCCTGCTTCTCGAAGTGCGATCCCCGGCGACGAACGTCGGTGCTTAAGCTCGCCTGCCTTACCGGACTTTTGGCGCTAAGCGCTACGCGAGTCATTGCGCAGGACTCCGCGACGAAGGAGAGCAAGGGGGCTCGTCCGGCGGTAAAGATTTCGGACGAGGCGCTGCGCATCCATCGCTCGTCGCTGTTGATCGACGGCCACAACGACTTGCCGTGGCGGCTGCGATCGGACTTCGGCTCGTCGCTCGAGAAATGCGATATCACGCAACTGCATGCGCCGGACAAGCTGCAGACCGATATTCCTCGCCTGCGGCAGGGGGGCGTCGGCGGGCAATTCTGGTCTGTCTATGTGCCCGCCGAAACCATGCAAGCGGGCACGGCCTTGCGCGACACGCTCGAACAGATCGACTTGGTCAACCAGATTATCGCTCGCCACCCCGAGACGTTTGAACTGGCGCTAACGGCCGACGACGTCGAGCGGATCCACCGCTCGGGCAAGATCGCGTCGCTGATCGGCGTGGAAGGGGGGCACTCGATCCAAGATTCGATCGGCGCCCTTCGGCAGCTCTACCGGCTCGGCGCCCGCTACATGACGTTGACGCATAGCGACACGCTCGCCTGGGCCGACGCCGCCACCGACGAAGCGAAGCACGGCGGCCTGAGCCCGTTCGGCGAAGAGGTGGTCCGCGAGATGAACCGGCTGGGCATGCTCGTCGATATCTCGCATGTTTCGCCAGAGACGATGAAAGACGCGCTGCGCGTTTCGCGGGCTCCAGTGATCGCCTCGCATTCATCCGCCTACGCCATCGCCCAGCATGCGCGCAACGTGCCTGACGACGTGCTTGAGTTGATCGGCAGAAATGGCGGCGTGGTGATGGTGAATTTCTTTTCCGGCTTTGTCGAACCTGGTTCGGCCAAAACCATGGCCGATATGTTCGCGGTGCGGCGAAAGTTCAACGCCGAATTGAGCAACGACGAGAAGGCCGTCGAGGCCGCCATGAAGCGCTGGCGGCAGGAACATCCGATCATGCCCGGCACGGTGCATACGGTGGTCGACCACATCGATCACATCGTCCAGGTCGCCGGCATCGACCACGTGGGGCTCGGCTCGGATTACGACGGCGTCTCCATGACGCCCGTGCAATTGGAAGACGTCTCCTGTTATCCCTACATTACGCAGGAGCTTTTGAATCGCGGCTACCGGGAGGAAGAGGTCCGCAAGATCCTTGGGGGTAACTCGCTGCGTGCGCTGCGCGAAGCGGAAGAAGCCGCTCGCGTGGAGTGATTTCCAGTGCACAGGTTTCTCGATCGTTAGCCCGGAACGCGGAATCTGGACTGTTCCGGTTTAAATACTGTTCAAAAATGCGGTCAAATCGCAGAGTTCTTCAGCGGAGAGAGAGCTGCCCGGGGGGTGTCGATGCTCGATCAAGAGGCTTTCTAGCGTCGCGGCGCGATTGTCGTGGAAGTAAGGCCCGCGCTGGCTGACGCCGCGGAGCGAGGGGGGATTGAAGTGCGTCGCGCCGAGTTCGTCTTTCAGGCCGACGTCGAAAGTCTCGCTCGAGGCGTAGCTCGGCGGAATGTGGCAGCTCGCGCAGCCGCGCGACTCAAATAACTTGCTGCCGCGGTCAATAGCCGCAGCGTCAGACTGGCCGCGCAACGGGTCGAGCGCCGGCGGCGGATCGAGAGTTCGCAGGTACGCGGCGAGTGCGCCGACCTGCTCTTCGCGAGGCTTGCGGCCTTGCATGGTAGACTCGATCGATTTGCGAATCTGCGACTCGAGCGTCGGAACCTTGCCGTTCCAGGCCCAGGGGCCGGTGTCGCCGGCGCCTAGCAGCGACAACACTCGCTTCGGAGCGCCGTAGCCGCCGTCGCCCAAATTGTCGCTTAACAGGCCGTGGGTATGACCATCGGTATGGCAACTGTGACAACTGTACCAGCCGTCGAGCGAGAGGCGAGCGTCGTAGAATAAGCGTTCGCCCTCTTCTTCAAGGGACAATTCGGGCTGGAGGCCGAGCGAAATCGTCGCCAACGTTTTTGCCCCGCGCAGGTCGATGACGGAAATCGAGTCGCCAAAGGCGTCGGCGATATAAGCCAGTCGCTCGCCGCGGTCGAGCGTCACGGCGGTCGGTCGCTGGCCGACCGTGATGCGAGCGCGGTCCGATTCCCATTCTCTGCCGATCGCTACTTTCCCGACGCCTGCCAAGGCTTGTATGAGCAGCCCATCGCTGGTTACTGCCACGCCCGCGGGATCGCCGCCGGCGCCGCCCTGATCGTCGAATTGGTGGACGTGGTTTTCCAGCGGTGCGGTCGGATCGTCTTTCAGCAACGAATCGAGCTCGATCCAGCGCACCACGTCGGTCAACAGCGCGCCCCAATGCACGTTCTGTCGCGTCGATTCCGCTTGGCCATCGAGAATCTGATGCGAGACGAGCAGCTTTCTATGCGCTCGATCGAACGCCAAGCCGCGGATGTTGTGGCCTGCAAGGTCCGCCACTCGCTCAAGCTTTGCCGTCGCCGTATCGAGAATGCCCAGCTTGCCGCCGAACGAGTCGGCCACGATCAGTTTGCGGTCGTCGTCGACGAGGAGCTGGTTTCGCGGGGCAAAATCAAGCTGCAGCACGGCGCCTGCCTCGAACGCAGCGGATGGCCCAAGATGAACCACGCTCAGACTGCGCGACCAAAGCGATGCGACGAAAACTTGCGAGCCGTCCGCCACTACGGCGAGCGAAACCGGGTAAGGCCGCACGGTTAACCGGGCGGCGACCTGCAGCTTCGGCCCGTGCTGCATGAGCCAAATCAATTCATGGTCCTGTTCGTCGACGGCCAGCAATCCTGGTTCGCCCGGCAGCCACACGAGATCGGCCAACCGCTTGCCGACCTCGATCTCCTCGACAACGCGATGGGTTTCGCAATCGACTGTTGAAATCGTGCCCGACCGTCGGTTTGCTACGAACAGCCAACGTCCCGCCTTATCGAGCGCCATCGCTACCGGCTGCCGCAATACCGGTTTTTCGAGCGGCGCGGCGGGCAGTCTCGCTGGCACACTGAGCAGGCCAGCCAACGAAAAGACTAAGATGAATCGACCCAGTCCAGAATTCCCGAATCTTCCCTATTTCAGAATCCAGGTTGTAGCGTTCCATCTTATAGCTGAAACTTGAGGACGTGAAACGTGAAACCTGAGACCTTGTCTGCCATGCCCCGCTTTGTCGTCCTGCGTCATGAGTGTCCGCCAGGCCATCCGCGCGGGTTGCATTGGGACTTCATGCTCGAAGCGGGCCAGACGCTGAAGACCTGGTCCTTGCCGCAACCGCCTGGCGAGTTGGCGAACGAAACCGACGTCGATCCGCCAATGCAGATCGAGGCGTTAGCCGATCATCGCCTGGCCTACTTAGACTACGAAGGACCGATCTCGGGCAACCGCGGCCGGGTCAGTCGTTTCGACCGCGGCGAATATGAAGTCATCCATCGGGACGGCGACGCATGGATCGTCGAACTGCGCGGCCAGCGTCTGCGCGGCCGCGCCACGTTACGCCGAATTTCCGGTTCGCCGCCTCACTGGCATTGGCAATTTACTTCTTAAGATTGAAGCGTTTTCTGAGAATGCGCCTACTAGCCAAATTATAAAGAGGCTGATGCCTTCCGCTCGCCTTCTTTCCTCTTCTTTCCTCCCTTCTCCCATGAATGCTTTGATCCTGGTCGACCTGCAAAACGACTTCTTGCCTGGCGGGGCGCTGGTCGTGCCGCACGGCGATGAAGTCATTCCTGTGGCGAATTCGCTCGAGAAGAAGTTCGAGCTGGTGGTAGCGACGAAAGACTGGCATCCGGCCGATCACGTCAGCTTCGCCGTCAATCATCCAGGCAAACGGCCCGGCGACGTCGTGACGCTTGATACGGGTGAACAAGTGCTGTGGCCGGTGCACTGCGTCCGGCAGACTGCCGGCGCTGAGCTGGCGCCTGCTCTCAATAAACACCCCATCCGCCGCGTGTTTGCCAAAGCGGTCGATACTAAGCTGGACAGCTACAGCGGCTTTTACGATGTCGGGCGGCGTTCGACAGGCCTGGCGGAATACTTGCGAGAGCAAGGCGTCGACGAAGTCTACATCCTCGGCCTGGCGACTGAATATTGCGTGAAAGCGACGGCGCTGAACGCCGTGCAGCTCGGCTTCAAAACCTGGGTTATCGAGGACGCCTGCCGCGCGGTCAACCTCCAGCCAGGCGACTCGGAGAGCGCGATTGCTGAAATGCGCGCTGCCGGCGTGAATATGATTCGATCGAGCGATTTATAGATGCTGGCGCAGAGCGTTCCATCCGCCACCAAGGTTTGCTAAAAGGGAGCCGCCAGCATGTTCATCTTTCCGCCGATCATGAGACGGCCCAGCGCGTTGGCCAACGTCGCGGACCGCCTGTCGTACTGCTAGTCGAAGCCGAGAAAGCATGGCTCGCGCCGGCCATTTCTTCTTCCGTTCGGAGAATGGCGTCTGGTTAGTTGAAGCAGTCCCTCCGGAATTCCTGCAGTGGCCCGAGTAGCGAATGACGTGAACCACGTTTCCGCTCGTAGGACGCGTCGCCAGTCTCCCTTATCGCCGCGTAATGCTCCGTCTTGACGCAACTTGCGATTTGGAATACTGTTCGCCGCCTTTAAGGTGCGTCGTTGTTGGGCTTGGGCCGCCGGAGTTCATCGAATGCCAGTACTTGGCAAAACCACGAAGAAGTTCTTAGCTATCTGTTTCGGTTTGACCCTCGGCGCTTCATTGGCGGGTGGCCTATGGTGTGTCCGTCGTGTCTTCTCGCCGCCCCCACGTCAAATCACGCAGGCCGACCAGGCCAAGCTGCGGGAAGTACTCGACAAGAATCCCAAGGCGATCTACCTGTTCGACGAGACGGTTTCCTACCGGCTTAAGCCGAATTTCCATGGCGTGCGGTTCTTCTCGGACACGTTGCCTCACATCACCAATTCGCTCGGACTGCTTGGCCCCGAAGAGATTTCCACCGATCCACGCGTCCGCAAGCTCATCTTCCTGGGCGACTCGGTAACCTACGGCAACGGGGTGGGGATCGAACAGAACTTCGTGTCTCGGATGCAAGCTGCGGCCGGTTCGAATTTTCAGTTGCTCAATGGCGCGTGCCCCGGCTGGAGCACGCATCAAGAACTGGGCTACTATCAGAAGTACTTGTCCGACACGCCGTGCGAGCTCTTGGCGGTCGTGTTCTGCGTGAATGACCTGGCCAAGTATGAATGGGTGTATGGCACGGACGACAAGCCTCAACTGTCGGGTGAAGTGCCGCAGTGGTCGGAATCTAGCGCATTGACCTTGAAGTTATCGCTGCTGCGCAAAGACTTTGCCGCCAATCCGCAGACGGCCCCGTTGGCCAAGCATCACAATGGCTTCGTGTTGGCGTGGGATCGCGATTCGTGGGAGCGCTACGTCAATGAGATGTTGCGGCCGTTCTTCATCAAGCGAGATTCTCCCCCAATCGTCTTCATTGCACTGCCCAGCGCCTTTCAGGTAGAAGCCGCCCGGTTGGGCGCCGACACCGAAAAAGTTTTCTTTCCGCAGACGCAGTTGCAAAATGCCTGCCGCGAATTGGGAGCTTATTACATTGACGCCGCGGAGTCGCTTGCCGCGGCGCCTTCCGACCAGCCAGTGTTCATGGATGACTGCCATTTGACCGTCGCCGGACATGAACGGGTGTCGCAATTCCTGTGGCCGCATCTCGCCAGCTTGTTGTCTCGCGACAGCACGGCGCGAAGTCGCTGAAGGCTCCGTCAACTCCGCCAGGCACGAACCAAGCGATTCCGATGACTGCAATTCTGGGCATTTCCGCGTTTTACCACGACAGCGCCGCAGCGCTGATTGTCGACGGCAAGTTGATTGCGGCGGCGCAAGAGGAACGATTCACGCGAATCAAGCACGACGCCAACTTTCCCGCCCTAGCGGTGCATTTCTGTCTCAACGAAGCCGGATTGAAAGCCGACGATCTGGATTACGTTGCATTTTACGATAAACCGCTGAGCAAGTTCGAGCGCCTGCTTGAAACGTATCTCGCGTTCGCTCCGCGCGGTTTTGCCAGTTTCCGCCAGGCGATTCCTGTCTGGCTCAAAGAAAAGTTGCACTTGCGACGCTCCTTACGAACAGGAACGGGCTGTGGGCGGCAAACTCGGCTGGTGTTTACCGATCACCATGAGAGCCACGCCGCCAGCGCTTTTTTTCCCAGCCCGTTCGAAGAAGCGGCGGTGTTGACGCTCGATGGCGTGGGCGAATGGAGTACGACTGCTTTCGGCGTGGGCCACCGCAATCGCCTGCAATTGACGCACCACCTCAGGTTTCCTCACTCACTCGGACTGCTGTACTCGGCGTTTACCTATTACTGCGGCTTCAAGGTGAATAGCGGCGAGTACAAGTTGATGGGCCTGGCGCCCTACGGCGAGCCTGTCTACCGCGATCTCATCCTCGAGCGGTTGGTCGATCTCAAGCCGGACGGCAGCTTCTGGATGGACATGCAGTATTTCAATTACTGCCAAGGGCTGACGATGACAAGCGCGCGATTTGACCGGCTGTTCGGCGGTCCGCCGCGTCAACCCGAGTCGATGCTTGAACAGCGCCATATGGATCTCGCTGCAAGCATTCAGGCGGTGGCGGAAGAAGTTGTGCTCCGTATTGGCCGTCACGTGCATGCCGAGACCGGCCAGAAGCATCTGACGCTGGCTGGCGGAGTGGCGCTCAACTGCGTGGCAAACGGGCGTCTGCTGCGCGAAGGACCGTTTGATGCACTCTGGATTCAACCTGCAGCGGGCGATGCCGGCGGCGCCCTGGGCGCCGCCTGGTTCGTGTGGCATCAGTTGCTCGGTCGCGAGCGGGTTGTCTGCAGTCCCGACGCCCAGCAGGGCAGCTTCCTTGGACCGGCATTTTCGGATGACGAAATCTGTCGCTTCCTGGATCAGACCGGCGCCGAGTACGAACGATTTGCCGTCCAGAAGGAGCTTAGCGCGCACGTCGCACATCTGCTGGCGGAAGACAAAGTGGTCGGCTGGTTTCAAGGCCGCATGGAATTCGGTCCTCGAGCCTTAGGAGCGCGAAGCATTCTGGGCGATCCTCGCTCGCCACGGATGCAGGCCGTGATGAACCAGAAAATCAAGTTTCGCGAAAGCTTCCGCCCGTTCGCCCCTTGCGTGCTGCAGGAACATGCGTCTGAATGGTTCGACTTGCGCCCCGACCAGGAAAGCCCTTATATGCTGCTGGTCGCCCCGGTGCGAGCCGAACATCGGACCGACTTATCGGAAGAGCAAGCTGCAGCGATGCAACATGATCCCGACTTGCGGCATCGCGTGAATATCGTCCGTTCCGCCATTCCCGCCGTCACGCATGTCGACTACTCGGCGAGAATTCAGACGGTCGACCAGATCCGCAACCCTAAGGCACACTCGCTACTGACCGCTTTCTATGAACTGACAGGCTGCCCCGTGTTGGTGAATACGAGCTTCAACGTTCGGGGCGAGCCGATCGTCTGCACGCCGCAAGACGCCTACCGCTGTTTTCAGGCAACCGACATGGACGCTCTGGTGCTCGGCGGCGTCGTCGTCGAAAAGGCCGGCGGAGAATCGGCATTCAGCGCCGCCAGCCGCGAACAATACCTGGCCCAATTCCAACTCGACTGAGCCGCCACGATGAAGTTCTCCGATCTGCCTTGGCGCCCTACGCCTTCAATGCTACGAAATTTTGCCGCGCTTTCGCTGCTGTTTTTCGGCTCGGCCGCGGCGTGGCAGTATTGGGTCAACAATCGTCCGACTCTGGCGGTCATCTTGGCGTTGATCGCGCTGGCGATTGGCCCGCTAGGCCTCGTCAAACCGCAGGCGGTGAGGCCGGTATTTGTTGCCTGGCTGGCGCTAGGGTTTCCCATCGGTTGGACCGTATCGCAGATTGCCCTAGCGATCCTGCTCTACGGCATGTTCACGCCGCTGGCGATGTTATTTCGAGTAATGCGGCGCGATCTGTTGTGGCTGAAGCGACCTCAGCGAGATTCTTATTGGACGACGAAACCGGCTCCTCGTGACGCAGCCAGTTATCTGCGCCCTTTTTAATTCTGTCGGAGACACCAAGTGCCCAAGTTAATCGAGTCTGATTTCGAGCGGGCGGCATCCGAGCAGGCCGAGGGCCATTTACTCGCTGATTTAGGCAGTTTCCTCAGGGAAACGAAGAAATGGTGGCTACTGCCGATGTTGCTGGCGCTCATCGGCTTCGGCTGCCTGATTTTCCTTTCAGGCACCGCCGCGGCGCCGTTCGTCTATACACTGTTCTAGTCGGCATGACTCGCCGCAATCTTCTGCCGGCTGAATCTGGCCGCTGGACAAGCCGGCGCGCCTCTGCGCCGGCGAGGCAAGCCGTTGTGAAGTCCTGAGCGTAGGGCGCTCGCAAATCGTCGCAGCCTTTCGCCCCGGGACACTCGGCGGCCGATGGATTGCCGCCCTCTTCTATCGCGAGGCCTCTTCTATCGCAGAGTCGGGCAATTATAATCGCGGCTTTCCGGCTGCGTGCACGCCGTACGCCACGCCGCATATCGCAACTCAGTCCGACCACAAGGAATCCGCCGTGCGACGCCGCTTGCTCTCCTGCCCCGTGCTGGTTTTGGCCGCCGCCTTGGCAATGCATTTACCCGTTGGCGCCGAGGAGGCGCCAAAAGGCGAAGTGACGAAATACAGCTTCGAGAAAAGCAAAATCTTTCCGGGCACGATCCGCGATTATTGGATCTACGTTCCCAAGCAATACGATCCGAGCAAGCCGGCATGCCTATACGTGAATCAAGACAATGTGCAGTGGAAGGCGCCGGAAGTTTTCGATCAGTTGATTCATAACAAAGAGATGCCTGTCACCATTGGCGTGTTTGTGACGCACGGCCGGGTGAAGGCGCCGACCGATGCCGCTCTCGATCGCTTCAACCGCAGCTATGAGTACGATGGCCTGGGCGATAATTACGCGAGATTTTTGCTCGACGAGCTGCTCCCGGAGGTGGAAACAAAGACGGCCGCTGACGGGCGTCCGATCCGGCTGTCGAAGAACGGCAACGACCGGGCGATCGGCGGTTCGAGCAGCGGCGCCATCTGCGCCTTTACCGCGGCCTGGGAACGTCCCGACGCTTTTCAGCGCGTGTTCAGCGTCATCGGCACCTACGTCGGTCTGCGCGGCGGCAATAACTATCCCACGCTGGTGCGCAAGTACGAACCGAAGCCGCTCCGCGTCTTCCTGCAGGACGGCAGCAACGATCTGAACATCTACGGCGGCGACTGGTGGATGGCCAATCAGGAAATGGAGCGATCGCTGACCTTCGCCGGTTACGAAGTGAATCATGTGTGGGGCGAAGGAGGACACAATGGCCAGCAGGGGACCGAGGTATTCCCTGATGCCATGCGCTGGCTGTGGAAAGATTGGCCCGCGCCGGTGAAAGCCGGCAAAGGCTCGCCTCAAATGCAAGAGTTGCTCGTCCCCGGCGAGACCTGGCAACTGGTCGCGGAAGGTTATCAGTTCACGGAAGGACCGGCGACGAATGCCCAGGGCGAAGTCTTTTTCAACGATGTGCCCAAGAGCAAGACCTACAAAATCGGCCTCGACGGGAAAGTAAGCGTATTTCTCGAGGAGACGAAAAAGGGAGACGGCCAACGTTTCGGCCCCGATGGCCGGTTAGTTGCCGTCGCGGGAGGAGCCGAGCAGATTGTGGCCTACGATGCCGAAGGCAAATCGACGGTCATCGCGGAAGGATTCCGCGGCAATGACCTTGTAGTGCGGCACGATGGCGGCATCTACGTCACGAACCCCGGTTGGAACGGAACCGATCCCAGCAAGGTTTGGTTTATCAGCCCGCAAGGAGAGAAGAAGGTCGTCGACACGGGCTTGAAATTCTCCAACGGCCTGACGCTGTCGCCCGATCAGACGTTGCTGTACGTGGCCGACAGCCGCACGCATTGGGTTTACAGCTATCAGATTCAAAAGGATGGTTCGCTTGCCTATAAGCAACGCTATTTCCATTTGCACATGTCCGATGCGGCTGATGACGCCGGCGCCGATGGGCTACGAGTGGACCGCGCCGGCCGGCTCTATGTTGCGACGCGGCTGGGCATCCAGGTATGCGATCAGGCTGGCCGGGTGTTGTGCATCATCCCCACGCCAAACGGCAAGATTTCCAATCTTACTTTCGGCGGCGCGAACTTTGATACTCTGTTCTGCACCTGCGGCGATCGTATTTACAGGCGCAAACTGAGGACGCAAGGCGCCGAAGGCTTCCGACCGCCCCATAAGCCCGATGCCCCTCGGCTTTAGGGCAAAAAGGGCGAGCGGGGGCGTTAGTCCCCTGATAACGCAGTACTCAAACTCGACAATGCTTCCGTTCCTCTCCGCTAGGCATTCGCGTCGCATTCGGTACGATAAGGCTTGGAAAGCGGGCCGAGCGCACCCACCGATCGAGTAGAGCCTCGCATGACAACCGGGACAAGAAAGCAAAAACGGGCTGGCATTGCCGACCGCTCGCGCTCGCGACAGGGGGCCAGCTCGCCGCTCGAGCCCGATCTGGATGCCGCCGTCGAGCGAGTGTTGAAGTTGATGGCCATTCCGGGCAAGAGCGGCGAAGAATGTCGAGTGGCCGATTTCATTACCAGGCAGCTGCGCAAGGCAGGGGCCCCTGCGTCGGCCATCTGCCACGACGATGCTCATCAGCGAACGCCCCATGGCGGCGAGGTGGGCAACTTGATCTTCAACCTGCCCGGCACGATGCGTGCGCCGCGGCGATTGCTGATGGCCCACATGGATACCGTGCCGTTGTGCGTCGGCTGCAAACCGAAACTCAAGGGACAATATGCCAGCTCCACTGACAAGCAGACTGGGCTGGGCGCCGACGATCGTGCCGGCTGCGCCGTGCTGCTGACGGCGGCGATTGAAATCCTGCGCCGCAAATTGCCTCACCCGCCGCTGACGTTCTTTTGGCCTATCCAGGAAGAGATTGGACTGTATGGAGCCCACTTTGTCCGGCTGAGCTTGCTCAAGAAGCCAAGGCTGGCGTTCAACTGGGACGGCGGTGCGGCTGAAAAGCTCACCATTGGCGCCACGGGCGCTTACCGGATCGCAGTCGAAATTCAGGGCCTGGCGAGCCACGCCGGGGGCGCTCCGGAACATGGCGTGAGCGCGATCTCGATCGCGGGTCTGGCCATCGCCGAACTCGAACGGCACGGTTGGCTCGGCGATGTACGCAAGGGAGACCGGCATGGCACCAGCAATATCGGCGTCATCCATGGCGGTGCGGCGACGAATGTCGTCACAGATCACGTCTTTCTCAAGGCGGAGGCTCGCAGCCACGATCCGGCTTTCCGCCGCGAAATTCTCACGGCGATTGAGCACGCCTTTCAGCATGCCGCGGGGACAGTGCGCAATGTCTCGGGCGTAACAGGCAAAGTCCGTCTGGCCAGCCGGCTTGATTACGAGGCCTTCCGGCTCGACGCACATGAGCCTTGCGTTCTGGCCGCCGAAAGCGCCGTGCGAGCCGTCGACTTAGAGCCGATGCGGGCGATTACCAATGGCGGTCTCGACGCCAATTGGCTCACCGCTCACGGCATTCCCACCGTCACGCTCGGCTGCGGCCAACAGAATGTTCACACAACGTCGGAAGAGCTCGATGTGCGGGCCTTTCAGGCGGCTTGCCGGATTGGACTGCGTTTGGCCACGGCAACGGAGAACGAGAGGGGCGAGTGAGCCGCAGAGTCGGTTTTCGAGAGCATTCCAGGCGCCGCCCGCCCCTTCGAGACTATGGAACTCGATGAAGAAGTTTGCCTCTGTTTCCATGTCACCAAGCGGAAGATTATTAACTTCATCCGCGTGGAAAAACCGCGGCGGCCCGGACAGCTGAGCGAGTGCTTTGGCGCCGGGACAGGGTGCGGCTGGTGCCGAAACTACCTTACGCGTCTGTTTGATGCAGCAGCGCGCGGCGGCGGCGCCGAGCAGGCGGATTTGAGTTCGGCTGAATATGCCCGGCAGCGGGCCAAGTACATTCGCTCCGGCGGCGGAACGCCCCCGCCGGGCGCGACGCCGATTGACCTTGAGGAGAAACGGCAGGCCGACGAGGAATGAGCGACCGCCGTCTTCGCGGCCCTCTTGATTGTCTGGCAGCCTTCCGCGTTATCCCTTTTCCCCGCAGACTATTCTGGCGAAACGAGGCTTCGCTAGTTATACTAGTAGCCAATGGGGCCAGGGCAGGCGTTTCGGCCGCGCCCAACCACCTCTTTCAGCCTCCGCGCAGAGATCAACTAAATGGCACGTAAGATCGTCAACCGCAAGGAGTTGCGTCGGGAAAGCGAAGCCGCTGAAAAGGCGGGCGGATCGACCAAGACGGCGGAAGTCAAAAAGCCGGTCAAACGCAAGAGCCGCGCCAAAGCTGCCAAGGAAGTTCGGCTGAAAGCCTTTTGGGGCGTCTTCAATCAATCGCTGAAGCAGGTGGCGCGGTTCGAATATAGCGAACGCAAGCAAGCCGACAAAAAGGCGGCTGAACTGACCGTTTCTCACAAGACTCCGCATTTCGTTCAGCCGGTCAAGGAAGTTATTGAGGAGTAGGCGTCGCGTAGGAATGCGGCGGCGAAGATTGCCTACTTGCTGCGCAGCCGGCAGGGCTTGAAGCGCACGACGACAGCCGAATCCGATGTTCGCGGTTATTGCACGAAAGTTGTCCTTGCGGCCGCTGTATATAGGCCGTATTGCGAGCTCAATCGCACGGCAACGAGTGAGAGTCCCGGCACTCATTTTCGTCTCAGCGGTTTTCGCCGCCAGTGCTGGCTGCGGTACGAGCGCCCCTCCGCCGCCGAGCGCCGCCCCAACGGCGCCTGCTTCCCGGCCGTCAGAATTGAGGCTGCAGGCGATCGACGTCGCGAAACTGCCGGCCGTCAACCATGCTACTCCGCCTTTGGACGACGGGCGGATCGAACTTTCGCTGCCCGAAGGGTGGCTCTGGGCGCCACGCAGCAAAGACTACTTGATCAAAGCGCTCATGTCGCGTGAGGCCAGGTATCCAAGCCTGACCTTGAATGTTGAACCGGCTGTGGAGATCAACGAAACTAGCAAAGAAAATGTGCTGGAATTCGCAGCAAAAGTCCAAAAGAAATTAGACGCTGAGTTGGCGCCCCAAGGAGTGAAACTGGCGGAGAACGTTCGCGCCGTACGCATCGGCGATTTCTTGGGAGCCGAATACGTCCGACGGGCCAAAATCGGGGCGGATTCGGTCGAGCGGCTGTTCCTGGTCGCTGCGGCGAAAGGCCGCAAATACTCGCTGGAACTGCGAGTTCTACAAGGCTCTTTGGCCAGGTACCGGCCGGTCGCCAGGGCGGTGGCGGCCAGCATGAAGTTCGGGCAGGCCCCCGCGGCTGCCGGCGAAGGGGGCGCTCCTTGAGCCTGTTTTCGCTTGCTCACGTATTGGGTCGGCCTGCGGCGCCCCAAGCTCTTATCGAAACGGTTGCTTGACTCACGGCGCGCCGCGGCCGAAAATCGTAACACCTCCTCAAAAGCGGAAATCCTGCGGAAATCAGCGATGGAATTTAAAGAAGGTCAGACGGTTGGCATCGATTTGGGCACCACATTTTCTGCGATCGCCCACCTCGATGCCGACGGCAACCCGGTCGCCTTGCCCAACGAAGAAGAAGAAATTGAAACGCCCAGCTTGATCTTGCTCGCCGAGACGGGCCATGTGATCGTCGGTCCGAGCCGGATGCGCGCCGCGATGGAAGATCCCGACCATGTGGTTGAGCGCGTCAAGCGGCACATGGGCAATGTCGAATACAAGCGGACGTTCGACGGGCGCGAAATCACTCCCGAATTTCTGTCCGCGCTGATTTTGAAAAAGCTGCGGCAGGACGCTGAGAAGCGAATCGGCCCGATCGGCAACGCCGTGATCACGGTCCCGTATTACTTCAATGACGCCCGCCGCAAGGCGACCCAAGACGCGGGTCGCATCTCGGGCCTGAATGTGATCGACATCATCAACGAACCGACCGCCGCCACGCTGACTTACGCCTGGCAGCGCGGCGAGCTCGGCGCCGCGAAGGGAAAATTCGAACGTCCGCGAATGGCGCTGGTCTACGATCTTGGCGGCGGCACGTTCGACGTTACCGTCGTCAAATACACGCCGACCCATTTTCAGGTATTGGCCACCGACGGCGACGTGTATCTGGGCGGCGTCGACTGGAACGACCGTTTGCTGAACTACGTGGCCGATCAATTCAAGGCCAAGCACGGCTCCGACCCGCGCGACTCGGCGGTCACCACGCAGGTGTTGAGGAACGATTGCGATCTGGCCAAGATCGCCTTGTCAAACTCCAACCAGACTTCGATCGTGTGTCGGCACGAAGGCAAAAGCAACTCGGTGACGGTGACTCGCGACCAGTTCGAACAACTGACCTCCGACCTGTTGCAGCGGACGATCGATACGACCGAACTGGTCATCGAACAGGCCAAAATCCAGCCGGAACAGCTCGATGCCATTGTGCTGGTTGGCGGTTCGACCTTGATGCCGCGCGTACCGCTGCTGTTGGAGCAGGTCACCGGCAAGAAACCGTATCAGGGCCTGTCTCCGCACACGGCCGTGGCGCAGGGAGCGGCCATTCACGCCGCCATTCTTGAAGCCAAATATCGCGGCGAGGGGAGCGAACTGGCCGAAAAAGTCCGCCGGCACCTGGCGCAAGTCAAGCAGGATGACGTCAATTCGCACAGCTTGGGCGTGATTATCCGCAACGCTCGAACCGGCAAACCGACCAACCACGTGATGATTCCGCGCAACACGCGGTTGCCTGTTGAAGTCAAACAGGTCTTCAACACGATTGAACCGGGGCAAACGCGAGCCACCGTTCGCGTGCTGGAAGGGGACGCGCCCGATCCCGACGCCTGCTCGTTGATTGGCAACTGCAGCATCACCGAACTGCCCGCGAATCTTCCCAAGGGCTCGCCCGTGGAGGTCACCTACCGGTTCGATAGCGACGGGCGCGTGCGTGTCCGGGCGCGTGACAAAACGGGCGGCCGCGAAGCGGCGATCGACATTCAGCGCCGTGGCGGCTTAAACGATACGCAGGTCGACAACTATACGGCCCTGGCCAGCCAGTATCTGGTCGAGTAAGCTGCAAGCCTTCAAGTCCGGCCATTTGACGCGTTTGTAAACTGCCGGCCGCTTGAGTCGTTACGTTGATCGATCTGCCGCTTCGCACCTTTGACCCGCTCGCTATGGCCAAGGAACTCGACGTCTATCGCGACTGGCTCGGGATTACCGAAACCGCTCGGCCGCTCAATCACTACCAGTTGCTGCGATTGGACCTGTTTGAGGATGATTCTTCAAAGGTCCGCACGAACTATCGCAAGATGAACGCCCATGTGCGGAAGTATGCCGCGGGCGAGTACGGCGCCAGATCGCAGGAGCTGTTGAACGAGCTGGCCAAGTCCATGCTCTGCCTGACCGACAATCTCCGCAAGGCCGAATACGACGCATCACTCGGCCGCCAGACCGCCGCCGGCCAGAAGCCAGGGCAGGGCGGGCGCTCGTTCGAAGAGCTGTTGCTCGGCCGCAAAGTACTCGATTCGGCGCAGCTGGACAAAGCCCGCCGCTATTCACGTACAATCGGCGTCGACATTCGCGACGCGATCATGCAGCAAAAGCTGGCGCCTGCCGACCAGGTCATGCAGACGTATGCCGAGTCAATCGGTCTGCCATTTGTCGAAATCAGCGAAGTCGGCATTGACGAGCGACTCATCCCCAAACTGCCCGCCGTCATGGCCCGGCAACAATCTTGTGTGCCGCTGATCATCGATGATGGGCGCGTGATGGTGGTGAGCCCTAATCAGCTACCGCCCGAGATTGAAGATCAGTTACGGCTGCGGTTCGGCATGCCGGTGCGTACGGTGCTTTGCACGCCGGCTGGAATTCATGAGGCGATCAATAAGCATTACTCGCGTGAACAGGCCGCCGCCGAACTCTCGGCGGGCCCCGTAAAAGCCGATGCCAAGACAGCCAAGGTGGACGCGAAGCCGGCCGTTGAAGGGGAGGAAAAACCCGCTCGCCGCGCCGGCGGCGTCGATCCTGCGGAACGGGCGGCCTACAAAAAAAAGCAACGAATGGGCTCCCTGGTCGGTTTCAACTTCGGCTTTATGGGCACGATGGTCGTTGCCGCCGTTGGCGGCTACACGCTGCAACTCGGCATGATCATGTCAATTCTCATGGCCGCTGCGGTGGGCGCGGTCGCCGCCGGCATTACCTGGGTCTTCATGGAACTGAAGGGACCGTAGCGTGGTGGTGCGGGGCGGCCGTGCGCCGACTCTCCGCAAGCAGCGCGGCGCCATTTCACAGGGAGGCGCCGAAGTCCGGCTGCTGCACGGGCGGCCGATTACCTGGCATTTCCCCTTGCCCAAGTGTTTCTGCTCTACTCAGCGACCACCGTGCCTCTGTGGTTATTCCACGCCGCACGTCTTCAAGCCTTGAGAAATCGAGCCAACTTCTCACGCGTTGCGGGTAACGAGAGTTCGGCCTTGCCAAAACCGGGCTCCGCTCCGGCGGCGATGGCCGCCTGCTGATGCTCAGGGTAATTCGTGACGAGCATGATAGAGACGGCCGCGAAATCGGGCTCGGCCTTGATCGCGTGCAGCACTTCCATACCGTCGCTGTAATCGATATCGAGCTTGCGATTGATCAGCACGAGGTCAAAGGACTGTTTGCGCAGCGCGGCAAGCGCATCGCCCAAGTGATCGGCTTGGACGACTTCCGCGCCGAACGCCCCTTGCACGAGGCGGCGAATCGCCGCGTGGTCGGGCCCGCACTGCCCGACATCCAATACTCGTTTGGTCATCGTAGTTACTTGGCGTCAGCTACGTCGCCGTTGTCCGCCGGCTTGTTTGCGTCGGCCGCCTGTCCGCCTGCATCGGAAGAAATTGCGAACAGGTGGGTCTTGTTCGCGATGAACAAGGTGTTGTTAGCGACGATCGGCGTGCTGTAGACCGAATTGCCCATCTCGATCTCGGCCACGATTTCCTTCTCCGGCGAAAGCTTGAAGATCGTAACTTTGCCTTCTTCGTCGCCGACGTAGACCTTGTCTTCGACGATCATCGCCGAGCCCCAGGTGGCGGCAAACAGGTCGTGCGTCCAATGGGCCTCGCCTGTCTTGGCGTCCAGGCAGTGCATCAAGCCGCTGAAGTCGGGGATAAAGAGCAGCCCGTTCTTAATCACCGCCGTGCCGCAGGTGCGGTGCATCTGCTCTTCGAAGTCTTTCAGTTCGTTATCGCCGTTCAAATCCTTGCCGACGTAATGCCAAACTGCCGCCGAGTTGCGGTTCGCTACGGCGATTTCCCCTTCCTCGGGATTGATGGCCTGCAAGCGACGGTGCGGGAGCGGATGCTCGCGATCGTCGACCTTCACGGCCAACTCGCTGCTCACGTCGCCGCGTTTGGTCGGATCGATGCACCACAGGTGGCCGTTGCCCTCGCCGTGCTCGGGGTCTTCGCCCACGGCGATGTACACCAGCCCTTCATATACCACCGGCGTGCCGATGATGTGGTTGCGCGTGCTGCGTCCGCTGACGCTGTACTTGGCGTCTTTCGGGTTGCAGTCGAACTCCCAGAGCAATTCGGCTTTGCCGTCCTTGGTGGCTTCGCCGCGGAAGCTGCGAAGCCAGCCATCGCCGCCGCCAAACAACACCTGGGGCACGCCGTCGATTACGGCGTACGCGGGGGACGACCACTGGCCATGGAGAATGTTATTGCCCGGCGAGTTATCCTGCCAGAGAATCTTGCCCGTGTTTTTATCGAGCGCGAGGAAGCTCGGCGCCGCGGGAGAAGGAATCGTGGTGTGTCCTTCGTCGACGCCGTTCGAAGTGTTGACGAAGATGATGTCGCCCGCCGAAGTGATCGAGCAGCTGCACATATTGTGCTGCGAGACCTTCAACTGGCCCATCATGTCGAGCATCCAGACAACGTCGGCTTCGTCCTTATTCTCGTTCGGCTCGGCCTTGTTCGGCCCGTCGTTCTCGTCATCGTGAAATCCTTCGGTGTCGAGACACATGATTTCGCCGCGGCTAGTGACGTACCACAAGCGGTCTCCTTCCACCAGCGGCGCACAGCAGATGCCTTGCAGCGGCCAATCGTGCACGCGGCCGGTCGGCAGTTTCTCGCTGGAAGCTTGCCAGAGGAACTTACCATCGGCTTCGTTGAAACACAGGAGGCAGCCCAGGTCGACCGTCGAGGGATAACGCTTCAGCCAGCCGGCGCCATTGTTGGTGCCCACGAAGACTTTGCCGCTGGCCACGACGGGGTTGCCATAGCTCTGCGAACCGAGCCGCGAAACCCACTTGATGTTCTTGGCGGTGTCCTTCTGCCATTCGCCCGACTGATCGTCGAACTCGCCCGGCGCCCAATCGGCGGGGATGTCCTTGCCCTCGGGCGTGTTGTTGCGGGCAGGCGAGCCCGCCCATTGGTTCCAGTCGCCGCTCTTCTTCTCGGCGGCGGCCGTTTCGACCGCAGGCTTCTGTTCAGCCGGTTTCTCCGCCGCGGCGGATTTTTCTTTCGCAGGTTCTTCGCTGGCAGGTTTTTCTTCGGCCGGCTTTTCAGCCGGTGCTTCTTCCTTTGTCGGAGCGGACTTGCTCGGCTCTTCCTCGGCGGGCATCTCCTTGTCTTCCGCCGCCTTTTCGTCCGACTCGGCTTCCTTCACCGCCTCCTCTTTCTCAGCGGCAGGCTGCTCGGCCGGAGTCTCTACTGTCGGTGCGTTCACTTCATTTTCAGGAGCGCCTTTGGGCGGCTTCGGCGAATTATCGCCCGAAGAGCACCCAAGACTGGAGGTCATTACAAAAACGCCGAGCAGCAGAGCCAGCATCGACGCCGTTCGAATCATGTTCCACATGCGTTCATTTCTCCCAAAAAACCAGCCGGCGCCTTCCAGCGATGCTTGGCCGACGCGATGTTCGGACAAGACCCTGGCTCAAGCCGCAGGCTTCAATTGGCGGTGACATTAATGTTGTCAATAAAGATTTCGGCGTCGCTTGCGTTGCCGAACAATCCGGGGCTGCCTTGCAGGTTCGGGGCCTCGTCGACGGCTTCCATCGTCCAGTCATCGGGCTCCGTTTCGCCGCGAGGCCAGACCTTGGCTTGCAAGACGGCCTTGCCATCTTCGGTCGCGGCTCGAAGCTTGATCGTGTACCAAACGTCAGGCTTCCACGAGAACGGAATCGTTTTCGAGAATCGTCCCAGTTCCGAGGTCCAGGAACGGATCTGCAGTTGTTGCAATGTGCCCATCATGTCGACCGTATAGCGTTGGGCGATCAAGCCAATGTCGGGCTGCTGGCCTTCGCGTACGTTGCCGCGCACGTCGGCCTGGATCGTATAGTCGTGGAAGTCTGGCTGCCCCATCCAACCCTGGCTGCGAGTCCCCTTGGGGATGGTGCTGATCTTGACCATCACTGGATTGCCGTCGAGTTTGCGATTGCCGCGGCTGACGTCCAAGGCAATATCGCCGGGCGACTTTGCAGACAGCTTCCAGTCGCTGATGACGTTCTCTTTCTTCAGCAGATCCAAAGCCTCGGTGAACTCGGCCTTCACGCCGTCCATGGTCTTGATCCGCTCATCTTCGATCAATCCTAGATAGCGAATCAGTTCCGTCCAGGTGCGGCGCGGCGTACGATCGTTGAAACTGACCGTCGGCTCGCGACCGTTGGCAAACGCTGTCGAGAGGAAGATGTAGAATTGGCCGGCGCGCTCGTTTTGCTGTTTGAGCGACGTGTAAAACTCGTCATCGAGCGGAATGTGCCGATAGCGCATGCCGACCCAAGTCACAGGAATCTGTCCGTCGTCGAAGGCAAATTTCCACGGCAGCGGGGGCACGATGCGGATGCGAGCCGTCCCCGACAGTTCGCCAACCTTGACCGTCACGATGGCGCCGACGTGCTTCGGATCGGATGCAGCGGTGAACACGCCGCTGGCGTCGATCTCGCCGCCCGCACTGACCTCGAACTTGGCTTCGTCCGTCTCCTTAATGAATTGGCCGCGGTCATTGAACAGCCGGACTTTGAACTGCACTTTTTCGCCCGGCCGAATCAGCGATTCGACAGGCACGACCTGCACCTGAGCCGCCTGCGATTCGCCATCGGCCTTGTCTTCCTGGGGCGCCTTGGGTCGCTCGTCCGCGCCGGACTTGGCGCCGTCCTTGGCCAGGCAGTACAGGTTTTCGGTCGTGGGCAGGTAAACGCGACCATGCGAGACGATCGGCGAGCCGTGCACTTCTTCGCCTTGAGGAAATCGCAGACGATGCACGACCTTCACGCCGTCCTTGGTCGGCTCGAGTACGTGCCAGGCGCTCGTCGTGCAGGCATAAATCTTGCCATCGGCATATAGCAGACTGGCCCGGGCAATCGTGCCGACCAGACGAGCTTTCTTGCCGATCGGCTTGCCGTTGGCGGCATCGAATGCGTAAACCAGATTCGAGTCGTCCATGGCGTAGATGCGGCCGTCGACCAGAATCGGCGAACTTTTGCCGACCATCACTTCTTCGCGCAGCCACTTCGCGCCGCTCTTGGTGATATCGCCCGAGAGCGTGCCGTCGATCGCCGTCAGCGCGCCCATCTTGGTGCTGTTCGGGTTTTCCTCGCTGTGGCTCATGTAGACGATGTTGTCCGCGACGACCGGCGAGATGTTGATGCCGCGCTGCGACAACTGGAAACCCCAGATCTGCTTCCCGGTGCGCGGTTGAAAGGCATACACGCCGCCATCGCCCGAGCCGAAGACCAGCGCCGCCTGACCGCCCAGCACGGTTGTTACGGGAGTGCTGTAAGTGGTGTCGTCCGGTCGCAGCCGCGTGCCGTTAAACCACACCGCTTCTCCGGTTTCCTTATTGAAGGCCACGAAGCGATGCGCCGGCATGGCCATTTCGCCCCAGCCGATCACCACGGCGCTGATGATCACCAAGTCCTCGTAAATCACGGGAGTGTTCGTGCGCCCGCCGTAGGTGCTGAGGAAGCCATATTCCTCGCTCAAAGAATGCGACCAGAGCGTTTCACCCGTCTCGCCATCGAGACATTGAAAGTAGTCGCAGACGCCCATGGCGTAGATCTTTCCGGTGGCCGGATCGCCGGCGCAGCACGACCAGCCGAGGCGTTCCTTCGGCACGTCCGACAGAAAGACGTTGAACTTGTTCTCCCAGAGGATTTCGCCCGTGTTAGCATCGGCGCAGACGACCTTTTCACGCTCTCGCGGAGTGCCCGGCTGATCGTGACAGATGGTGTAGATCTTGCCTCGCATGACAATCGGCGTCGAACGGCTGCCGAGCTTGTCGCTTTTCCAAACGACGTTCTCGCCGTCAGGGCTCCACTTGTCGATCAGGCCCGTCTCGCGCGAAATGCCATTCTGTTCCGGCCCGCGCCACGCGGGCCAATCGAGCGGGTCGATCTCTACGGCTTCGGCGGCCGAGACAGAGGCGGCTAAAGCTAGCCCCAGGCCGAGAAAACTCAACATCGCTAGGACACGATTCAATCTCATGGCAGGCTCTCTGAGGGTCCGGATGTCCGGGATAGGCGGGCAGGCTGTGCGATTTAGGATACGGCACGGACCAGCCCCGGGCAAGCCGTTGCCGCCAGCCCCCCATATCGCCTCGCCAGCCTCTTTAACAGCCGTGGCAGGACGACACGAAGACAGTTTTGTCCTGGACACAAGAATTCAGTGTTTGCGCCGCCGGAGTCTGCTTACTCTTATGCCTGAATCTGCTTACTCTTATGCCTGAATATGTGAGCAGTCGCCCCTCAATCGAACCACTCGTCGGCAGCGTCGAACTTGGGATACACGACGATCAAGACCGTCATTTGGCCAACCGCTCGATGCCTGACGCCGGGGCGAATCATGATGCACATGCCGGGCTTGACCGCGATCAGTTCGCCATCGAGCTCCATCTGGCCGCCTGGCTCGCAATCCAGAAAGTAATAGGTCTCCGTCAACCGTTTGTGATAATGCGTGCGCGCACTCTGCGATATTTGCGTGCGATGGATCGTGCCGGGGAATTCCGCGGCATCGGCGAAGGCGCGACGGGCCGTCCCGCAAGGGCAGGCCACGCCCGGCAACTGATCAAAGTCCACGATTTCGTAGCTGCGTTGAGCGAGTGCTGGCTTCATGGCGGCTCAGGGCAAAAAGCGGAATCTACAAGCATGCATTGAAAGCTGCTTTTCCACCGTAGCAGATTGGAAATAGCCAGGCCACTGTCGGTTGAATGAGTTCGCTGAACCGAAAGGGGCGCGAGTGGCGGCGCGATCGAGAGCCGACAGCGAGGGGAGCTGTCGCGGGCTCTCGTCGCACTTCGAGCGCGGCAAAGCTGACACATATTCAATGTTGATCGCGCTCTGCAGGAATCACACGGCTGGAAAGAAGAGCAGCCCGGGCGATTTTATCGGGAATGACGTTAGATGCTAGCAGCAGCCGCCGGCATTAGGCGCCGTCAAAGTTTCGCCACTTTACGCCTGTGGAAATGTTTGACTGATAGGAGCCCTAAGCCATTTGCAGAAAATTACTTCGGAGCGCTCAAGGCGTCTTCCCAAGCCAGCCGATACGGTAGGTGTCCCTCAACGAGGAATACGTGGCCGACCATGGCGCGTATAGGGAGCACCAGGAAACCGACTCGGCTTTTATCGAGCCAAGGAATGGCTCGACGGACCTGGCGCCATAACTTTGTGAACTGTGGGCAACGACCCACGCATTCAAGCTAAGGCCAGCAACACGACACACCGAAAGCCGGTTCTCCGCTCCGCGGTAGAACCAACCACGGACGGAGAGATCCCTCCCGCCACTTTGAGCGAATCGTGCCGCGAAGCCAGTGCCTTAGTTTTGGTCATGCGCGCCGCCCCAGTTCCCATGCAAAGGAGACGTTGCTCGATGAAATGGAACATGTTTGTAGGAGCACTCGTTGTCAGCATGGGTCTGTGTAGCCAGAGCTTCGGGTTCGACCTCCTGAACCGCATGTTGGGCAGGGGTAATGGCTGCTGTCAGACTCAGTGCTGCGAAACAAGTTGCTGCGAGCCGACCTGCTGTGAGCAGCCGGCTTGCTGTGAACCGGCTTGCTGCGAGCAGCAAGCGTGCTGCGAGCCGTCGTGCTGCGAGCAGCAATCGTGCTGCCAGTCGTCTTGCTGCGGCCGTAAAAAGCTGTGCCTGTTCGGCCGGCTGAAGGGCCTGTTTGATTGCGGCAACAAGTGCTGCCAATCGAACTGCTGCGAGCAGCCCACGTGCTGCGAACAGCCGGCTTGCTGCGAGCAGCCCACGTGCTGCGAACAGCCGGCTTGCGATTCGTGCAACAGCGGCTGCAACAGCTGCTGCAAGCGGAAGCGCTGTGGCTTTTTGGCCAACCTCTTCAAGTGCCACAAGTGCAAGAAGAGCTGCTGCGGCAATAGCTGCGGCGGCGGCTGCTCCGCTGGCGGATGCAGCAGCTGCGGCGGCGGCGCCGTCGGCGGCGATATGGCCCCGGCCCCGGCCGCTGGCGAAGCTGCCCCGATGCCCCCCGCCCCGATGGCCGATCCTTCGGCTTCCATCCAGGGCCGTCGTAGCATCGTGCATGCCAGCCGTAACCTGGTGCAACGCAACTAGTCTCCTGATCTGAGACGGTTAACTTCAAGACCCGGTCGAGATCCAAGTCTCGACCGGGTCTTTGTTTATTTGCCGGCTGCGATATGCGTCGACGCCGGTTCGGGCCTGGAAGCGGGCGCCGCGGTCTGTCATGCGACCCGGCAGATAAAGCACTTCAAGTATTCGCT
>JAICIG010000037.1 GCA_025924495.1 Pirellulales bacterium | reverse complement strand
GTGGGCGTTCCCTACGCGTCATAGCTTCCTGCGTTCAACGCCTGATAAAAGTTCGCAGCGCAGAGCGGGGAGCGGAACTTTCCATGCGTCTTGTCAGCTCCGCGCGCCGAGTTCCGCGCTCCGCGCTATGTGGCGTTTGAATGCTGAGAGCGGCCCAGGCGATCAACAGGCCGATGGCGTTGATGGCGACGATCAACAGCCCGACGCCGTAGAGCGTTTGGGTTCCATCATCGAGACGGAACGACTTGCCTCGCCAACGCGACAGCCGGTTGGCGACGACGCCGCAAACCCACGACCAGTGCAACATCACGTGCAGCAGGACGGTCAGAGCGAACACGGAAAGCAGCACGAACTGGAACTGCACCCAGTCATCGAAGCTGTAGCCCCACAGCGTCCAACCGGCCGAGGTCACGCCCGGCGGAAACACGAACCGGAGCACGACCGCGCTCCACAACAGCGTCAGAAACATGATGAGCAGAGCCAGGTCGACAAAGAAGTTGAGGGTCGTTCGAGACATGGGCGACAAGCGGAAAAAAAGACGCGGAGCGCTGAACTCGGAGCGGGAAGCGGAGGAAGGTGAGTTCTGCGCACCGCGATATCCGACTCATTAGCAAACGCCGCGCCAGAATCGCTGGCCCAAAGTAGCAGGCACACTCCGTATGCCGTGCCAGGTCGGAGATGAGGGCTGTATCGGTGTTTCCGCGGAGATAAACGTGGTAAGCGTGTGCGCCGCTTGGCGGTCGGCACACGGAGCGCGCCTGCGACTTTACGCAAACCTGTGCACAAGCGTGCGGAAGGAGGGCAAGCCTGTGCGATTGAGCACAGATTGGGAGCGCAAAGTAAACTAATCGCGCCAACAAAGAACCGCGCGCCTGCATTTCATCGCTGGAAATGCCGTGAAAAACTCGCGCAATCATTTTCCGTCTCTCTAGGCACGGCTTGTGCTTTCTCGTCCGCGTCGATTGAACGCACGCATTGACCGGATCGGGAGAGAACGGGTGACGACACGCCCTGCAGCGGCCTTGTTGGCATGTTTGATGGTTGGTTTTCTCGGGTGCAAACGCGCCGCAGAAATCCAGTTTGTTTCCAGCCAGGAAACGCTCGAGCTTTCGCCCGAATTGCAACAACAGGTGCGAGAAATTCTCGAGCAACATTGTGGCACGCCCAGCGATCCAAGGCTGCTAGGCGATGAATCGGCCGATCCTTATGTATTGCGCCGCGGCGAGGCGATTTACCAGCAGCGCTGTGCGGGTTGCCACGGCGATACGGGGGACGGCAACGGCCCGGCGGCCGAATACATGTATCCGCGTCCGCGCGATTATCGCCGCGGCGTCTTCAAGTTTGCTTCGACCCCTTACGGTTCGAAGCCCCGCCGCGAGGACCTGCTGCGCACGCTCCGGCAGGGCGCCAAAGGCACCTCGATGCCCGCCTTCAATCTGCTGCCCAAGGAAGATCTCGATGCGGTGCTCGACTATGTGCTCGTGCTGACGCATCGCGGCGAGTTGGAGACGCAGGTGGCGGTCGAGGCGAGCAACGAAGACGAGATTTCGACGGAAGCGATCGACGACGCCGTCGCCTTGATTCTCGATCAGTGGAAAGCGGCGGACGGACAAAAGGTCTGGCCGATGACGCAGATGCCGCCTTATAGCGACGAATCGGTCGAACTCGGCAAGAAAGCGTTTCTGACGGAAGAGGCGGGTTGCTTCAAGTGTCACGGCGCCGATGGCACGGGCAAGACCAGCGAGAACTCGCAGGGCTTCAAAGATGTCTGGGGCTTTCAAACTCGTGCGGCCGATTTGACCAGCGGCATGTTCCATGGCGGCAATCGGCCCGACGATATTTATCGACGGATCTTCGCCGGCATCAACGGCACGCCGATGCCTTCCTTTCAGATGAAGCTCGAGAAAGAGCCTGAGACCTTCTGGCATTTGGTGCATTATGTGCAATACATCTCGGGCGCGCGACGTCGCGACGTGATGGCTCAGCAACTCAAGCGTGTACCGCGTCCGTCCGCGAAGCCCAGCGAAGAAGCGATCCCCGACGACGCGCCGCCGATTGCCGAGAACCCGAGTGAGACGGCGGGCGAGTAGGACGCTGGGTGGACCAGGCGCCTCAAATTCGCCGCTTCGACTAACACCGACCGCACCTGCAGCAGCTATTATGGACGACGAACAAAAACTGAGCCGCATCGCCGAGTTGCAAGCAGAGCTGCGCGAGCTGGAAACGGAATTGGCCCAGCCGGCGCCGCCCGAGCACTGGCGTCCGACGAGCTACTACACGGCCTATTATGCGACCACCGGCTTTTTGCTGGGTATGTTCGGCGCGACGACGAGCTTGCTGGCCAATGTGATCGGATCGCTCGTCTGGAGCAGCGTTCGCGGCGAGCCGCAAAACCCGTTGCGGCTGATCCAGGTCTATCTGACGTTCCCGCTCGGCGCCACGGCGCTCAAGATCGATACCGGCATCACGCTGGCCATCGGTTGCTGCCTGTACGTCGGCACGGGCATGCTGTACGGCATGCTGTTTCAATTGTTCCTCACGCGCTACGCGCCCGAAGCCTCGCTCATGCGGCGGCTGGCGGTCGCGAGCGTACTGGCGATCGCCATCTGGCTGGTGAATTTCTACGGCATTCTCTCGTGGCTGCAACCGCTGCTCATTGGCGGCGACTGGATTGTCGAGCTGGTGCCGTGGTGGGTGGCGGCGCTCACGCATCTGGTCTTCGGCTGGACGATGGCGATCGTCTATCCGCTCGGGTTGTATCATCCTTTCGAACCGCAAACGGAGAAGTCATGAACGCGGCGACTGCTCAAGGAGAGCTTCCGCAGCACGAAGATCTGGTCGACGAACGGCTGGTCTTGTGGTACTACCTGGCGGCGCTAACGTATCTGACGATCTCGTTGGCCGGCGGGCTGTTGATGGCGCTGCAATTGGTGCAGTGGAACCCGCTGCGCGGCGTCGAGTGGTTCTCGCCCGGCCGCTGGCGGATGATTCATACCAACGCCGTCGCTTACGGCTTCTTGGCCAACGCCTTTCTCGGCTCGTTGCACTGGGCCGTGCCGCGGCTGACGTTGCGGCCGGTGCTCAGCCGAGGGCTGTCGTATTTCATCTTCTTCGCCTGGCAGGCGGTTGTCGTGGCGACGGCCGTCGGCATTTTGTTCGGTTATGCGCAAGGCGTCGAGTGGGGCGAGACGCCGACGTTTGTCGATCCCATCGCGCTGTTGGGCCTGTTGTTGGTAGCCGTCAACTTCATGGCGCCGATCGCGCGGGCCAAAGGTCCGCTCTACGTGACGCTGTGGTACTTCATGGCCGCGTTTATCTGGACGTTTTTGACGTATGCGATGGGCAACTTCGTGCCCGAGTACATCGCCGCCGGAACCAGCGGCGGGGCCGTCGCAGGATTGTTCATTCACGATCTGGTCGGCTTATTCGTCACGCCGCTTGGCTGGGGCCTGATGTATTACTTCGTGCCGATCCTGTTGCGCAAGCCGATCTGGAGCCATGGCCTGTCGCTGGTCGGTTTTTGGGGCCTGGCGTTTTTCTATCCGCTCAACGGCATCCACCACTTTCTGTACACGCCGATTCCGATGTTCCTGCAGTACGGCGCCGTAGTAGCCACGATCGCCGTGGAGATGGTGGTGACCACCGTGATCATTAACTTCTTTGGCACCATCTGGGGCTCGGGCCGGCAGATCGTGACCAATTTGCCGATCCGCTGGTTCTATACCGGCATGGTGCTGTACTTCGTCACCTGTGCGCAGTGCGCCTTGCAAGTGACGTTGACCTTCCAGGCGATGATTCACTTCACCGATTGGGTCGTCGGCCACGCGCATCTGGTGATGTTCGGCGTGTTCAGCCTGTGGTTGTTCGGCATCATGACGTATCTCATCCCGCGATTGTTCAAGCGAGACTGGTACAGCCGGCAACTGTGCGAATGGCACTATTGGCTCTCCGCCGGGGGCATCGTGCTGATGTTTCTCGATCTCACGTTCGCCGGCATCTTCCAAGGCTATCACTGGGCCGCGCTCGAATCGTGGGACGTATCGCTGCAGGTTTCGCATCCGTTTTGGGTCGTTCGCTTGTTCGCCGGCCTCGGCATTATCGGCGGACAATTGTGTTTCTTTTACAACATCTATGCGACTTGGAGATTGGGCGCCGAGCCCGCCTTGGGCCGCGAAGCATTGCAGGCAGCGTGAAAGTAGACAGCAGGCAGTAGACAGTAGACAGCACGAGAGAATAGGCGAGCCGGAGACGTTAGCCTCCGGGTAATAAAGCCCGCTATCCGACCTCCGCATTCCGACTTCCGACTTTGAAGGCCATTCATGTTCGAGAGTAAAGCAGGCGTACTGTTAATCGGCGGCTTCGGCTTCTTTGCGTTCGCGTTCTTGTCGAATGCGGTGGTGCCGATCTTGATGTATCGCGATCTGCCGGAACAAACGACCGAGCAGGTAGTCACCGCGAATTTGATGTACGAGTTCGAAGACCTCAGCCGTCGCTATCCCGACTCGTTCAAAGCGTGTTACGGCGAGCCCACGGCCGAGAACGCCGCGAAGGCCTTGCGGCAAGGTCGCACGATTTATATCGCCGAGGGCTGCTGGCACTGCCATAGCCAGTTCATTCGGCCGGTGGCCAACGAGTCGCGGCGTTGGGGACCAGTCGCCAAGACCGAAGAGTACCAGAACGAATTGCAGCGTCCGGTGATGTTCGGCACGCGTCGCGTGGGCCCCGATCTGAGCCGCGAAGGAGGCCGCCGCTCGAACGATTGGCAAGCGGTCCATCTGTTCCACCCCGAGACGGTGTCGACCGGCTCGCCAATGCCCGAGTATCCATGGTTCTTCGACGGCGATCCGAATAAACCCAACCAGCGAGGTCTGGCCATTATGACCTATATCCAGTGGCTCGGTTCGTGGCTGGAAAGCTATCCGTATTACGAAGACTACATGCCGATCGCCCAGATGGAGGCCGGACAGTGAACACTGATCATGAGTGCAGCGGGGGCCATGAACGCGATGCGGCGATTGCAGCGTCAGCCGATCGGCCGCGGGTAACGACGCGTCGCGCACGGCGGATAACGATCTTGTTCGCCCTGGCCGTGTTGCTGCCCAGCTTGTACGGCTTCGGCACGAAGTTTCTGGAGCTGATCGAAATCTGCCGCGGCGACATGACCGGCGCGTTCGCCATCGCTCCGATTGTGAATTACCTGCTGGCCAGCGCCGGCTTCTTGCTGCTATTCGGTTGGGCCGCCGCCAACGGCATGTTTCAAGACATCGAGCGCCCCAAGCAAACCATGCTCGAAAACGAGCTGCGGCTCGATGCCCATCGCTGAAAACTTGCCCGCCGCTGAACGTCTATTCGTCTCGAGAGAACTCTGTCATGTCGAGTGAAGTCGATCAAATCAAGGCCGCCGAAGAGAACCGCTATCACAGCTACGTCGGCAACCGCATTCCGTGGTACGTGCGGCTGGTGTGGATTGGCTTCTGGTGCTTCGCCATCTATTACACCGTCCGTTACCTGTTCCCCGATCTGCAGACGGAATTGTTGCACGCGCCATGAGCACGCCGCACGAGCCAGCGGACCGGCCGGCTGCGCACGCGCCGGGCGAATGCAGCTACTGCGGGCTGCCGCTGGCCGGGTTCTGGCGTCGCCGCGAAAAAGCACAGGACGCCGCGCCGCGCTATTGCTGCTACGGTTGTCGCTTCGCCGCTGAAGTGTCGGGCCAAAAGGGCGCGCGCGGCGAGGCCAACTGGATGCTGGCCCGGCTCGGACTATCGATCTTTCTGACGCTCAATGTGCTGATGTTTACGATGGCGCTGTGGACTCAAGACGTTTACCAGGCGGCGCCCGAGGCCGCCTCGCCCTTCATGCTATCGCTCGACGGGCTATTTCGCCACTTGGCGCTCGTGCTCTCGCTGCCGGTGCTGTGGTTGCTCGGCGGCGCCTTGGCGAGCAACGCCTGGCGGGATCTGCGTGCGGGAGCGCCTTCGACCGACCTGCTGCTCGTGCTGGGCGTCGCCGCCAGTTATCTCTACTCGGCCATTTCGGTCGTCCGCGGCGCTGGAGCGATCTATTTCGAAGTGGGCTGCGTCGTATTGGTGATGGTCACGCTGGGCCGTTGGCTCGAAGCCACCGGCAAGCTCCGCACGACCGAGGCGCTCGACTCGCTGGCCAGGTTGCTGCCTGAGCACGTCAGCGTGCTATACGATTCGGGCGAGCGGATGTTGCCGCTTGAATCACTATGCTGCGGAGATCGCTTGCGCGTGCGAGCAGGAGAACGGTTTGCCGCCGACGGGCAGATATTGATCGGCCGCGCCGCAGTCGACGAGCAAGTCTTCACGGGCGAGAGTCAATCAGCCGTGAAAGAGCCGGGCGATTCGGTGCTGAGCGGCACGCTCAATCTTGATGGCGACCTGCTCATCAAAGTCACGGCCGCCGCCGAGCAGGGCTCGCTGCGGCGGTTGATTGCCGCCGTGCATCAAGCGCGAATGGCCAAAGGCGCGTACCAGCGGTTGGCGGACCGGCTGGCTCGCGTCTTTTTGCCGGTCGTGGCCGTCATCGCTTTAGGGAGCGCCGCCTGGCATGGTTGGCACGGTGGCTTCGAGAGCGGCGTGATGACCGGCATGGCGGTGGCGTTGATCGCTTGCCCTTGCGCGCTGGGCTTGGCCACGCCGCTGGCCGTATGGGCGGCGCTCGGTCGGGCCGCGCAGTGCCAGGTAGTGTTTCGCAACGGCGAGGCGCTCGAACGGCTGTCTCACGTCGGCGGCATTGCCTTCGACAAGACCGGCACGCTGACGACCAGCGAATGCAATGTGGCCGGCTTCGTCGCGGATGCCGAGACGCCGCGTGAGACCGTGCTGCACGAAGCCGCCGCCCTGGCCGCCGGTTCGACGCACGTTTTTTCGCGCGCGATCGCCGAGTTCGCGGGCCCCGCCGACCCCGAGCGCTGGCAAACAGCCGGCCCGCTGGCCGAATTGCGCACGATTCCCGGCCGCGGGTTGGCGGCTAGCACCGCCGCTGAGACGGGCACGATCTATCTCGGCAGCTTGCGGCTCATGGAAGAGTCGGGCCTGGTCGCCGAGACGCCGCTCCAGTCGGCCATCGACGACTTCTCTTCGCGCGGCTGTTCGCTCGCCTGCATCGGCTGGCAAGGTCGCGTGCGCGGCGTGTTCGCGTTCCAGGAGCGGCTGCGCGAAGAAGCCGGCGAAGCCATCAAAGATTGTCGCGCTGCCGGGCTCGAGGCGGCAATTCTGACGGGCGACTCCGCAGCCCGCGCCGAGCGAATCGGCAAACGATTAGGCATACTGGTCGAAGGCGCGCTGTTGCCTGAAGAGAAGGTAGCGGCGGTCAAGCGGTTGCGAAAGACGTGGAAAGCCGCAGCGATGGTCGGCGACGGCATCAACGACGCGCCGGCCCTGGCCGCTGCCGACGTCGGCATTGCCTTGGGCTGCGGGGCCGATGTTTCGCGGCAGTCGGCCGAGGTCTGTTTGCTGGGCGATGATCTGCGGCGCGTGGCCTGGGCCGTGTCGCTCTCGCGCGCGGCCGTGCGCACGATCCGGCAAAACTTGTTTTGGGCTTGCTTCTACAACGTGCTCGGCATCGCCCTGGCCGCCAGCGGACAGCTCAATCCGATCTGGGCCGCGGCGGCCATGACGCTCAGCAGCGTGCTGGTGATCGGCAATTCCTTGCGGTTGACGACATGGAACTGTTGATGATCTTCGTCGGCGGTCTGCTCGGCTCGTCGCACTGCGTCGGCATGTGTGGCGGGTTCGTGTTCTCCATCGGCGCCGCCGCGCCGAACTGGCGAGCCAACTTCGTCCGCCAAGTTGCCTACGCATCCGGGCGTATTTTTACTTACGCTGCCGCGGGGGCCATCGTCGGCTATGGAGGGTGGCGGCTCTCGCGCGCTCTGCCGCCAATGGTCCACGTGCAAGCCTGGCTGTGTCTGACGGCTGGGGCGCTATTGATCGTGCAAGGGCTGAAGTCGGCCGGCGTATGGAACTACTTGCGGCCGGCGGCGCGGCGGACGCCGTGCCTGACCGCCTCACTCTTCGCTTCATTCCTGGCCGCGCCCAAGTTGGGACAAGTGTTTCTGGCCGGCATGGCGAACGGCCTGTTACCGTGCGGGCTGGTGTACGCCTACCTCGCCTTGGCCGCTAGCACCGGCAATTTAGCGATGGGGTTTGTGCACATGGGGCTGTTCGGCCTGGGCACCCTGCCAATCATGGTCCTCACTGGCTGCGGCGGCGCGATGCTCGGCCTGGCCAGTCGCCGTCGTTTGCTGCACTTTGCCGCCTGGTGTGTCGTGCTTACGGGCGCGCTGTCTGTGTCGCGCGGGCTCGCTTTCTTGCGTGCTGATCACTCTTCGCCCACTGCCGGCTGTCCGGCATGCCAGAACGCGGACTGAGGCGACGATCGCATTCCGGTCCGAGCTCAACGAGGTTTCCCGCCGCGCTCAGGCATTTTGTACGCTGTTTGCACGATCTCGACCGGGTTTGCGCAAAAACACCGCCCGACAAATTAATAACTTGGCGCCGGCTTTGCATTCTACGAATCGTGGGTTGTCGTTGGAGGAGATGCACCGGCGAAAAGCGGATTCGCTAAGCTAGGGAATGAGAGAGTGGCCCATGCATCGTGAGATTCACGAGCTGCTCGCCAAATCGCAAGAGCTGCGGGCAAAATTTGCTACCGCATCCGCGGAGCCGGAAGACTTCGACGAGTTGGAAGAGACGTTGCGAACGCTTGAATCCGCTGAAGCGGAGCTGCTCCGTTCTTTCCGCCAGCAAGACTTGCAGACCAAACGCAAAACTCACTAGGCGCGAACAGAACGCCCGGCCGCCCGTTAGGGCCAACGATTCAAGAAGCCGTTGGCCATCCCGTTCGTCAGAGCGCCTCCCATGTATCCGCCGGCGCTGGTGCTGTAGTTGAATTGGCCAACGGGCGCTGGCAGGTAAGAGTGGCGATACAGGGGCGAACTGTAGCCGGGCGAGTAATAAGCCTGGTTGTTGAAATAGTAACTACGCGGCCAGAACGATTGTTCCAAGCTTCGCTCGTTGGCCGAAACGCCCAGCGACCAACGAGAGCGCTCCAACACGGCGTTGTCCGAGTCAGGCATCGCCCGCGCGTGAGCCAGCGGCGAGTAGGAAGAACCCAACGGGGACCGCGTCCACGCATAGCCCGAACTGTCCGATCCGAGCGAAGCGTCGATTTTGTCGAAGCTCGATGTGTCGAGCGTTGACCACTTCGACCAGTCGAGTCCTGTGCCGGTCGCGCGATTGTTCCAGGTGGCGCTCGACTGCGGGACGGCGACGAACGGTTGATGGTCGATCCACTTTTCGCCGTTCCAGATCACCCATCGCTCGCTCGGCAGCCAATACCACCAGCGCCCATGATAAAACCGATATCGCCAGCGCTGGCCTTGCGGCTGCCCGGCGGGGACCTGTTCAGGCGGATCTGCTTCCGCGACCGCTTCGGCAGACGCTTCCCTGGTCGGCGAAGCCTGTTTTGCCGATTGCTCCAATTCTTTCGTTGCCGCCCTGGCCGCTTGTATCAAGAATGCGGGCGCCAGGCACACGACCGCAACGCGAAATAAGCTGCGATGGAAGCGGAGCATGGTTTCTTCCCCTCGAACGGACCGAGCCGCCAAAAGCACGCGCGAATTGATCATCGGAATTCTAGGTTCATTCTCGACCGCCGGCCGCCCGCGAATGGGGTAGCGCGGAGAATGCGGGTTGTGCTGCACCCCGATGGACTCAAGATTGCTGATCCACCAGCCCGCGCGCTTATAGCCCTGGAAGATGGCTCGCATTAGGTGCGGAGCAGCGGCAGGCTGTAGTCAGGCGGCGCGAGCCTCTGGAGCCTTGTCCGCGAAGATTTGCTTGCTTGTGAAGCCCCTTTAATGGGCGGCAGGAGCCGGCGCGCCTGTCGGCTCTACGGGACTAGCCCGCTCAGAAGCGTCTCGCTGTGCCATCCGCTACGAGCATGCGCTGAACAGTTGCCCGTCTCAGTCGTCGAGCTTCTCGAAGCGTAGGAAGTACGACTCCTTGAGCAAGTCTTTCTTTTCTTCGACTTGCTTGAAGCCCGCGTCAACAACTTCTTTGGCAAACACTTCCTGCCCGCCGCGGACGTGGCCCATGACAAACTCGCTGCTCACGCCGGGGATGCGATGGAAGTCGATCAACACGAGCTGGCCGTGCGGTCGCAGCGCTTGATGGATCGAGCGCAACGTCTTTTGCGGAAACTCGAAGTGATGGTACGTGTCGCAAATGAACGCGAGATCGATGGATGCCGGTGGAAGTTCCACGGAGTCGGGCTTGCACACGACGCCGATGATGTTCTTCAGCTTCTGTGCGCGGGCCAGATCGGCAATGTGGTTCACGAACTCGTCGGAGATGTCGATGGCGTACACTTTTCCCGACTCGCCGACCAGCGGCGAAAACTTGCGCGCAAACAGCCCGGTGCCCGCCCCGATGTCGGCGACCGCCATGCCCGGCTTCAGTTTCAATGCAGCGACGATCTCTTGCGAATGATCGAACGCATCGCGACCTTCCTTCTCGAATCGCCCAACAAACTCCGAGACGTCGGGCTTTTCGAAGTTCTTATTGATGCCAGGATTGACGCTCTTCTCCTGAGCGCGAACGGCGACGACCGGCGCCAGAGCGACGGCGACAAAAACGAAGCGGGCGATGTGCAACATGGGGCAGGGCTCTTGGGATGAAGATTTCTCGCTCGTATTTTATCCCGAATTCGAAGGCCCGTCAGCTCAGACCTGAAGACGATCGTGGGCTAACTGAATATTGCCTGTTTTAGCCTTTGATCACGCCAATCGGCCGCAGGCGAGCGACTTTCTTGGCCAGCCCGGCGCGATGCACGACGTCGACGACCAGGCTGACGTCTTTGTAGGCCTCGGGCTGCTCTTCGGCCAATCCCTTCCAACTGCGAGCGCGGGCGATGATGCCGCGAGCAGCCAGCTCCTGATCGATGCGGCGGCCTTGCGCATGCTTGACCGCGGCGGTGCGGCTCATCACGCGGCCGGCGCCATGACACGCCGTACCGAAAGTTTGCTCCATGCTGCCCGGCTGACCGACGAGCACCCAACTGGCGCGTCCCATGTCGCCGGGAATGATCACCGGCTGGCCGATGCGACGATACATGTCGGGCACTTCGGCATGGTTCGGCGGAAACGCTCGGGTCGCGCCTTTGCGATGCACCCAAAGCCGCCGCTTTTCTCCATCGACCATGTGCTCTTCGAACTTGGCAATGTTGTGCGCCACGTCGTAGACCAGGTTCATCTGCAGCTTTTGCCACGGCGTGCCGAAGATCTTCTCGAACGCTTCGCGCGCCTGCCACATCAGCAACTGCCGGTTGCACCAGGCGTAGTTCGCCGCGGCGCGCATCGCCCCCAAGTAGTGCCGGCCTTCGGCACTCTCAACCGGCGCGCAAGCCAACTGTCGATCCGGTAGATCAATGCCGTATTTCTCCGGCGCTTTGCGCAGCAGCCGCAGCGCGTCATCGCACACCTGGTAGCCCAGGCCGCGCGACCCGGAATGGATCATCACCACGACCTGCCCCTGATGAAGATGCATCGCCTTGGCGGCTGTCTCGTCGAATACTTCTTCGACGACCTGCACCTCCATGAAATGATTGCCCGAGCCGAGCGTGCCGCACTGGTCCTTACCGCGCTCCAGGGCCCGCGGGCTGACCTCTTCGGGCTCGGCGCCTTCGAGCCGGCCATGCGCCTCGGTGTGATCGATATCGCCAGGCACGGCCAGGCCTTTCTCGACGAGCCGGCTCGGTCCTTCGCCCATCAACCGCTTCAGTTCGCGCTGGTCGAACACATACTTGCCCGCGCGACCGACGCCGGTCGGAACTCGGCGAAACAGTCCTTCCACCAGCGGAGTCAGATGCGGCTGAACCTCTGGAAACGTCAGGTTCGTGCTGACCAGGCGCACGCCGCAGTTGATGTCGTAGCCCACGCCGCCCGGCGAGATCACGCCTCCGTCGGCCGGGTCGGTGGCGCACACGCCGCCGATACAGAAACCGTAGCCCCAATGAATATCGGGCATGGCCAGGCTCGCGCGTTGAATGCCGGGCAGGCAGGCGACATTGGCCACCTGCTCGGGCGCCTGGTCGCCGCGAATTTGTTCGATCAGCGCCTCGCTGGCATAGATCAAGCCGTCGACGCGCATCCCCTGCTTGTACGATTTGGGAATCCGCCAGCAGTAATCCGTGACCCGTTCGAGCGGGCCTGCGTATCCGCTTTTTTCCATGGTCGTCGCTTTGCCTTTTCTGACTCAGGCCGCGGATCAGATGTCGAGAATCGCCTCCGCCAGCCAGCCTTCGGCCGTTTGTTCCACTTTCAGCCCGTGGTAGGTAATGGCCTTCACTTCGTGCTCGAGCTGATGCCGGCCGAGATCGAGCGGCTCGCCGCGAGCAGTCGCCTTCACACCCGCGCCGGTCAATTCGACGACAAATTCAGAGAGCAATAAATGTTCCGATTCGAAGGCATACAGCACTTCGCTCAGCCAATCGAAGAGCAACTCGTCGAGCGCATCGCCGGCAACCTCCAGGGTCATTTCCCGGACAGGCTTCACTTCCTCGAGGTTCGCCACAATCACTGACATCAGCCCCTTTGCCGCCTCGGCGAACAGCGCCGGCAGATCGGCCGCTTTGACGCGCAGCCCAAGATCGGCGGTGTGCTCGAAGGTTTCGTACATGACTGTTGAGTTAGCGTAGGGGCGGTTTGCATGTCTTCGATACAAATCCACCGCAGACTCGTCGCTTTTAACGTTCAATCAGCCTTAACAGATTTGTCGAATCGCTCACGCCGCCGGCTTGACAAGCACGCGGCCAGTGACGCGGCCTTTGAGAATCTCTTGGATGTGCCCGCCTAGTTGGCTGAGGTTCGACTCGGTGACGAATTGCTCTAAATCACCAGGCTTCCAGTCGCTGGCCAGCTTCTGCCAGACGCGCAATCGCCGTTCGCGAGGACATTCGGCCGAGTCGATGCCGGCCAGGTCGACGCCGCGAAGAATGAACGGATAGACGGTGATCGGCAGCTCGATGCCGCCCACCAAACCACAGGCGGTGATGCAGGCGCCCTGCTGCGCCGAACGCAAGATGGTGGCCAGCGTCTTGCCGCCGACCGTATCGATGGCGCCGGCCCACCGCGCGGCTAAGAGCGGCTTGTCGCTTTCGTCGACGAGTTGCTCGCGGCCGATGATTTCGGCGGCGCCGAGGCGGCGAAGCAAATCGTGCGAGTCGCTCTTGCCTGTCGAGGCGACGACCCGATAGCCGGCCTTGGCCAGAATCGCCACGGCCAGGCTGCCGACTCCGCCCGAGGCGCCGCTGACGACGATTTCTCCGCGAGCCGGCGCAATGCCATGTTGGGTTAATGCATCGAGCCCCATGCCGGCCGTGAACCCCGCGGTGCCGAGAATCATCGCTTCGCGCAGCGACAGTCCCGAGGGCAACTTCACGACCCACGCGGCAGGCACGCGAATATATTCAGCAAGGCCGCCCCAGGTGTTTTGCCCCAGGTCGTAGCTGGTGACCAGCACTTCATCGCCGGCGCTCCATTGGTCTGAGCGACTTTCCACGACCGTGCCTGATGCGTCGATACCCGGCACGTGCGGAAATCTGCGAGTCACGCCGGGATGTCCTGTGGCGGAAAGGGCGTCCTTATAATTGAGCGACGAATAGGCGACCTTGATCAGCACTTCGCCGTCGGGCAGTTCGCCCAGCGAACGCCGCGTGACTTCCGCGTGTGCCGGACCGCGACCTTCTTTGGTGACGTAATAACAGAGAAAGTCTTTCATGCCGGCCCTCGCTCATTTCAATAAGATGCGTCTGAGACTCGCGTTCACAATTCGCCCAATCGTCGCGGCTTCAATTATGGGGTCGGTCGCACGTTTAGGGAACCGGCAGCCGCCGCGGCTTGTGGCAGTCGAGGCGGCGACCGATAATGGCCCCGACTCGCCCGACGGGCATGTGTCCGGTGAGGCGTCCCAACGCGATCGCATGAATCTGGAGATCTCGCCGATGTTTCGTTGCCTCTTGTCGCTTGGCCTGACCTTGTCTTGGGCGATCGTTTCGCAGGCTCAAGCTGCCGATTGGCCTCAGTTCCGAGGCGTCAATTGCTCGGGCCGCGCGGAAGGCAAACATCGACTTCCCGACGAAATCGGCCCCGAGATCAATGTCATTTGGAAAGCGGCTTTGCCGGCCGGGCACTCGTCCCCCGTTGTCGTCGGCAAGCGGATTTATCTCTCCGCCGTTCGTGATCAGCAACTGCTGACCATGGCTCTCGATCGCAGCACGGGCAAAGTTCTGTGGGAGGTCGAGGCGCCTCATGCGACTTTGGAAACCATCCATCGCATCGGCAGCTACGCCCAGCCGACGCCCGCCGCCGACGGCGAGCGCGTCGTCAGCCTCTTTGGCTCCAGCGGCTTGTACTGCTACGACCTCGACGGCAAGCTGCTCTGGAAGCGGCCGATGGGTCCGTTCAACAACGACTTCGGCGCAGGCAGCTCGCCCATCATCGCCGGCGATTGGGTGATTCTCTGCCAGGACCACGACACCGATTCGTTCCTTGAAGCTTTCGACAAACGCACCGGCAAAACGATCTGGCGCACCGATCGCTCGGAATTTCCCCGCAACTACTGCACGCCGGTGATCTGGGAGGCTGACGGTCGCAAGCAAATCGTCGTCGCCGGCACGCTGCGCGTCGTGGGCTACGATTTCGAAACGGGCCGCGAGCTGTGGACCGTGCGCGGCATCGCCCGCACGGTGTGCATGACGCCGGTCGTCGGCGATGACGGCATGTTGTATGTGGCCGGCTGGTCGGCGGGGGGCGATGCCAACGAGCGGATCACCGTCGAGCCGTTCGACAAGGTGGCGCCCGAATACGATGCCAATGGCGACAACGAATTTCAGGAAAGCGAACTGCCCGACGGCGACATCAAGCAGCGTTTTACGCAAGTCGATCGCGACAAGAGCGGCGGCATCACGCAGGCCGAGTATGAATACTTCCGCGGCCTGTTCGATCAATCGCGCAACGTCGTGATCGCCATCAAGCCCGGCGGCGCCGGCGATGTGACGAAGTCGCACCAGTTATGGGAAAGCGACAAGTTCGTGCCCTTCTGTGCATCGCCGCTGTATTACCAGGGGCTGGTGTTCACCGTCAAAGACGGCGGCATCTTGTCCTGCCTCGACGCCAAGTCGGGCCAGATGCTGAAGTACGGACGACTCGGCGCCACCGGCAACTACTACAGCTCGCCCGTCGCCGGCGATGGCAAGATCTACGTGACCAACGAGCAAGGCAAGCTGAATGTCGTCAGCGCCGAGAAACAATGGAAGACGCTCAGCACCGCCGACTTCGGCGAAGACGTTTATGCCACGCCCGCGCTGGTCGATGGCAAGATCTACTTCCGCACCGCCGGACATCTCTACTGCTTCGGCCTCACCCAGCCGTGAGCAATAGGGATCGAATAACTTCCCAATCCCAGCCCGCGGGAAACTCAGCAGCCAGGCTTTTCTCTTTTGCCGCCAGCTTTAGCTGGTGGGATTCGAGCAAGAGCATTTGTTGTCATCAATCGGCTTTAGCCGACTTGTGCAAGCCTTCAGGCGCTTGCGAACAGACTGCGCCCTCTTCCAGTGGAAGCCGGCTAAAGCCGGCGGGACGACGGTTCATGAATGGCTCTCTTACCACCAGCTAAAGCTGGCGGCAAGCATGCCAGTGCAGAGCCGCTCGCTCATCGTCATATCTCTTCGCCGGTCGTCTTTTGCGCACCCAGGAACAACGTTCTTTGACGTTTTCGTGATTCACGCGCACCGGCCTGGGTCTGAGTGTCATCAAGATTGCCTTTTCTCTACCGCAGAACTATAAACAATCATCGATGCGTTGCTCCGGGGCGTGTTGGTTGGTCGTGTTGACCGAATCAGCCGTGCAAAAGGAGATGGCCGCGATGATCACGATGCTCGGTTCTCCGCGTCGTTGCTGCGATGGATTCACGCGTCGCGAAACGCTACGCGCCGGCGGCCTGGCCATGCTGGGCGGACTCAGCCTGCCGCAGCTCTTCAAGCTGGAAGAGGCTCAGGCGTCTGCCGGCGCCTTGCCCGGCAAGGCTAAAAGCGTCATCGTGCTGTACTTGTTGGGCGGTGCGCCGGCGCAGGATATGTACGACCTGAAACCCGAGGCGCCGGCCGAGGTCCGGGGCGAGTTCAAGCCGATCGACACCTGCGTGCCAGGCATTCAGGTCTGCGAGCTGTTGCCGCGGACAGCCAGGTGGATGCACAAGGCGGCGATTGTCCGCAGCGTGAACCACAAAGCAGGCTGCCACAATACGCTGCCCAGTTACACGGGCTACGAACAGCCGCTCGACAATATTGTCTCGACCAAAGACAGCTACCCGCCCAGCATGGGCTCGGTGTGCGAATACTTGAACAAGTCGCCCGGCGTGTTGCCGGCGTATGTTTACATGCCGTGCTATCTGGGCTGGGGGCAGAACATCCGCCGTCCGGGGCCGTACGGCGGCTTCTTGGGACAACGTTACGATCCGCTCTACACGGAGTGCAGTCCTTACATCGATAAGGACGCCCCGCGCGAGAGTCCCGGCCACCCGCAAGTGCTGCGCGGCGAACCGCGGCTGCCCAACAGCGCGCTCGAAGAAGGTCTGACGATCGACCGGCTCAACTCGCGACGCAGCTTGCTTGCGCAAATCGACGATCAGTTGCGCGCTCGCGAAGATCAACCTTCGCTCGACAAGTTCGATCGCCAGCGGCAGCGCGCCTTCGGGTTATTGACCTCGGCCGAAGCCAAGGCTGCGTTCGATTTGGAGCAGGAGGATCCAAAACTGCGCGATAAGTACGGTCGCACGCTGTTCGGCCAGAGTGCGCTGATTGCGCGACGGCTGGTTCAAGCAGGCGTGCGGTTCGTGAATGTCACGTGGGACTGCTACTGGGAGCGTCTCAAGCTGCAGTTCGACTGTTGGGACACCCACGTGCGAAACTTCCCGATTTTGCGCGACTACAACCTGCCGTACCTCGACTTGACCTACGGCGCGCTGATGGAAGATCTCCACGACCGCGGTCTGCTTGACGAAACCTTAGTGGTCGTGCTGACCGATTTTGGACGCACGCCCAAGATCAACGCGAACGGCGGCCGCGATCATTGGACGTTTTGCTATTCGGTTCTGATGGCCGGCGCCGGCATTCGCGGCGGCACGGTGCATGGAGCGAGCGACAGCCAGTGCGCTTATGTGAAAGATCTGCCGGTCAGCACAGGAGACATTTGCGCGACGATCTATCACACGCTCGGTATCGATCCGGAAACGACCTTGCCCGATCAGCTTGGCCGTCCGATTCCGATCGCCCACGGCGGCCGGCCGATTCATTCGATTCTGGCGTGAAGGTTCGCGGAGAAAGCGGTAATCCGCAGCCGCTTTACGGCTAAGACAGAGCAGCCAGCCCAAGGCGCTGGGCATAGGCTCTGGGCGAAGGCGAACCAACACTGGGTCATCGCTCGAGCTTTGCCGCCAGCCGCTCACAACTCAATACGCGTTGCGGTGCTTGATTCCGCGTAGCAATGTCAGGCAGAGGATTTTGATGTCGAGCCACAGCGACCAGTTGCTGATGTAGTACAGGTCGCACTCCAGCCGCCGCCGTAGCGAGGTGTTGCCTCGCCAACCGTTGATTTGGGCCCAACCGGTGATGCCTGCTTTGACCTGGTGGCGCTGGCAATAGTTGGGGATCTGCCGGCGAAATTTCTCGATGAACACGCCCCGTTCGGGTCGCGGTCCGACAAGGCTCATGTCTCCGGCCAGCACGTTGAATAGTTGCGGCAGTTCGTCCAGGCTCCAGCGCCGCAAGAAGCGCCCCAGCGGCGTGCAACGGTCATCGTGCCGCGTGGCCCACACCGGACCGCTCGAACTTTCGGCGTCGATCCGCATGCTGCGGAACTTGAGCATATTGAACGGCTGCCCGCCCAGCCCGGCTCTCGGCTGTCGGAACAAGACCGGACCCCGGCTGGTGAGCTTAATCGCAATGGCAATCGCCAACATCAGCGGGAACGCGATGGCCAAGGCCAGCGCACCGACTGCCAGATCCATGCCGCGTTTGGCGATGCGGCGCCAGCCGTATTGCGGATTGCCGCGCAGGCTGAGGAACGCGACGTCGTCGATCTCCATCGAGCGGATGCGCATGCCGGCCAGGTTCGGCAGGTCGGGCGCCAACTGCACCTCGACCAGCACGTTCTCTAGCGCGCGATAGACGGCCGGCAGTTCGCCATACCGGGAAAGGGGCAGGGCCACGAACACATGATCGATGCGATGTCGCTCGACGATTTCGGCCAATTGGTCGATCGTGCCCAGTCGCGGCAAGCCGGCCGGCTCGACCTTGCTCGGCGCGTCGATAAAGCCGACCGCCTCCAGGCCGGTCCACGAATTGCGCAGAATCGTCTGCGCCACCAGCCGCCCCGTTCGTCCGGCGCCGACGATCGCGGCCCGGCCGTAATTCAAGCCGCGGCTGCGCAGGTATTTCAAGACTCGCCACACCGCGCGGCGCACGCCCGCCAAGGCGACGGCATTGAGCGCTACGAAGATCGCCAGCGCAAGCCGCGATTCGTACAGATCACGGCGGTAAAAAACCGCGGCGATGGCAAATAAGAACAACAGCCCGCTGGCCTGGAACACCACGCCCAGCTCGCGCGGCAACTCGCGCAGGCGATGGATCTCGTACAAGCCGCAGAGACGATACGCGACGCCAGCCAACAACAAGATCGTCGGCAATTGGTCCGCCACCAGCGGCAGTCCCGGCACCCCGTGGGGCGAAGGCCACAGGCCATAACGCAGGAAGTAAGCCGCGAACCAACTGGCGGCGGTGACCGACAGGTCGCACGCCAGAAAGACCAGGCCAAGTTTTTGTCCGTGCCGACGATACATCCGTGATCGCTCGGGCTAAGATCGAACCAGAATCGCTAACTAAGGCCAGTCCGGCGGCCCCAGTCCGGCGCCTGCCACGCATTTCGTACTCAGCCGAAACGGTGCAAGGTGCAGTCTTGTAACACTTTAGACTGGATGGATCAAGATGGGTTTGAAGTTTCGCGGTCTAGGCTTAAGGTGAGAAAAACGGTATTTCGCATGACTCGATACGCCCAATCCCGTGACCTCGCCTAATCCTGCATCTTTGGCCCAGCACTCCCCCCAGGATTTCCGCTCGAAATACTGTATCGTCGGCGGCGGTTCTTCCGGGCTGGCGGCGGCGAAGCATTTGCTGACCCGCGGCATCGAGTTCGATTGCCTGGAGCGCGAGGATGACGTCGGCGGCAATTGGTACTACGGCAAGCCGCACAGCAGCGTCTATCGCTCGACGCACCTGATTTCATCGAAGCCGCTGACCGAGTACGTCGACTTTCCGATGCCGGCGGAGTACCCCGACTACCCGAGCCATGAGCAAGTTTGGCAGTACCTTCGCTCCTACGCCCGGCATTTCAATCTTTATCCCCACATCGAATTCCACACAACGGTGGAGCGCATCGAGCCGGCCGCGGAGCAAGGACCGCACGGCCCTTATTGGGACGTGACGATAAGCAACCAGAGCGTCGCCAACGTCAACGGCTCAGACTCGTCCGAGGAGCCGTCAGCCAGCTCGCCATCCTCGCGCAGCGAAACGCGGCGCTATCGCGGCGTGATCATTGCCAACGGTCACAATTGGGATCCCAAGCTGCCGGAGTATCCCGGCAGCTTCAACGGCGTCTCGCTCCATTCAGCCCAGTACAAGACGCCTGAAGTGTTGCGCGACCGGCGCGTGCTGGTCGTCGGTGCGGGCAATTCGGGCTGCGATATCGCCGTCGAGTCGGCCCAGAACGCGGCGTGCACCTTTCATAGCGTGAGGCGCGGCTATCACTATCTGCCCAAGTACATTCGCGGCAAACCGGCCGACCAGGTGGGCGAGCGGTTGTTGCGCTGGCGTTTGCCTTTGGCCCTGCGCCGCACAATCGCCGGCGCCGTCATCCGCTGGGTGCTGGGCGCGCCCGAGCGTTTCGGATTGCCGAAACCCGACCATCGGCTATTCGAATCGCACCCAATCATCAACTCGCAGATGCTCTATTACGTGGGGCACGGCTCCATTCGCCCTAAGCGCAATGTGGCGGAACTATGCGGCGATTGCGTGCGATTTGTCGACGGCACAACTGAAGCAATCGACGTAATCGTGTACGCGACCGGCTACAGGATCAGTTTCCCATTCATCGATCGCGAACATCTCAACTGGCGCGAGGGGCGGCCGGATTTGTATCTGAACGTGTTCCATCCGCACTACAACAACCTGGCCGTCGTTGGATTGATTCAGCCCGACAGCGGCCAGTTCGGCCTTGTCGATCGCCAGGCTCAACTGATCGCGAAATTCCTCGACGCATTAGATCGCAATCCATCCGCTGCAGATCGGTTCCGCCGTAGGATAGCCGCGCGGAACGAAGGTTTGGGCCGCGGCATTCGTTATTTGAATTCCACGCGGCATCTGCTCGAAGTCGAGCATTTCAGCTATCGTCGGCGGCTGGAAAAGTTGATTCGCGCGTTTTGAGCCGTGGCATGCCGAGTGTCAGGCCATGTCCGCAAGATCATCATTGCCGCCAGACGTGACACTGCGGGAAGCGATCGATCAGTTGCTCCACTTCGGCTTCCGATTTCGCAGGACCTTCGACCGTCAGATCGACCAGGTGCGGCACGTGCTCTAGTCGAGCGAAGGTGTCCTCGTTGAGTTGGGGCGCCTGCAGGATGACGCTGTAGTACGTGTTGTGAAAGCTAGGGCCAAGCAGGTACGAAACCCAACTCGGGTAGCGGTCGCCGGCTTCGGATAACACCCGAGCGCCCGACTGGGTCAAGGCCTCAAGCGCATCTTGCTCTTGGCGGGAGCGCAGCGCCTGAACACGGTAATTCGCCGCCCAAGCCGCAATAATGGCAACCAGCACAAACAGCGTTCGCAGCCGAAATTGCGGCTTAAGCCAGGCGATCGGCACCTGGCGCAGGTCCAGCAGCGCTAAATGCCGCAGCGCCGCAGCGGCCAGTCCGACGCAGCCGGCGAGCAGCCAGACGGCGGCCAAGCCGAACCTCGCGTGGGCAGCCCTCTCGAGCGCCTCGCTCAGCAAAGCATCTTCGTTGGCGGCGCCGATCAAGAGCAGGCCGAAGGCCAGAATAAAGGCGGCCAAGGCAGGCAAGAATCCGCCGAGGGCGAACGCTCGCCAACTATCGCGGGCATTCACCACGCCCAACGCGAGCAGCGCCGGCCACAACGCCGCGAGAAAACAAAGCAGCGCTCCGCAAGATGCGTCGGGCTCTGAAACTAGAGCGAAGATCAGCAAGCCGCCGAGCGCGGCGCCAGCCAAAAGCAGACGCAGCGGCGCCGCCGACACGAAAACCAGATTCACACGCCACCCTTCCTTGGATATCGAGCGCAGCCGCCGGGTCCTCTTGCGGCGCGGCTCTCCATCAACGTAACCGCCCGGCGGCAAAAAGAGCAAGATCGCTGCCGTGGCATTTCAGCCAGACGCCGCAGGCCCATCAGACGCCGCCGGCAACGAGAAGATGAATGCGGCGCCCGTCTCGCAAGTGGAATCGACGAAGATCCGGCCCCCGTAGTGGTCGATGATCTTGCGCACGATCGCCAGCCCCATGCCCGTTCCCTCCTGGTGCGCATTCGCCAGGCGTTTGCCGGGCAGAAAGACCTCGTCGCGAGCTGGCGCCGGAATGCCCTGCCCGTTGTCATGCACCCGCAGCCAAACGAAGCGTTGGAGCTGCGGCATGGCCGCCGGATCGATCGCCGAGATGCTGATTTCCGGCCGCTCGCGGTCGCAACCATGCCGCACCGCATTGCGGATCAGATTGACGAAAACCTGCTTGGCGCGGCCGCGATTGCACCACGCCGCAGGAATCTTCGGCGCCACGATCACGCGCACCCCGCGCTCATCGAGCAGAGACGCCAATTCGAACAGCACTTCTTCCAAAAGCGGTCCCAGCTCCACGCGTTCCGGCTCCATGTGAATGGAGCCCGTCCGGGCCAAGGTCACCAAATCGTCGACAAACCGCTTCGACTCGCGCAAGCAGGCCTCCACATGCGAGAACCCTTCGAGCATGTCGGCCAGCGGCGAGGGCTCACACGTCCGCCGTAGTTGGCGAAACGAGTCGTCGAGCAGCATGAAATTCGCGCTCATATCGTGGGACAACGCGCGGACGAAATGGTCGAGTTCCTGATGCGTGCGCCGCAACTGGTCGACCATCTGAGCGTTCTGCTTCTTGAGCTGTACCGCCGCAAGCGACTGCGAAACCGTCCGCTCCAGCTTCTCCCAGGCCAGGTCGCGTTTGACACAGTAGTCGTGGGCGCCGCGCTTGATGGCTTCGGCGGCGATCTTCTCGTTCCCTTGGCCGGTCAAAAAGATCGTCGCCACCTGACAAGGCAATTCCTGCAGGCGATCGAGCACGTCGAGTCCGTTCATGTCGGGCAGCAAATAATCGACGAGCATCAGGTCGACCGGTTGCCGGCGCAGCAACTCCAGGGCGCTGGCGCCGTCCTCGGCTTCCAGGATTTCTACTTGAGCGCCCAGCCCGCGTCGCAACAACCACGACAGGTGGACGCGATCTGCCAGGCTGTCGTCGACCAGCAGCAATCGCAATGTCGCGGCGGCCTGGTTTGCAGATCGTGGGTGACGTTCGATGGTAGTCGCCATGGTTAACCTCGTGCGGCCGCCAAGGCGGCCGGATGACGTTGCCAGGCCGGAGCGGCAATCGCATGCTCGCTCGGCTCGCTCTCAACGGCGCCCCCCGCAGACAAGGTAAACAAAAAGGTAGATCCGCGGCCCGGTTCGGATTCGAGCCAGACTCGGCCGCCATGCGCCTCGACAATCTTGCGCACGATCGACAACCCAGCGCCTGTCCCTTCGTACTTTTGCCGGCCATGCAGCCGGCGGAACATGGCGAACACGGCTTCATGATGACGAGCTTCGATGCCGATGCCATTGTCGCGGACGTAAATCGTCAGCGGGTCGCCACCGATCGAGCCGATCTCGACTTCGGGACACCCCTGGTCGTTGAACTTCAGCCCGTTGGAGATCAGGTTCTGCAGCACCAGGCCGATCGTCGTCGCGTCGGCGCGCACCACCGGCAACTTGCCCAGGCGGCGGACCATGCCGCCTCGGCCGTCGATCGCGGGTCCCAGGGTCTCCAGTACGCGGTCGAGCACTTCGTCCAGATCGACGTCGTCTAGTTCTGGCGCGCGGCCCAGGCGCGAGTACGTCAGCAGATCGTCGATCAACTGGTCGAGCCGTTGGCATAGCACGACGAGCGTACTCATCATCCGTCGGCCATTTTCGTCGAGCTTATCCTGGTACTCTTCCAGCAGAATGCCGCAATACGAACTGATGCCGCGCAACGGCTCCTTCAGATCGTGCGAGGCGACGTAGGTGAAGTCGTCGAGCTCCTGGTTCGCCCTCGCCAGTTCGGCGGCTTTGGCTTCCACGCCCGCTTTCGCGATTTCCAACTGTTCCAGATGTTCGCGCGCCTGCTCTTCGGCCCGCTTACGGTCCGTCACATCGCGAAAAATCGCGGTATGGCGCGGATCGCTGCGGCCGTGCGCGCCGATTGACAATTCCAGTTTGAATTGGGAGCCGTCACGGCGCCAGCCGGTCGTCTGCTGTTCGCCCGGAGGAAGCTGAGCGAGCGGCGAGGGCTCGATCACAGAATCGATGGGTTGACCGATCAATGCGTCGGCCGGGCTGCCAAATAACTGCTCGGCGGCCGGATTGCACGAGCGAATGACCCCCTGTGAATCAAACGTGATAATGCCGTCGACGGCTGTTTCGATGATGGCTCGGGTTTGCGCCTCGCTCTCTTCCAGCCGGCGCAAGAGCGGCTGGGCCACGCGCAGCAGCAGCGTTGCGCCGCCGAAGATCATGACTGCCGTGCTGCCGAGCGCGAACTGCAATGCCCCCAGCGGCCAGGCGCCGCGGTCAGCGGGCAGCAGTTGCCAGGCGGTCATCCCCATCGCTGCCAGTGAGACGGCGATAAGCACGAGTACCGACAATGTCAGCAATCGACGGCGGTCGTTCATCGATCGACTCGGAAGGAACGTTATGTTGACTGGTTCCGATGCACATCAAGCCAGTGCGCGGCGAGGCGTTACCAGGGGTAATCGACCAAAAAATACTCGCAGATCACCCCGCTTCCGCAAATTCCCCAAGCGTCTGGATCGGTCGTGCTTTGCGTGGTATGTTGGTTCCGTGAGTCCATGGCTGGGGCGGCAGCGAAGCCATGGACGAGTCGATACAACCCGACTCTTGCTTGCTCACGGAACAATCCCACCTTCGACAATCGATCCTGCTGCGGTCGGCTTGTTGTGCTTCAGTCTTCCTTAAGACGAGTCTTTGTCATGCTGCAATTTGGCGCCCGTTCATTTCGAGAGGTTCGCCCTAGACTGTTTCTGGCGCTGGGCATGGCGCTGGTCCTGTCTGCGGGTTGCTCACAGTCGGCCAGTCAGGCAAACAAACAGCTCAACAATCTCGCCACTGACAAAACAGCCGGCGCCGAGACTTCGGCTAGCTCGGAGCAAAACGCGGTTTCCGACGCGGATGAGCTGCGCGAGCGGCTTGACGACGCCATTGCCGGCGCGCGCAGCCGGCGAATGGACCCCAAGGTGAACAATGCCTGGCAGATCGTCCACGGCATTCTCTGCTTCGGCCGCGACTTGCAAATTACCGTCGATGGCAAACCGACGCCGGCGCTCCCTTGGCTGTTGAATGGCGGCGAATTGAAAGGCTGGGTGCTCGTACCGGGCGAGAAGGGCTTGAAAGACGTCGAAGAACCTGGCAGCAAAAGCGGCGAAGGGCACGACGATCAATGGCTCGGCTACTTGTCGCAATGCGGCATGACGCTTGACGACGAGATCAAAGTCAAGGACGAGACGTTCAGGGTCTCCGATCTGGTGACGCAAGCCCAGTGGGACGTGCACGAGGGCATGGAAGCGACCTGGACGGTGATGGCATTCAGCAAGTACTTGCCGCTCGACGCCAAGTGGACGGCGCGCGACGGGCAAGAGTGGACCATCGAGCGCCTGGTTGGCATGGAGGCGGCGCAAGACCTGAATGGCAGCGCGTGCGGCGGCTCGCACCGCTTGTATGGCATTACCTGCGCACTGAACCGCTATATCTCCGAAGGGGGCGAGGCGGTGCACAAGCAGTTGGAAGAAGGCAAGGCGCCCGCCGGCTGGCAGGCCGGTTACGACAAGGTGCTCGAGTCGATCGCCAAGGCGCACGAATATCAGCAGCCCGACGGCGGGTTTTCCACGAACTTTTTCTCCCGTTCCGGCAGCTCGCCCGACATCGCGCTGCGCATCAACTCCACCGGCCACACCTTCGAGTTTCTCGTCTTGGCGCTGCCCGATGAGGAACTGAACGCCGACTGGATGAAACGCGCCGCGCTGTTCTTGTGCGACCTGCTCGACGCCACGATGGACCAGGACTTGGAATGCGGCGGCCTCTATCACGCCGTCCACGGACTGATTCTGTACCGCGACCGGCTGTATGGCGCGGCGCCCGCCGCAACCGCCAATGCGAGTTCCGCGAGCGGCGCGACGCCAGCCGGCGGCCCAAACGCCGTCAGCCCGTAAGGCGGCCGCTGGCGCAGTTCACTGCCAGGTTATCTACGGGTAACGGATGATACCGCTAGGCGGCTCGCCATCGAGTGGGGCGTCGATGTCTTCACTGTGTCATTATTCTTTCGCCGCAATCTCCGCTGTGCCAATGTCCAACTCGGAAGGACCAGTTCTGCCAGATCGCTTCCAGTTCAGTCTTCGCCACTTGTTTCTGCTGGTCGCCCTGGCGGCCGTGGTGGTGTGCGGCCTAATGTGGAACATCATTCCGCTTGGGTTGACGCCGATCGCCTTCGCCCTGGCGCTGGTGGCGCTGGACTTGCTCGACGGCCGTGGACGAAACTGAAAGCTGGCGGAAAGAAAGCGGACTGGCATTGTTGGATATGAACTGCCTATGACCTTGAAGCGACGACGCTCCATCCTTGGCGGCTTGCTCGCCGTGCACTTCGCGGCGGGGCCGGCGGGCGCTTTTGCCGTGAGAAGCAACGACTCCTGGCCGGCGACAAGCGTGATTGTTTTCCTGGCGCTGTTACTCGCCGACGCCAGCTTGATCGGCTTCTGGGCGGGATTCAGCGCTCGCTCGCTGCGCGTCCGCCTGGCAATTGTCGCCGTTGTCTGGGGCTACTTGATGTTGCTTTCAATTTTTACCAAACATGGCAATGGCCATGATTTGCTGACGTTCGCCCTGCTCGTTTCGCTCTCCATGCTGCCCGGCTTTGTGGTCGCCGCCGCCATGCGGTTTTTTCGTCCGCAGTTTCGCTTGGAGCTACAACCCGAAGGCGATCGCGCGCGATTGCAAGTCTCGATCCGCTTCTTGTTCGGCTTTACCGCCGCGGTTGCCGTGCTGCTGATGTGTTTCCGGTTGGTGGAAGCGCATGCCAAAGATGCCGGAGTCATTGTCGGGTTGACTGTGCCTTTGAGCTATGGCTGGATCTGCTGCGTCGTCTCCTTGGCGATTCTCGCGCCGCGCAAGATTGGCCTAAGCGCCTTGGCAGCGGTTGCCGCTTGCCCGCTGGCGGGTGCGGTTCCAGCCCATTATCTCGGCTCTGCCGTGCCGGAACTTCGCAATCCCTATCCTTGGGCGGCCATGGCGGGCGCCGTCGCCGCGATGATCGCCGCGACACTCCTGGTCGTCCGCCAGTGCGGTTACCGGCTCGTTCCGCGCGCAATAGGCAGTTAAGGCAATAACGCGGCGGCCAAAGTAGCAGGCACACTCCGTGTGCCGTGCCACGTTGGGGAACGAAGCGGCTGGGCGGTTCCCGCGTTTTGGAGTGCGAAGCGCAGCGGCAGGAGGGCGGGCGGCACACGGAGTGTGCCTGCTACTTTGGGGCGGCTCATGGAATGTGCCTGCTTCTTTCTGCTGAAGCGGTTGATTGCGCGAACGAAGGCAGACAAGAATGTCCGCCCTGACCGCGCCTAGCACGCCCACAGTCCGCCTGGCGTCCGCAAAGTAGCAGGTAGACTCCGTCTGCCGTACCAGGTTGGAAAATGAAGCGGCTGGGCGGTTCCTGCGTTTTGGCGTGCGAAGCGCAGCGGCAGGCGACGGACGGCACACGGAGTGTGCCTGCTTCTATGAAAAGTCAGTTACTGTCAATTGGCTAAGGTGGAATTATCCGCGGTTGCCCATGCTTCTATCCGAGCATCGCGTCGAGGACGCTAGCCCAAGTGGGTTTTTCGAGAAAGG
>JAICIG010000036.1 GCA_025924495.1 Pirellulales bacterium | reverse complement strand
GGTCAGGCCGGCAACCGACAGATAGTTGCGTTGCGGCCAGCGCTCGTTGGAGCCTTGCAGCCAGCGACGCGCCCAAAGGGCGGCCGTTTCGGGCTGCAGATAGACAAAGGCCGCCGCCAGCAGGCCAGTCGCGGCGATCAGCGCCGTCATGCGGCGCGGCCCGCGCCGATCGAAGGCCGCGGAAACATCCATCTCCTCCACGCTTTGCGCATGCTCTAAAACGGCGGCGCGAACCATGCCGGGCGATGCCTCGATCTCGCCTTCCAATAAACGCGGCAATTCCAACACGGCCGCCACGCGCTGGCCAAAACCGCGGCAGCGGCGATCGAGAATCGCGGCCAGATCCAAGTCGTCGAATCGCAGCGTCAAGGGTTGGAACAGCTTGCGATAGGCAATCGTCGCCAGTGCGATGATTCCGATTGCCAGCAGAATTTGCCGTACGGGCAAGCTGAACCGCAACAGCCAGTCTGCAAACAGGCTGGCGCCGACGAGCAAAACTAGCGTGGTCCAAACCCAACTGAAACCAGCCAGCGCCAATCGACCGCGCAAGCGCCGGCGCACGCTTGCCAAGCGGCGGCGCACGGCATCGCGCCGCGGACGTAAGCTTTCCAGGATGACGTTGGGCTCGAGTACGGCGGACATGGGGATGGAAGATAGGAGTCAGGAGTCAGGAGTTAGGAGTAGTAAGGAGAAACGGGCGGTGCAATCTCAGTCGGCTCAGGAGAGTTCACGCCATGCGGTATTTCTTGCGTAGCACCCATTCGAGAGTCAATAACAACATGACGGCGCCGCAGACGAGCGGTGCATCCCAGATTTCGTCGCGATACTCGAGCGGACGGGCGACCTCGTGTGTGCGGAATGCCGCCGGCAGCTTGTCTTTCTGCGACATCGCCAACACCGTTCCGTTCGATAATCGCGCCAGCTCCTCGAGCAGCGGCCGGTCGAGGGTCGGGTTGTCGCGCTCGGCATGGGGCGGCTCGACGCGAAATTCAACGGTCGCCGGCCGCAGCCCGCTTTCCAGTTCGGCGCCAACGCCGGGCACTACGCGGGCCGTGTAAGCGCCCGCCTCGTTCGCCGCGAAGGTCGCCTCGTAGATGCTCGGATTGTCGGCGAGCGGTTCGAGCGCCAAGGGTTGGGCCGTATCGGGGCCCCATTCGATCTCGCCTCGCAACTCCCCGATGGCGGCTGCATCGGTCGAAGCTTCCGGAAGTTCCGCGCGAACGGTAACGCGATCGCCGACGCGATACGCGCTCTTGTCGACCGCGAGTTTAAACGGATAGCGGGCGTCGAGCACTTTGCTGCGGCCAACCCGATCAATCAGCCGGGCCCAGAAGCCGTCGAAGTAACCTTCGTGCAGATAACGCCAGCGATAAGTGCTGTCGAAACCGATGAACACGGTGCGGCCGGGGCCGTAAAGTTGCGTGGCCATCAGCACGTGCCGGCCAAACTGGTTTCGCATGCGCGGATCGCCATGCTGCGCCAGTACGACGGCGCCCCGTTTGGCGCGCGTCACCGGAAAGTGCCAATACATGCCGGGCAAACTGGCCAGAATCTCGCGATTGCGGCTAGGGTCGGGCGCGAACTGGAAGATGGCGTCGGCGGCGCCGTCGGCCGTCAACTCCAACGTCCAGGTCTCGCGCGAGCTGAGCCGGACGTCGGCCGACGATTGATACAAACCCGGATCGCGCGTCACGGGCAACACTTTCAGCCAGGAGCTTTCGGGTCCGCCGATGCCCAAGCTCGAGCCATCGCCCGCCTCGGGGCTGAATAATTTTTGCGAACCGAGTTCGCCCGCTACGTAGATCAAGCCGCCGCCTGCATCGCCGACGAATTTGGTGATCAATTCCGGCCAGGTGGGGCCCAGGCCGCGAACGTCGGGATCGAACAGAATCAATACGTCGTACTGGTCGAGTTCCTTCTGATTGTTGGGCAAGCGACGGATCGGCCGATGTCCGATGTGCTCGTAGCCTGGCTCGGCCGTTTGCAGCCAACTGGCGAATTCCAAGGCATTGTCGCGCAGCAGGGCATTTCGCAGGAATTGCACTTCGGGGGAAGGATAGCCGGCGATCAGCAGCACGCGAATGCGGTCGCGGACGACGTGGATCGAAGCGGTATCGGAATTGTCGTCGGCGCTGAGTTCGGGACCGACGTCTCCAACGGTAGCCCGATATTCTACGTGCCCGAGCGCCTCCGGCGTGATGCGGAAATTCACGCGCTGGATCACGGCGTCTTCGCCGAGTACGATCTGCTCGCGGGCGACTTCCTTCCACGAACCGTCTTCCTGTCGCTGTTCGAGCGCCACGCTGGCCGTGGCATCCTTCAGCCCGCTCGATTCGACCAGCACGCTAAGATCGGTCGGGTCGCGGAGAAATACCTTCGAGTTGGCTTCGATATCCGCCAGCCGAACATTGCGCGGTTTTTCAGGCGTTCCAACCGCGAGCGAGACGATCGGCACGCCGTCCTTGCCGGCCAGGGCGGCAATATCGCGAGGATCGGCGCCGGCGTTCCAGCGGCCGTCGGTCACCAGCAGCACGCCTGCCAAGGGCTGACCGCGATGCGCGGCCAGCGACGCAGCGAGCGCGTCGCCCATTCCAGTGACGGCGCCGCTGGCGCGCAATTCAGCGAGCGAGGTTTTCGAGTCGAGCGGCTTAAGTTGACTATCGAAGCCGTACAGCGACACGACGCGACCCTCTTGAAGCTTGTTGAGTGATTCGCCGAGGATTTGCCGGGCGTGATCCAGCCGGCTGCGCTCGCGCAGCGCCGTCAAATCGGGCTGGCCGTCCGGGTCTTTTAGCCCCATGCCTTCGGCCGCCTCGCGCGCTATCGAGTTGTCGGAATACGCGTCCTTGAGCCCCATGCTTTCCGAATCGTCGACCAGCACCAACAGTCGCGAGGGAATCATTTCCTGCCGCGTAATCACCACGACCATTTCCAGCAGCATGAAGCAGATGCCGACAAGAATCAGCGCCCTCAGCGCGCCGAGCAGCAATCGCACCCCGAAGGACAGCGAACGCCCCTCGCGGCGATAGAGCAACCAGATGCCCGCCAGGCCAACCAGCGCCGCGGCTACGGCCGCTACAGCCCACGGTCCATCGGGCAACGACTGGAACTCGAGACGCCAACGACTGTCCGGGCCGCGCACCCAGTCGGGCGACGACTTCAAACCCAGCAGCCAGTCGAAGAAGGAATTCATTGCAGATAGTAGGTAGTAGACAGCAGACAGCAGACAGGAGTCAGGAGTCAGGAGTCAGGAGTCAGAATGGATGATGTGGGTTATTAATCCTCTATTGCTTCTTCCCTTTTCTGATCGTCATTAGCGAATCTCCAGTTACCTTTGCCGCCCGGTCCATGTCGCGAGGCATGACTCCACGACCAACAACCCGAGCATGCCAATCGCTAAATGCCTCCAGATCTCGCGCGGTCGCAAAGCGATGGGCGCGTCGGCGGCCGAGGCGGCGGCAATCACTTCTGGCTGGTAGCCGCCCCACAACCCGCGCAGTTCGTCGGGAGCGATGCGCTCCAGCCGGCTCTCGCGCGCGTCCGGATTGATGGCAAAGGTTTTGTTCTGTGCTTGGGCGGGTGCGACTTGCCATGACAGCTTGTAGAGCCCAGCGCGGCGCGTGTCAGCATAGCTCAGCGTTTGCGCCGCGTTTTTGTCGTTCGCCGCGGGGGGCGTTTGGTGCTCGCTTTCCTTGTCGGCGGCTTCCGCCCGTAACGAAACGCGCAGCGCTTGGGGCTTCTCGGCCTGGGGAACTTCAACCGCGGGAGCAGGCGAGCTGTCGACCCGTTGTCCCGGCGGCAAGGCGACGCGCAGCGTCTGGCCCGCGGTCAAGGCTGCCCGATCGCCCTCGTTGCGCACGATCCCCTTGGCGGCCTCGCGCACGGCCAGCACGTAGCTCGGCTCGGTGGGCCAATCAGTCCATTGTTTGTCCGCCGTCATTGTCCACAGCAGCACGCGTCCTTGGCCGACCGTTCGCTCCAGCACGGCAGGCGCCGCGTCAGCACTATTCCAACGAGCCAGCACGCGCACTTCGGGCCGTTCTTCGCCAGACTGACGCACCTGATAGAAGCGTCGCAGCTTGATGCGTTCCAGCACAGCCGGATTCAACTGCAACAGCGCATCGAGTGGTCCGGGCGGCCCTTCTTCGACGATCAAGCCAGTGATGTCCTCATCCAACGCGGCCTCCAACGGCGCCGGCAATAATTCGCCGAGCAACTGGTTGTAGCTCGAGGCGTCAATCTGATCGCCAACGAAGATCATCAGCCCCAGCCCCAACTCAACCTGTCGCCGCAAACGCTCGGCTTGTTCGGGCGTCAGGCTGGCGACATTGGCCAGCACGAGCAAATCGGGTGGATTCGGCGGCAGCGCCGACCATTCGGCGTCGGTCACAATTTGGACCCGGAAGGCATCCCCTTCACCCACGCCGAGCGAGAGGGCCAGCCCAAGAAAATCGACTTCGCCCGCCAGCGGTTCGCTCGACGGTTCGCCATCGACCAGCAGCATGTGCACCTGCTCGCGAACCTGGCACATGGCCCAGCGGCGATTGTCGCCGAGCAATTCGTCTTGAGGCAGTTCAAACTCGACATGATGCTCGCCGGCATCTTGGAAAGCAGCGACCAGGGGAATTTTGGCGGTTTCGCCCGGAGCGATGGCCGGCAGACGCACGACGCTGGGCTTGCCGTCGATGGTCCAGTTGGCGTCGAGTTCTTCCAGCGCATGATCCGTGGCGTTGCGCACGACCGCCTCGAACTGCACGGGTTGGCCGACCAGTGCGAGGCGATCGAGTTGCCGCAGTTCTTCGAGCGATGCATTGCCCGCCCGTTCGCTGCCGACGTTGAAGATGCGCATCTTGAGTTGCTGCCCGTCCCACCGACTGCCTAAAGCGGCCAGCGAGTCCTCCCAACCGGCGCGGCGCAGATCGGTGATCAGCGTCAATTCGCGAATCGGGTAGGCGCCCGAGTTCAGCAACTTGTCGGCTTCTTCGAACACCGGCGCCCAAGCAACGAACGATTCGGCCGGCTGCATGCCGGCGATGAGCTGAGTGATTTCTTCTCGATTGGTCAGTTCGACATCGTTCAGCAGCGGCGCCTTCGGCTGCGAGGCGAGTACGAGCGTCAAGCGATCTTTCGGGCCGACCGTTTCGACGATTTTGCTCGCCAGCTCCTGGGCCTGGCGCCAGGCGGAGCGGCCAGCGTCGCGATAGTCCATGCTGAGCGAATCGTCCAGCACTACGAGCTGGCTGGTGCGGCTGCGGCCGCCAAGCCAATTGCCCAGTCCTTGGGCGTGCATCATGGGCCGCGCAACCAGGAAGAACAATAACAGCACGAGCGCAGTGCGCAACAGCAAGAGCAGCAGTTGCTCGAGCCGAATGCGACGCCGGTTTCGTTGGATGGAAATTTTCAGGTAGTGCATCGGCGCCCAGTCGATGCGGCGGAAGCGGCGACGAAACAGCAGATGGATGATGATCGGTACGGCCGCGAGCAAGAGGCCCCACAGCATGGCCGGCGAGAAGAAAGAGAGACTGCTCATCTCACGCCCCGCCTCGCTTGTGCTGACCGAACGGTTGCAGGCGGTCGCGCGCATGCAAGTAATGGCTGAGCGCGTTGCCGAGGTCCTCATCGGTCCGCATCAGCAAGTAGTCGATGCCGCGACCGCCACACGTGCCGCGCACCTCGTCGAGAAACTTCTGCATCGCTTCGCGGTAAGCATTGCGGAAGGCCCACGGCTCGGCGAAGATCTCTTCATCTCCTTCGATGTCGTGAAACAACACGAGATCGTCGAAGGGCAATTCCAGCTCGTCGCCGTCGAGCACGTGCAGCACCATGATCTCATGGCCGCGGTACTGCAGCCGCGACAGGCCATCGTAGAACGGTTCCAGGTCGGTTAGCAGGTCGGAAATGATGATGATCAACCCGCGTTTGCGGGTTTGCTCGGCCAAGGTTTGAAGCACCGGGCCAAGTTGCGTGGTGCGGTCGGGCTGAGCGCTTTCCAATTCGCCGACGATCCGCACAAGTTGAGCTTGCGTGGCGGCCGGGGGCAGCAGCTTGCGCTCCTGGCTGTCGAACAGCGCCAAGCCCACCGGATCCTGCTGGCCAACCAGCAAGGTGGCCAGCGAGGCGGCCACGGTGGCGGCGTAGTCGAACTTGGTCAGCGGCCCAGCGCCATAGCGCATCGACGCGCTGGCATCGAGCGCGATGGTGCAACGCAGGTTGCTCTCTTCCTCGAACTGCTTGATGTAATACCGATCGGTGCGGCCGAACACGCGCCAGTCGAGCCGGCGCAGGTCATCGCCGGGCGAATACTCGCGGTATTCGGCGAATTCCACGTTGAAGCCGTGGAATGGGCTGCGGTGCAAACCTGAGATCGTGCCTTCGACCACGCGCCGGGCTCGTAACGTCAGCCCGGCGACCTTGGCCAGCACTTCAGGATCGGAGTACGTGGGCGACTTGGCCATCGGCGCCTGCCACTCCTGCTCGTTCGGGGATGTCTTCCAGTAAGCGGCCGATGATCGTGTCGGGCGTTTGCCCTTCGGCCTGCGCGGCGTAAGTGGTCACCAACCGATGCCGCAGCACGGGCCGGGCCATGGCGCGAATGTCTTCGATCGTCACGCTCGTGCGGCCGTCGAGCGCGGCGCGAGCTTTCGAGGCCAGGATCAAGGCTTGCCCCGCGCGCGGACCTGCACCCCAGGCGATCCACTTGGACACGTATTTCGGCCCTTCCAGTTCCTCTTCGCCCACGCGCGTGGCGCGAACCAGGGCCATGGCGAAGTCGAGGCAATGGTCCGAGACGGGCACGCGGCGCACGAGCGTCTGCAGGGCAGGAATCTCCTCGCCCGAAAGCACTTTCGTCACCTGCTGCGTTTGCATGCCGGTCGTGAGCCGATAGATCTGCCGCTCTTCTTCACGGGTCGGATAGCCGACGTAGACCTTGAATAAAAAGCGGTCGAGTTGCGCCTCGGGCAGCGGGTAGGTCCCTTCCTGCTCGATCGGGTTCTGCGTGGCGAGCACGAAGAACGGATCGGGCAGAGGATAGCGCTGGCCGCCGGCCGAGACTTGCCGCTCTTGCATCGCCTCGAGCAACGCGGCTTGCGTCTTGGGAGGCGTGCGGTTGATCTCGTCGGCCAATACCACGTTGGCGAAAATCGGCCCGTGCACATAGCGCAGCTGCCGCGCGCCGGTCGCACGGTCTTCCTGCAATACTTCGGTGCCGGTAATGTCCGAAGGCATCAGGTCGGGCGTGAATTGGATGCGATTGAAGGCCAGCGACAGGCAGTCGGCCAGCGTGCTGACCATCAGGGTTTTAGCCAGGCCCGGCACGCCTTCCAACATGCAATGACCGCGGGCAAAGATGCTGATCATCAACTGATCGAGCACTTCATCCTGACCGACGACCACGCGACCGATTTGTTCGCGCAGGCTATCGTGCGCTTGTTTCAACTTGGCCAGTCCGGCCAGGTCTGGATCCATGGATGCTTCGCTCACGGTTCGCTCTCTGGGGTTATGAAACGCGTCGGTCACGAGTGTTATTCGGCTCGACGTGTGATTGGTTCATCAATGGGAGGCTGACGCCTCCGACTCGCGTCATCTCTGGTAAACCGGTAAATACTTATAGGGCAGTTGCAACACGATTAGCGCGATCGCGGTGCCGTAGGTCTTGCCGATGCCGTCGCCGTTCCAGGAGCCATCCCCTTTGTCTTGCATGGAGAGCAACTGATCGCGGGCGGCGGGAAAGTATTCGTCCCAATACTTGTCGCCGGCCATGTAGTAGGCCTGCGAGGCGTAAAGGTGCGTGTAAAAATCGTGGCCGCCCCCTTTGCTCCAGCCCTGCTGACCGCGGAACTGCTGCCAGACGTAGTTCAAGCAGTGCTCGGCGATCGGTGCGTCGTATTCGCCGGCGTTATAGAGCGTGGCCACAGCGGCCGCCGAGATGGCGAGTCGTGGTCCGCCGCCGGAACCCAGCGAATAACAAATGCCTCCTTCAGGCGTGCTGCAGCGCTCGATGTAGCGGACGGCTTCCTCGATGGTTCCCTTGGGCACAAGAAACCCGGCGTTATGCGAGGCTCGCAGCGCTTGCACTTGCGTGACCGTGACGGAGCCTTCGTCGCCGCTGCCGGGAATATAAGTCCATCCGCCGGCCGGACTCTGGCCGCGAGCGGTCAGAGCCACGGCCCCATCGATGACCTCTTTGGCCAACGTTCGCCGCGCCGGGTTCGTTTCCATGCCATAGGCCGAGGCCAGAAACATCAGCGCGAATCCATGGCCGTGCATCGGTCGGCCCGACTCCTGACCGGCGCCGGTAATCAAGCCCGAAGGCGTCTTGCAAGCCAGCAAATACTCCACCGCCCCTTGCACCTGCGGCGCATAATGGCCGCGCGTTGGCGAGGCGCCGTGGGCCAGCAGCGCAGTGCCGGCCAGCGCGGTCATGGCGACCGGATAAGCCTCCCCCCCTTGCGTGTCGTGCCAGCCGCCGTCGTTGCCTTGGCTGCGCGCCAAGTAATCGAGGCCCAGTTTGACGGCTTTGAGGGTCTCCGGCGTAATATGCTTGGGCAACACCTCTTCGGCGAAAGTTGTCGCAGTAAGGAAGAAAATCAAGCCGGCCGATGCAATGCGCCAAACGCCGCGATCCGTCAAACTAGCGGCAGCGAACCGACGAGCTATCATCGTGTTTGCTCCTGCTTTTGGTCTCTTGCTGGCGCGATTTCCTGTTGCCTGAGCGCGAAGCGAACCTCGAGACTGACGCGCACCGGGAGTTCGCTCAGCGTGCTGGACGTCAGTCGCAGCTTGGCTCTTCGCCCCAAGCGCGGCGCCGCATTTCCAAAGGCGTCGACAAACTGTTCCGGTTCGCCGGAATTCTCGTGGATGGCCAAGACCGGCCCCAACTTGGCGCCCGCCAGCCGGGCCAGGCGCTCGGCGCTTTGCTGCGCGGCCTCGAAAGCTCGCTCGCGCGCCAGTTCGCGCAGCTCCGAGGCGTCTTCGAGCACGAAGATCGCCAAGGGCGGATTGCCGAAGCCATCCTGCACCTCGAACTCATTGGCATCGGTGTTGGTTTGCACCGGCTGAATGGTCACGCCGCTGTCGGCCAGACGATCGGAGAGTTCGGAGACCGTATCGAGGACTTCTTCCTCGGAAAGGCGATCGATGCCGCGGAGCGTGATCCGCGCCAGGCTGGAAAAGGTCACGGTCGGCTTGCCCATCGGCGGTTCGGCTTCCATCATGCGGAAGGCAAGGAAGTTCTGATCACCGCTGCCGTTTTGTGAAGTGAAGGAAAACCCGGCCATCTGCACATCGCCTTCCGAGAACCGCTGTTTGTCGAGCGCCAATTTCGTGCGCCGCTTGAACTCGCGGAACTTCGTCAGTGCATCGGCCCCCAACTCGCCGGCGCCGCCGATGCGCGTGTAAAACTCAACGGCGGTAGGCTTGCCGCGCGCCTCGCCGTTGCCGACCACCGTCAGGCCTTCGTCGCCGCCCAACGCGGCGGTCGTCCAGCACGCATATCCGATCAAAGCTGCTGCGATTGCACGCATATCCACACGCGCCTCACTCATGTTCCGACCCGGCGGCGCCGCGCCGTCAATTCTGGGCCGTTTTCGCTTCCGCCGGCGCGATTCCGAACCGCACCAGCAGCTTCACGCGAAAAGGAATCTCGGCAAACGAGTCCGACGAGATTCGCGGCTCTTTCACTTTGCCCTGCGAGGCGACCACCTGGCCATAGGGGTTCGTCGTATAACCGCCGTCATCCCCTGAGACCTGCATTTCTTGCACCCCCAGCACTTCACCCACCCGAATGCCGTTAAGTTTGGCCAGTCGTTCGGCGCGGGCCCGCGCATCGGTCACCGCGTCTTCGTAGGCCTTCTCGCGCAAGGCATTAAGATCGCGGACGACAAACCGCACCAGGGCGCTCTCGGCCTGGCGGCCGTATCGCCACGCCATGTTGATGTCGGCCGCGGACGGGCCAATTTCAGCGCCCGAATCTTTGGCGGTGTCGAGCAGCTTGCCCACCGTTTCCATGACTTGCTCGATCGACTGATCTTTAATTCCCGGCAGCCGCAACTGCAATGCACTCGAGATTTCGACCTTGCTCTTGGCAGACGTGTTAGTGTCAACCATGCCGCGCATGGCCATCTGCATGGCTTCGGCGGCGGTGTGGTTGGAAAGCGAAACGCTCATTTCCTCGATTTCGAGCTTGTCGAGCTTGAGCTTTTCGAACCCTTCCAGAATGCGGCGCTTCGCATCGCGATACTTGACGATGGCATCGGCCGTCAGTTCGGCATTGGCTGAAGCGCGGAGGCTGATCTCGATCAGGTCGGGCTTGGCGATGGTTTCGCCCGTCCCGGAAACCGAGATGCCTGCGGACTCATGCCCGCCCGGCTGGCTGTAATAGATTTGCGCGGCGGCGAGGCCGGGGCTGGCAAGCAGCAACGCCAGACAACCGATTGCCGCTCGAGCAGCAAAGTGGCTCCGCGACGGCGCCACGCAAGCGAACGCTGGCTTCATGGCTGTTTTGCCTTTCGTTCGAGGGAGAAACGAACTCGCAAGGTCACCCGCACCGGGATTTCGGACAATTGATTGGAAGTCAGCCGCGTTTCTTCCTCAGACGATTTGCCGCCGATGCCATAAATGGCCGACATCATCTGCTCCTGCACGCTGACATCTTTCTTGTTCGTCGGCTCGGCGCCTTCTTCAATCGATTCCACGGGGCCCAACTCCACCCCTGCCAGGCGGGCCAGTCGCGTGGCCCGCGCTTTGGCCTGCGCAAAAGCCTGTTGATAAGCGTCTTCGCGCGCCTGTTGTGCGTCCTCGACGACAAACGTCACAACAGGCGTCGGGGAGCCCGTCTGTCCAATCATGCGCATCAGCAAAGCGTTATCGCCGCCTTCTCCCACTTTCGCCCCGGCATCTTTTGCCGCGTCGAGCAGCTTGCCGATCACGGCGGTTAATTCCTCTTCAGGCAGTTTGTCTGCATGAGCGAGCACGACTCGCAACGAGCGAGAGATATCGATCTTCGCCTTGCCGGCGGGCGTGCCAGGGACGGCAGCCGCGTAACCCTCTGCCGGCGCTCCGCCGCTGCTGGCAAAACTCAAACCCCGTTGTTCGACCTTGAGATCCTTTATCTCCAACTTGTCGAAGGCGGTGAGCGTGCGGCGGAGCGCATCTTGGTACTTCACGAGCGCGTCGCCTGTAAGTTCGGCGCCGGCGCCGGCCGTCAGAGCGATCTCTACTCGCGTCGGCTTGGCGCGCACTTCTCCCGCTCCATAGACGCTGATGCCTGGCGATTCGTTACCGTAAATCGCCGATAAAGGCCCCAGCAGTAGGAATAACATGCCTGCCAGGCGGTGCTTCGTCATAGTAGCTTGCTCTTGAATCACGAACGGGATCATTGTGCTTTGGAGACCGCCTTTGGCTCGGCGGCGTTGGCCGCCCCTTGGCGGGCATAGGCCGTCACCGCCAGGTTAGATACAGTGAGCCATTTCTCGGGTTCGACCAACAGCTCGCCCCCCAATGAGTCGAGATCGGCGCCGCGGAACAACCGCACGGTATCGCCATTTTGTTTGTCGAGCTCGAAGACGCCGCGCTGCGTGAATTGGTAGACATAATGATCGGAAAGCAGCGGCTTGATCCAACCGGTGGCGATCGGTAGCCGCGTCGCCCATCGCAACCGCTGCGACTTGAGTTCGATTGCCAGCACTTCCTCGCCGCCGAGATAAACGTTCTCTGCGTCAATGCCGATCAGCATGGCCGACTCGCTTACCGGCCGCTTCCACAGCACTTTCGGCCCGGTGAGATCGATGGCATACAAACGGGGCGATCGCATCCCTTTGACGAATAGCGTATTGCCCACGACCATGGGCGCCGCGACGGTCGTCAGTTGATGCGGCTGGTTGTACCAGTAGTTCGTGTCTGGCATTTGCGAGTCGTATATCAGGCCCCAGTCGATAGCGCCGTTGCGAAGATCGACGGAAACCAAGGCGCCGCTGTGCGTGTCGACAAGGATACGGCCGGCATGCAACGCCAGCGATGGTTGGGCGGTGCGACGATAAAACATTTGGCTCTGGTCGGCTTGGTGCGTGCCCAGGTGAGTCGACCACAACAGCTTGCCATCGGCGGTCGAGACGGCCAACAGGTGCAATTCCGCGCCTTGCCCCTGCTTGCCCGCCGCGACATAAACGCGATCGGCGACCGGCAACGGGGCGCCGGTCATGTTCCAGTTTTGCAGCTCGGAGACATTCTGCGAGTTCCAGCCGGGCTTGCCGGTCGCCGCTTCGTAACGAGCCAGGCGAAAATTCTGGCCGTGCTGGCCGATTTGCCCGACATCTCGAGTGACGGCCCACAACGTTCCGCCGTCGATGGCCAAGGCGTATTGCTCGGGGAAATGATACTGATTCTGCTGCACTTTCTGGGGCAGCTCATGGAACTTTGCGGTGCGCCAAACCAACTTGCCCGTCTTGAGATCGACGGCGAGCAAATAACCCAGCATATTGAGATACACGCGCTGGCCGTCCGCCACGCACGCGGGGATCATCTCTCGCACGGGAAACTGCGTTCCCCAGCCCCAATTCTGTCCGGCCTGAGACAGCATTTGAGCCTGCTGGGCGTTGAAAAATCGGAACTGCCAGGCGGGAGCGTTATCTTTCGGCAGAATCAGATCAGCTTCGGCGCCGGCCGAGGCGCTTGCAGCCGTTGAAGACGCGGCCTGCTTGTCGTGAGCGGCGGCGATTTCGTCCAAGTGCTGCGGAGCCGGCATTTCCGCGCCGCCTAGCACCACCGTATCGGCCGAGTAGCGATCGTGCACTTCGCGCCGCAACGCGGCGAATTCTTGCCACCGGCCCGCCCGAGCCAGTGCAATCGCGGTCTTCACCAGCAACCGAACGCGCGGAATGTTAGTTTCCGGGCGATAATCGATAACTGCCTGCCAGCACTCGGCTGCTTTGTCCATTTCTCCTTGTTCAAAATACAAGTCGCCCAAGCGATCGGCTGTCGTATCGCCCGACGACGTAATGAAGTAATCGTTAAAAACCTTGCTGAGCTTCTCAATCTCGACCTTGCCTTGAGCGGCATCGACGAGCGCCTTCGCATCGGCGTCATGAAACAATCGATATGCCTGCTTGCCGGCAGGCGGCAATTCGGCTAGCGCATGTCGCACGAGGCGATGCGTCGGCATCCACAGCCCGTCATCTCGAGGCGCGAGCGCACTGGGGGGCGCCTGCTGTACCTTTTCGAGTTCCTTGAAGGCTCGCTCCCAAGCGGCGCGCCCGCTGAGGCGGCGGAATTCCGTTAGCGCTTCGGAAACTTCGGTCTTCTGCGCCGGCAGATTAAACGGACGTTTGGGATCATTCGGATTCGCTTCGGCGGCGATGGCCACGGGCGCGGCCAATACCACCTGAGCTTGCGACGTAGCGGGCGACGTTATTGCCAGGCAGTAACCGGCAAAGAGATAGACGAGTAGAAGTTTGTTACATCGCCGGAAGACCATATCGACCCAATTCTTTGCCGAATTCGTCCTTCGGTAGACAACGCACTGAATCATGCAGAAGGGCTGCGCACGACCCCGCTCAATAAGACGACATTCGCCGCAGAATCGTTTCGCTTGGATGCGATTAGAAGCGGCCCTTGGGACAAGATCAAGCAGTTTCCCGAGGCGTCGAAAATTATTTAAAGCAACGCAAGAAATTATGGCGCAGATTCATGCGTTTTGTTCCTGGCAAGCTTGCTCTGTCGCGCCTGCTGCGGCTACACTGACACGTGCATTTCATTATCTCGCTGGAGGGCTCGTCCCATGTCTTTCCGGGGACGCGTGCGTTGGCGTAGGCGGCGTAAATCGGCGGCGAGCAAGGGAGCCATCGCCTGGCTTGCTTTGTTGCTCGGCGCCAGCACGATGTCGGCCGCCGAAACTTCGGCAGCTCAGCCGTTCAAAGATTTGGATTCCGCCGCTCTGGCGGCGCGCATTGACGCAGTGCTTGGAGCAGCTTGGCAAGCCGAAGGCGTCATCGTGGCGCCGCCGGCAGACGACGCAGAATTCTTGCGCCGCGCGAGTCTCGACATTCTGGGCAAGATTCCCGCTACGAGCGAAGTTCGTTCGTTCTTGCGCGACCAATCGCCTGGCAAGCGCGAGTGGCTGATTGAGAGCCTGCTGGCACGCGGCGGTTTCGCCAATCATTTTGCCAACACGTGGCGCGAGCTGCTGTTGCCCGGCGCCAACACGAATGCCGAGACTCGCGCTTTGGCGCCGCCGCTCGAAGCCTGGCTGCGGCTGCGCTTTGCCGAGAACACGCCCTACGACAGGCTCGTCTCTGAATTGTTGACGCCTGCGGCCATGCCGGCGGCGCAGCCCGGCATTGGGCAACCGGCGCCGGCGGTCCCGAGCCCGCTGGCCTTTTTTCAAGCCAGCGAATTCAAGCCGGAGAACCTGGCGGCGAACACGTCGCGGATCTTCCTAGGAACGCAGGTGCAGTGCGCTCAGTGCCACGACCATCCTTTCGCGCGATGGAAGCGGCAGGAGTTCTGGTCGCTGGCCGCGTTCTTCAGCGGATCGAGTATTGTCTCGCAAGCGCAGCCGCCGGCAGACAACAGCGATGCCGACAATCTCGATGCGGCGGCCGATGACAGCGCCGCGAAACCTGGCTCGCCCTTGGTCGATCGCTCGGACGGTAAATTGGCGATCAAGATTCCGGATACCGACGTCATGGTGGAGGCAATGTTTCTCGACGGCGGCAAACCAGAATTCCGAGCGGGCGAAGACTCGCGGTTGCCGTTGGCGCGATGGATCACCAGCTCCGACAATCCCTATTTCGCCCGGGCCGCGGTGAATCGCTTATGGGAACATTTTCTCGGTCGTGGTTTCGTCGATCCGGTCGATGACCTCGACGAAACGAATCCCGCGAGCCATCCGGAGCTGTTCGACGAGATCGCCCGGCAGTTCGCCTATCATCATTACGACTTCAAGTACTTGATCCGCGCCATCACGGCCACGCGGGCCTACCAGCTCTCCAGCGTCGCGCCAGCCGGCGGGCAAGACGATTCGCGTCTGTTCGCCTGCATGCCGCTTAGGCGAATGACCCCCGAGCAGCTTTATGACAGTCTGGTGCAAGCCACCGGCTTCCGCGATGCTGCCAGCCAGGCGCAAGCGAACGTGCTGCAACTGGATGATACCGCACAGGCGAAATTGAAGTCCTTGTTCGCAGACCAGACTTCGCGCCGCAGCGACTCGCAGACTTCGATCTTGCAGGCCTTATCGCTTATGAACGGCGCCTTGGTATCGGATGCAACGGACTTGGAACGCAGCCAATTGCTCTCGGCCGTGGCGGAGATGCCGTTTCTTAACACGGCCGATCGAGTGGAAACGCTGTTCCTTGCTTCGCTGAGCCGCCTGCCTTCCGCCGATGAAACACGGCGCCTGCTGGCCTTCGTCGGCGAGCGCAGCAAAGAAGTCGGCGAGAAGAAAGCTCTGACTGACGTCTTCTGGGCGCTGCTGAATAGCGCCGAGTTTATTCTTAATCACTGAAGAAGGACAAAGAAAGATTCAACAGAAGACAACGAAGGAAACGAAGTGGGGAAGGTTAGGAGATTGTTAGAAAACGCCCTCTCTTCTTTCTTTGTTTACTTCGTTACCTTCTGTTCAATTCTCCTCGTACAAATTGATGAATGCCATCCTTTCTAGACAGGGTTCCGACCATGCATAAGCCGCGTCATTCGTTACTTACTGGCGCTTCGCTGTCGCGCCGTCAGTGGCTTCAGTTGTCGGCGGCCGGAGTCGTCGGCGGCTCGATGTCGGGTTGGTTCGAGGCCTTGGCCGAGGACGCGGCGACGCAAAAGACTGCCCGCGGACGCTCATGCATTCTGCTCTGGATGAGCGGAGGCCCAAGTCAAATCGACACCTTCGATCTTAAGCCGGACCACGCCAACGGCGGCCAGTTCAAGGAGATCGAAACAGCGGCGTCGGGCCTGAAGATCTCGGAGCATCTGCCGCTAGTGGCCAAACAGGGACAACACCTGGCCGTGCTCCGCTCGCTCAGCACCAAGGAAGGAGACCACAGCCGCGCTACGTACCTGATGCGCAACGGTTATCTGCCTCAAGGTCCAATCCGCTATCCAACGCTCGGTTCGCTCGTAGCCAAAGAACTCGGCCGGCCTGACGCCGAACTGCCGAACTTTGTCAGCATCGCCCCTTACCGCTTCTTCAGTCCCGCCGCTTATAGCTCCGGCTTTTTAGGCTCGGAATACGATCCGCTGCTGGTGGGCGACGGGCTGCCAGGAGGCGAAGGGGAGCAGGCCTACGACCTGAAGGTGGCCGATCTTGAACCGCCCAAGGCGGTCGACGCCGCGACCGTTGATGCGCGGCTCAATCTCCTGGGTTCGTTGAACGACCGTTTCATCAGCCAACATGCGGTCGCTTCCGCGGTCGGCCATCGGATTGCCTACGAGCGGGCGGTCCGTTTAATGCGCAGCGCCGCCGGCAAAGCGTTCGATCTCGAACAAGAGCCTGCCAAAGTTCGCGATGCCTACGGACGCAATCGCTTCGGCCAGGGCTGCTTGTTGGCCCGGCGGCTGGTCGAACGCAACGTGCCGTTCATCGAAGTTACGCTCAGCGGCGTCGACGGCAACCAGGGGCTCGGTTGGGATACGCACACCGACAATTTCGCTTCGGTCCGCCGACTCAGCGGAGTGCTCGACGCCGCCTGGTCCACGCTGATGAGCGAACTGCAGGAGCGCGGCTTGCTGGAAACGACCACCATCGTTTGGATGGGCGAGTTCGGCCGCACGCCGAAAATCAACCCCAATGGCGGCCGCGATCACTTCCCCAATGCCTGGAGCGCCGTGCTTGCCGGCGGCGGAATTCGCGGCGGCCAAGCCATCGGCAAGACCAGCGCCGACGGCATGACCGTCGAAGACCGGCCTGTTCCGGTCTCTGATCTGCTGGCCACGATTTGCGGCGCACTCAAGATCGATGTCAGTCATCAAAACATTTCCAATGTCGGCCGACCGATTCGGGTCGTCGATCCGAAAGCCGAGGCGGTGAAAGAAGCGCTGGTTTAGCCCGAGGTTTAACTTTCAAAGTCTCATACCGTCCCGTAGTTCAGGAGGGCGGGCTTTCTTGCCTGCCCCTGCTGTGGTCGATGTTTCAGGAGGGCGGACATTCCTGTCTGCCCCGCAACGCATGAAAACTTTTGCGATCATCTGCCCAGTAGAGCAAACGATTTTCTTGCTTCGGCGCCGCGGCATTGCTGCCGGCATCCTGCGAATCCTGCTTGCTGCGCTCTGCTGTTTGTGTGGCGGAATCGCGAGCGCGGAAGACGATGCGGATCGTGATCCGGCGGTTTCAGCAAAGGCGCCTAAAGAAGCCGAAGATCTCGATGACGTTCAAGACTTGTTGTTCTTCGGTCCGTCTCGTCCGGCGCTAATTCGCTTGCACGTGAAAATCAATGGGCAACCATTCCGCAAGCAATGGCGAGATAACATCCACAAGTTGTTCGTCGTCGCCGACGCCAACCGCGACGGCCTCGTCGACCTTGTCGAACCGCCGCAACCGGCCGATGCCGAGACGCGGCCGAAGTTCGCCGAAATTGACGTATTTGCCAATTCCGCCGCCGGTTACTTAGGACAAGACGCGGCGCAAGCGAGAACTGCTTTGCGCCAGCTGGCCACAGAACAAGGAGGCAAGTTGAGCGAGCCGGCGCTCATGGCCTATTTTGAGCGCATGGCGCCGCCGTTCGCTATCGTGGCGCGCGCCGAGCAACGAACCTACACGCGAGGCATGGCGCCGGCCCCCGCGCTATTTCCGCTGTTGGACGCCAATGGCGATCAGATGTTGTCGAAAGCGGAGCTCGCCGCCGCCGAGGAGCGTTTGGCCAAGCGCGACTTCAACGAAGACGAGGTTGTCTCGCCTCGCGAATTGATGGTGGCGCCCGACGCGTCGCTGTCCGCCGCGGCAGCCGTTGCCGAACGATCACAAACGGACGGCCCGCCGGCCCTGCCCGGCGTGGGTCCGCTCTATTTGCTTGCGCCGGGCGAGCAGCCGTTGCATGTCGCCGATGCTCTACTCGAGCGCTACGATGGCGATGACGACCAACAGTTGGCGGCCGCCGAAATGGATCTCGATGACAAGCGGAGGGGACGCCTCGATACAAATGGCGATGGCAAGCTAAGCCGCGATGAACTGACTCAATTTGCCGCCCTAGGCCCCGACGTGGAACTGACGAACGTCATTGGACGGGGTTCCTACGTACCTTCCGCGCAGCGCAAGAAACTGGCGCGCGTCTCATCGGCCGACCATCGGCTGTCGGTCAACGCGTTGCGTCACGGCGGCTTCGAATTATCACTCGCCGACGCTTCGATCAGCGTTCGCATCAACCAGCGCGATCCTTCGCAAAACAATGCTGACGGCCCCGAACTGCGCAACTTCGATACCGACGGCAATGGCTACCTGTCGGCCGACGAACTAAAGAACAATCCCGAGCTACTGGCGGCGTTCGGCGTCCTCGATCTGGACGGCGATGGCAAGTTGTTCGCCGACGAATTCCAGGCCTTCACCGATCGGCAGAATCGGGCGGCGGCATCACGGCTGCTGTTGGAAGTGACCGACGGCGGGCAGCAATTGCTCGGCGTGCTCGATACCTCGCCCGATTCGGTGTTGTCGCTGCGCGAACTGCGTTCGGCGGCCGCTGCGCTCGACCGCAGCGACTCCAATCATGACGGCCGATTGGCAGGCAACGAGATTCCGCGGAGAGTGAAAATCGCTCTGTCTCGCAACACGCTCGCCGGCGCTCGGGCGGTCAATGCGCGGCCGATGGCCGAAGATCGCGAAGGACGCGAGACGCCGCCGGCCGGGCCAACCTGGTTTCAAAAGCTCGATCGCAACCGTGATGGCGATCTAAGTGCTCGCGAATTTGTGGGCCCAGAAGAAGTCTTCGCTCGACTCGATGCCGACCGGGACGGACTGATCGATGCCGCCGAAGCCGAAGCAGCCGGAAAATGAATTGCATTTTTCTCAATCCATTCGGACGGAGCGCCTGAAGGTGACTAGCAGCGACCATTGGTTCAAGCTGGCGTGTTATTCTCTTGCTCTGCGTCGACCTGGTTATGTTCGGGGCAAGCTCGACGTGCCCGAACTTCCGCGGCGTCTCACCCGCGCGCTTGCTCCGTCGATCCTGCAAAGGGCGAAAGGCCTGTTCCTGGCGGCAGTCTTCGCGATTTCCGCTTCAGGCGCCTGCCTGACGCCGGCTTTGGCGGCCGATCCGCCGGCCAAGGCGGGCGCAGACGATGCGTGCGTCGAACTGTTCGGCGTGATGTATTGGACTTTCCGCGACGAAGGCGTCTACCGCGCCTGTCGCGATGGCAGCCAGGCGAAGCTGATCGTGCCGATGAAAAACGTCGATGGACTGGCCGTCGACGAACAGGGAGGCAAGCTTTACTTCAGCCTCTCCACGGTCCCTGAGGTGAACACCGACACGGTGCTGCGCGCCAACCTCGACGGCTCCGGCGTCGAAGAGCTGGCTCAAGGGTTGAACTTTACCGGTGATTTAGCGCTCGACGCCAAAGGGGGCAAGCTCTACATCTCCAGCGTGGGCGACGGCAAGATTATGCAGTGCAATCTCGACGGATCCGAACGAAAAGACCTGCTCACCGGGCTGGAGAATCCCGACGAGCTGGCAATCGATGTGGATCACGGCAAACTCTACTGGGTGCGCGGCGGCAAGGTGCAACGGGCCAACCTCGACGGTACGCAGATCGAGGACGTCGCGGCGATCAATACCTATGCGATGGGGCTGGCGCTCGATCTGGAGAACAAGCGGTTGTATTACGCCACGCTCAACGAAGGTACGATCCAGCGCATCAAACTCGATGGAAAAGCCGACCAGCAGATCGTCGGCGGTCGCACGGGAACCGACGGGCTGGCGTACGATCCTTTCAGCCGCAAGCTGTATTGGACTGAGGAGGGGAAAATTTGCCAGGCGAATGACGATGGCAGCGAGATCGAAACGCTCGTGTCCGGCAAGACGCACAAGTTTGCTTCGATCGTGATCTTGCAGCCCAAGGAAACGCCTTAAGCCCGGCCGCGGGCAGTGTGCAAGGCCAGGGCCAGGCCAGCCCACAGGCTGAGCCCGCGCGGCGTGAACCCAAGCGATCGCGCCGCCGTATCGCCAAACAGGCATTCGATCGCGATGCGTTTGCCCGTCAATTGCAGGTGCGGTGCAAGTATCTCTCGCGTGTACGCCAGATCCTCATCGTCCAGCACGGAGCCGCGGCATCCTGCCTGCATCATCACGGTCCCTTCTTGCCTCAACATTTGTTCGAGGGCGCCGGCGACGCCGTGCCGTGCGACATACGCCGCACGAAACACGGCGGTCAGAGCGGCCCCGCGCACCGCTTGCGGGCTCACTGGTTCGCTGCTCCACAACACGCCCGCCAGCCAGTCTTGTTGAGCGGCAGGGCGCTCTGCAAAGCGCAAGCAGTACTCGTAATCGTAACGATTGGTCCAGCCGCCCCGAGCATCATCGGCCACGACCAGCCCCAACCGGAAATCGCCCGGCGTTGCGGCGAGCGACGGCAAGGCAGCGCGAATCGCGTCTTGGGCAATCGCTTCGGCGTCGATTGCCAAGAGATTGTCGATGAGCGCCGTCACATGTTCGCGCGCCATGGGGTTCATGATCACGAGCGGCGCCAGGCGAAGTTCATCGCGCCGCTCGTTGATCATCGTGCGCAGATACTGCTCGAACCGCTTCCGGCCCTGCGGCATGACGTACAATTCGCGCGCCAGTTCCAGCAGCGGTACGACTTCGACGTTCATCGAAACTCCGATAACCTATTAATCGGCGCTTTTAAAAATGGCAGCCGATCGCGCTAGACAAGCGACACGCCATCGAGGTTCGCGCACTGCCGCAGCCGGCCGGGCGCGTGGCCGTGCAAACGAACCTCGCTTTGCCAGCGAAGTTGACGAAAATAATGCAATATGCTCGCGAGGTTGAAGCGGTTCGCGGATCAGGCAATTAGAATAATTGCAGAGCTGCAATTCATCATTGCGATATGCGCAGGAACGGCCGATGAATGCCGATCGAAATCCCTACGCGCCGCCCCGATCTCAGCCTGCGGCGGGAACTGGGAGGACGGTCAGATCGATTGCCAGGCGGATCGTCCAAATGGCTTGGCTGAGCTTCATCGGCGCCTTTATCTTTGGCTGTTTTCACGCTGCCGACAGGGATCCGTTACAGTGGCCCTCTGCCATGCTCGCCACGTTTTGCATGCTGAGCGCGGTCTCGCTGACACTGTGCTATTGGCTGCTCGTCGTGCCGCTCTCGGTCTGGCATGCACGGCGATCGGCTGGCGGCTCAAGAGACGATCGAAATCGTTGAAATCCCCGAGTGCAAATTCGCTGCCGTATCGCCGCACGAGCGCGGAAACAAAGAACATCGCGCCGGATCGGGCGAGATCACAAGTTCAGCAAGTCGTCCGTATAGTGAACCGCTGGGGGCCCAATAAGGACATTACGCGGGCTGATTGAAATATTCGTCGGAGGCGGCGAGGGCGGCGAAGAGCTGTTCGTCGGTAGCGCCGGCGTCGAGTCGGGCGGACCAATAGGCCAGTCCGCCGGCATCGGCATGGCGATGGAGCAAATGCAGATAAGCCGCATCGACAACGTCGGCGTGATACTCGTGGCTGCCGAAAACCAGGACGGCAACCTGCGTGCGAGTTGCCCCGACGGCGAGAGCCTGTTCGAAGGCGGCCTTGCTTTGTGCGTCGATCGGCCGGTTCAGCGCGTCCTGATATAATGCGTCGAGGAAGCCGCCGTTGGCGCCGCCGTGCAAGGCAAAATACTCTTGCGAACTGACGAGGATCTCCGCCAATTGTTCGTCGGTCGCGCCGTGGGCAAGGAATTGCACGCCCATCGCTAGCGCCGCGGGATCGGCCGATCGGTGCAGGTACTTCTGGTACAGCCCCATGACGACGTCTTGCCGGTATTCAGCGCTCTGCTCGATCTGTGCAACGACCTGGCTGCGCGATATTCCTCGATCAAGCTGCAACACCCACGCGGCTAACCCATTGGCATCGGCCGGACGGTCGAGCAGGTCTCGATATACATGATCGACAAATTGCTGGTTGGCGCTGCCGCTGATCGTCGCCGTCGAGACGACCGTCGCCTGGGGAACTCCATGCTCGCTGAACACCACCGTGATCGAATAGGTTCCGGGCTGCGTGTAAGTATGGACGTTGAACACGCTGTAGGTGCGATGTTGTATGTCGGGAAGCAGCGAAAGATCGATGAAGGCGGTGCCATTGGCGGTCGTGCCATCGCCCCAATTGATGGCGGCCGTAAATGTCTCCAGGTCGGCTGAGATGTCTTGCCTGATGGAGGCGATCACCTCGCCATAACCGACGCCGGCGTGCTGGCCCAGGGGAACGCCCGCGGAACCCGTCAAGTTCAAGGGCAGCGCGGTGATCGGCTGTTCGGCAACCGTCGCCAGCGCGTTCAGCGTCGTATCGGACGAGCCGGCGCGATGGACCAGCACGGTGATGCTATCGTTGCCATCCTCGGCGTAGACGTGGCTCCCGTTCACGGAATAGATGCCAGTCGAGGCGTCGAAGCTCACGATCCCTGACGAACTGCCGCCATCGCCCCAATTGATGTCGGCTGCATAGCTGGCCAGCGGCAGGTTGCCCAGCGGATCGGTGAACTGGGCCAGCAAGACGTTGTTTAGGGCGACGCCTTCCGCAGCCTGAATTGACTGGATGCCTTGCGCAACCACCGTCATCATCGTCCGATGTTCAAGCGCTTCGAGCTGCAGGCGCCGCAGTCTCGCCGAAGAATTTGCCGAAGGAAGACGGCGATTCTGATTTTTCCGACGACCGCCGATTTGCGAACGCTGAGACAGAAATGCGGTATTCACGTGTGTCCTCGCTGTGCCAGAGACCAACGAAACAGGCCCCGTTCGATCGGAAGCCCACTGGACGCGAATCGCCGCCATGCTTCAAGCGCCGCGATTAGACTACTTGCCGCCAAGAGCGCCGTCAACGCTTTGACGCCTTTGCGCAAGAATTGGCATGGATAAATCAGCAAGACCTGGCCCGAACTTCAGACAGTTGGGCCCGTCGGAAGGCTGTTTGCCGCAACTCGGCAACGAGGTTGTCAGTGCCCGAAGAGCTTGTCCGGGCGGGCGCCTGTTTGCCCGAGCAAAGCGCCGCAGCAATGCAGTCTCGTAAACTCCGCTAAGGACGGATTCAACATCGACATTCACTGATCAGTGCAGATCGGCGTCTTTTAGCGGTGACAACGTAAAGCTGCGTTTTACGTTCCGATAGACTTCGCTTAAAAATCGCCGCGATCTATCCGACCATCTCTAGAACGCGGCGCCGGCGCCGTTGATGAGCATGCCGGCTCGGATGGCGGCGTCGGCCTCGCGCGACTTCTGAGCGTCGCGAGCGGCGCCGCGGCGCATGATGGCGTATCGCTTTTGCACGCTTCCCTTGCGGGCGGCCGTCTGCTTCTTGGCCAGATCGGCGTCTTTGAACGCTTCAGCCAGCCCGCGTTTGATCGCTCGCTCGCGCACGGTGAGCTCCTCTTCCAGCTTGGCCAGGCGCGAAAGCGCCGCGCCCAAGGGGTCTTGGTCGCCCGCGGATGCAGCGCCAGATTCAAGCGGCTGGGCTACAGGCGTCCCCGAGGAGAACTCGACCAGGTACGAGGCTGCCAGCTTGCCGGCGTTGTACTGCAACAGCACCCAAGGCAAACCGTTCTGGAAAATGCACGTCATCCCGTTGAGACGCGTGCCTTGGTAATCCGCCTTGTACTCGGCATACAGCATCAGATCGCCATTGCCGTCCCAGATGCGGAGCGGCCCATCGCGGCTCGCGTCTTTGTAGTTGGCCGCCCAGATCAGACTGTCGCTGGCGGAACTCGACAACGTCGGTCCGTTCAGTTTTCCCTTCAACGAGCCCGAGATGCTCGACGAGTTATCCTCGGAATACGTCATTTCAAACGGGTTCTTGCCCATGGCGTTCTTCATGGCTTGCAGCCGATCGGGCGACAGATCGATCTGGTTGACGGCAAACTTTTTACCCTGGGGCAACTCGATGTCTTGGGTCCAGGCCGTCGGCAATGCCGCGCTTGGCGCCGAGGGCGGACTGGCTGCCGCAGGAACCGCCGGCGGCGCAGTCTGATTTTCTGCGGCCACTGGCGGCTGCGCGTTCGGTAATGGCCCGGTGGGGAGCGGCCCGGTGGAGAGCGGCCCGGATGGCAATGGACCGGATGGCAACGGCCCTGCGGCAGGCGGCGCGAGACCCGGCGGCGACGTGGTCGGCATCTGAACGCCAACCGGCTGAACGGGCGGCGCGAGTGGAGGGACCGCGGGAGCCGCGCTTTCCAGCGCTGGCTTAATCTCGCGCACGGCATCGAGCTGGGCCGAGCCGGCGTCCTGCGGGCGAGCCTGTGGAGATTGCGTCGGCTTCGCTTCAGTTGTTGAAGCCGGCGGCTGGTCGTTGGTCAATGTCTCACCGCTGCCGGCATGGGCGGTTGCTGCAGGCTGGCCCGGCTTGAAGAGGATTGCACCAGCGGTCGCCACCGCCGCGACCAGCAGCCCGACTGCGATGGCAATGCCAAGCTGTCGACGAGAGGAACTTGTCGCCGCAGGTGAACTGTCCGGCACAGGTCCGGCGGCGGGCGATTCCAACATCGTCGCCTCGCGAGGCGCGGTAGGCCGGTTCGTTATGGGGATGGGCGCCGGCGCAGCTCCGGCCGAAGCGGCGCGTACATTCGGCGCTGCCGCGGCAGAAACCTGCGCTTCACCGGCAGGTTGTCCGCCTTTGAAAAACGGAACTAAAGCCCGAGCGACGTCGATCGGCGTCTGGTATCGGCGGGCTGGGTCTTTGGCCATCATTCCGGCGACGACGGCGGCCAGCGCCGGAGGCACGTCGGCGCGAACCAGGTTCAGGCTCTTCGCTTCGACGGTGTGGTGCGCTTGCAAAATCGCATACAGGCTCGTGCCATCGAAGGGCGGCCGACCCGAGAGCAGGAAGTAGAGCGTGCAACCCAGGCTGTAAATATCGGCGCGGATATCGGCCTTCTGCGCGTCGAGCGTTTGCTCGGGAGCGATATAGTCGGGCGTGCCGAGCATCTGACCGGTCTTGGTAAGGCCGGCGTCGGCGCTCTTTTCGCTCGTTGCCTTGGCTAAACCGAAGTCGAGAATCTTGACGACGTGTTTCCTGCCCTCGAGCGCCAAGATCAGATTGTTCGGCTTGATGTCGCGATGGACCATCCCCTTTTCGTGCGCGTGCTGCAAACCCAAAGCGGCCTGATGCGCATAGAAGGCCGCGTTCGCCACCGGCAGCGCTCCGCGCTCGAGCACGAAGGCCGCCAGATCCTGACCGTCGACATATTCCATGGCGAGCACCAGCAGTTCGCCCAACCGCAGCACGCTATGCGCGCCCACGATGTTCGGATGGCTGAGCCGTGCTGCCGAGCGGATCTCTTGCTGGAACCGCTCGAGCGCTCCGGGCCGATCGAGCAGCGATTTGCTGACGACTTTGAGCACTTCCAACCGGTCCATCATCCGATTGCGAGCGAGATAGACCACGCCCATGCCGCCGCGGCCCAACTCTTTCACCACCTCATAATCGGGATGGTTCGCCAGCTCGGACGGAATGCCAGTGCCAGGAGCGGCCGAAGGGGCGGACGGAGCGCGGCCCGCGGCGGCGCCAGGAGGGACTGTTTCCGCAGGGCGGACGGCATTGGAAATCGATTCGCCCGGCACGAACGTGCGGTCGACTCGAGAGGCCGTACGCCCCGGGGGAGCGCCGCCTGCTGGATTTTCAGCAGCCGCGCTGAGCGTCCCGCCAAATGCTCGATCTCGGCAGGCAGCGCAGGTCTGCAAGTGGCGGCCGACGGTTTCGGCAGTAGCGGCATCCAGCCTGCCCAGCTTGAAACCCTGGATTAGAAATTCCGCAGGGCAACCCTCAACGACCTTCATGGGTACTCTCCGACTGGCGGCGGGGGTACGCGCTGGGGCGTAGTTAACCGAGGAAGCCCCGAACTTACCCCATGGCGTCCCTCAAATCAAAGAGATTTGTAACCCAAAGGTGGTATATGACGCAAGTGCCTTTGAGTTCTGCCTTTATATGTTACTGCTGCCGCGATTGCGCCGGGTCCGGTACCAGCGCCAGGTATAGCGCCCGCATCGAAGTGAAGACCACGCGATAGGTCGGCTCATCGCCCGGCTCGGGCGGCGCGAACTGCAGGCCGTTGGTCATCATGTGCTGCATCAGTTCGGCCACGCTGCTGCCGCTAAACCGATACGATTCGTCGAAGGCCGATACGCTTTGCGTCTCGATCAGCCGGAATGTCGACAAGGCCAACGTTTGCAAGTAACGCTTTGACGTCAGGTAGGTCAAAAAGGTCTGCGGCGATTGCGTCTGCCGTTTGTGCGGATACGCCTCGTTCAACTCGATCGTCAGGTTGTCGACGGCTTTCATCAGCCGCGATTCGTTCCCGCGGCTGAGTGCGTCCTTCGTTCGCAGATCGGTCATCGCCGCGTCGCGCGCCTGTTCGAACTCAGCCCGCAGTGCGTCGAAGCGTTCGTCGCGCAGCGCCATCGGCCACTTCGTTTCAAGCACCTCGGCTGTGTCTGCTCGGAACGCGAGAGTCTTGCCGCCGACATTCCTCCCCTCGCTGAGCCGCAGATGATGCTTCTGCGCGGCGGATAACTGCAAGTTGTCGGGCGAGCTGAGCAGCGAATCGGCGGAGTCGGTCAAAAAGATCGCAAAGGAGGTATTGGCCAACAGGTCGCGCAGCATCCAGTTCAGCTCGTCGGTCACGTCGCCGTCCAAGGCCAGGTCGGAACTGTGCTTGAGCACGCGATGGTACTGGTCGTGGCGTTTCTCGTGTTTCTCCAGAAAGCCCGGATTCTCGGCGGCCCGATATTCGCGATTGAGCCGGCGGCGTTCGAAGTAGGTGTTCACCCACAGCACGGCATTGCGCATTTCGTGTTCGGCCGCCTCGGCATGCATCTTCCGCGCCGCGGCGGCCGACACCATAAAGCTGCCTTGAGCTCGCAAGTAGTCTGCCTGCGCAAAGATGTTGGCGGCGAAGATCGACGCCGTCGAGTTGGGCAAGCGGACGATTGTTTGGGCCCGCGCCGGTTCGGCGCCCGAGAAGAACGAACACGCGGCCAATAAGCAACAGGCCGCCGGCGCCGGGAAGCGCCACGCGCACCGCCGCATCGAGAAGTTCCCGCGGATCATGTTTCGGCCCTCCGATTGTCAGGGTTGCTTTGCAGGAGTCGCCACGGGCGCGACCCAGATTTTATTGTTCGGATCGCTCAGCGCCAGCGAGATCAACTCTGGCTCGATCAGCTTGGCGTATGATATGTGCAACTTTACCCCTTCGCCTTCCTTCGACGGCGCCGGTTCACAGTACAGCGCGACCAGCCGCCCCTGATCGTCGAAGATCGGGCTGCCTCCGGCCTTGGCGCTGATCTCTCCGCGCAAGTGCAGCAACTGCGGGCCGCCCGGCTGCGGCGGCAAACCTGTCACCGCAAACAAGTTGCTCGAGTAAATCTGCGGACGCAGCTCTTGAAATCGATCGATCGGATCGCCCGCGTGATCGATCGCGACGCACGCGAGCGGCTGCCCGGTTTCGAGTCCGCCCAGTTCGGCGGGCGCGGCCATTTGCACAAACCCTGTAAGCGGTTCGGCCACGTCGAGAATCGCCATGTCAAAATATAATTGCTCGGCGCCCGTCTCGTGCTGAAAGGCGGCATGCACGCGCACGCTCTTAATGTCTACCGGCGTCTGCTGCGGATCGGGCGCCACCGCGACGCGCCACTCGCGATCGAGGAACTTCTGCAATTCGACGCCCACGGTCGCCGTCGTCAACAATGCTTGCTGACTGATGGCCACCGCGCCGGCAAACGGCCAGGAAGCTTGCGTCTTCGGATCTTCAACTAGTATCAGCCGATAAGCGGGCAGCCCTCGTTCTTTGACGAGTTTCCACCGATCATTTTCTACGGCCGGCGCCGCC
>JAICIG010000035.1 GCA_025924495.1 Pirellulales bacterium | reverse complement strand
GAATCGCCATGGGCGATGTGCCGCACACAGTTTTCCACCATCACCACCGAGCTATCGACGATCATCCCGAAGTCGATCGCGCCCAAGCTGAGCAAGCTGGCCGAGATGCCGAACCGCCACATGCCGCAGAACGCCAACAGCATCGATAGCGGGATCGCCAGAGCGACGATGGCAGCCGCCCGAAAATTGCCGAGAAAGGCGAACAAGATGGCGACCACGAGCAGACCGCCTTCGAACAAGTTCCTCCGTACCGTATCGATCACATGGCTGACCAGCTCAGTGCGATCGTAAACGGTCTCCACCTTGACGTTGGACGGGAGGTTGGGCTTGATCTCGTCGAGCTTGTTCTTCAAAGCCCAGGTGACTTCGTGGCTGTTTTCGCCCATCAACATGAAGCCCAGCCCGAGCACGACTTCTCCCTTGCCGTCGGCCGTCACGGCGCCGCGGCGGATCTCATGGCCGATCGTCACTTCGGCCACGTCGCGGAGACGGATAGGGACGCCCTCGTGGGCCTTGATGACGATGTTCTGCAACTGCTCGGCATTCGTGGTGCGGCCCAATCCTTGCACCAAGAGCGAGCCGCCCGAATGGCGAATGGCGCCGCCGCCTACATTGCGGTTGTTCTTATGGACGGCGTCGACGATCTCGTCGAACGTCAAACCGTACTTGATCAACCGATTCGGGTCGATGCGAATTTGATACTGTTTTTCGTTGCCGCCCCAGGTGTTAATCTCGGCGGCCCCTTTGACCGTGCGCATTTGCGGACGGATCGTCCAATCGTGAATCGTGCGCAACTCCGACAGATCGGCGCCCTGGGCCGTGACGACGTAATGCAGCACTTCGCCGAGGCCGGTCGAGACGGGCCCCATGCGCGGGCGTTCGACCTCCGCGGGCAGCTTGGCGGTCGACAGACGCTCGTTGATCAACTGCCGCGCGAAATAGATGTCGATGCCGTCCTCGAACGTGACGACCACCTGGGATAGGCCAAACTTCGAGATCGACCGCAAATGTTCCAAGCCGGGCAGGCCGCTGATGACCTGCTCGATGGGAAACGTAATCTGTCGTTCGACTTCTTCCGGACCGAGGGCCGGTGCGACTGTATTGATTTGCACCTGCACCGGCGTCGTGTCGGGGAAGGCGTCGATGTCGATCTTCATCAGCGCCACGGCGCCGGCGACTGCCAATGCCAGCGTAGCGGCAATGACGACCCAGCGGTGACGCAGCGAGAAGTCGATGATGGCGTTCAGCATAAGCGAATTTCAGTACCGGGGGCGTCCAGGAGGCATGAGCGTCGAGTTGGATTCGTTCATCAGCGGCCGAACGCTTTTGGCGGAGTTGCGCTGATTTGCAATTGGATAGCTAATGTCTAGCGGCGGAACGCCAGGGACGGCGTTCCCTACAGCAAGCTAATGGTGGCAGGCGCAGCCTTCGCCCAGATTGTTCTTCAATAACTCCGCGCTGAGCGTTTTGCTGCCGGCCGTGGCCACCAATTCTGCAGGGGCCACGCCCGCGATGATTTCCGTATAGCGATCGTTCTTGGCGCCGATGCGGACATTGCGTACGTGGAACAGCTTGGGCGCGTCCTTCTTCAAAAAGTCCTTGTCGCGCACGAACACCACGTAGCAATCCCCTTCGAACTGCACGGCATCGTTCGGTACGGCTATCGCGTTCTCTTCTTCACGCAACACAATCTCGCCGATGCCAAAGGTGAAAGCCTTCCAGCGGTGCTCTGGGTTGGCCAACTCCGCGCGCACTTTGACGGTCCGCGTTTTTTCGTCCACCTCGGTGCTGATCCAGGAGATTGCGCCTTCCGTTTGCTGCTCGCTGCCATCGGGACGAAAGCGGACCTGTTGCCCGAGTTCGACGCGTTCGGCGTCTTCCAGGCGCACGTCGAGCGTCAGCCACAGGTGATCGACATCGGCGACGGCGAACAGTACCTTTGCTCCGTCGACCACCTCGCCCGCGACGACGTCTCGAGTGACGACGATGCCATCCAAAGGCGAAGTGATGGGGATCAGGTTGGCGGTCGTGGTCTTGGAATCGAGCGACTTGACCAGCTCATCGGGCAGGCCGAGGAAGTGAAGACGCCTGACAAGTTCTTCTGTCTTCATGCCCTCGACTTCTTCGAGCTCGAGCGGCAGACCCAGATTGACCAGCGCTTGCTGAGCCGTGAGCAGGCGGATTTGCGCTTCGCGCATGGCCGAGGCGCCTTCGCGCAATTGGCGAGCGGGCAGGGCTCCGGCTGCTTCTTCCAAATAGCCGTAGTTCTGGCGTTTCAGATCGGCCTGGACCCAGGCCTGCAGAAAGTCCGACTTCGCGCGCCCCACTTCCGCGGCGTCAACGAGAGCCAGCACCTCTCCTTTGACGACCCGATCTCCCAGCTGCTTTTCCACCCGCCACACCGTGCCGGCGCGACGGGAAGACAGGTGCGCCGACCGCGTCTGGTCGTAACCCAGTTGACCGTTGGCCGACACCGACTCGACGATCGACGTGCGCCAGACCGGCTCGACCTTGATGCCGGCTTTTTCCACCGCGTCGGCCGAAGAAAACTGAATACGCCGCAGATAAAGCTGGCACTTGCTGTTGTTACGTGGGCGCTCGCCAATCGCCAACGCCCGGCTGGCTCGCTGTCGATCTGCGTCGACGAATTGAGGCTTGGCAGCCAGTTGGACGACATCGGGATTACAGAGCGGGCAGTCGTGCACCCCATGCTGTTTGCACCAGCCGTGCGTCTTGGTGCGCGGCAACAGCTTCGGATTACATTCGATGCATTCCGCTTCGAGCACGTTATGTGCATCGCACCACTCGATCTCCGGCGATTTTTCCTGGCCGGGCAGCGCGGCGAGCGCCGCCAGGCTCCAGCCGCTGTGGTGGCCCCAGAAGGCCAGCGCGCCAAGCGTACAGAAAATCAGCATCGGCGTCGCAATCCGGCGGAGCGCGGAGACGGGCGTAGGCTGGTCTTCGCCGCTTGGCGCTCGCTGATCCAATGCGGCGTCGCTCGAAGTGGTCGATGGATCGTGTGCGGACGGCTTCATACTTGCTTCCTCAAGCGGAACCCGGCGGCGAAGCGCTGCTGCGGGCAGGACGCAGTCGCCGAAACGTTCGATTTATTTCAGACAGAAAAAGCAGTTCGGTGGCAGGTGCATCCATCGTCAAAAACGAAAGACGCAGAGGAACTCTGGAGGGGAGCCGTGGTGCACAAAATCGGCGCATGCCGGTATTGCGCTTGCCCGGCAGCTCAGGCCTTAGGCGGCGGCGTCGTCCGACCGTGGCAGGGCGACGAATAGAGCGCCCGCAGTTCGGGCGTGCTTGAAGTCAGGTTCGAGTCCAAGTGAACCGGCGGAACTGACGCGACGATGCAAACCACCTGAGCCAGGCTGCAATGGCAGCAACCCGGGCAGGTCGGACAACTCGGGCAGGCAGGACAAGCGGGACCATGGCAGGCGCCTGGTAACTGGTTGTCGTTAGTCGGGCATGCCGAATGAGAACCGCAACCGCAAGTCCAGCAAGCGCAGCTCGAACCGACAAAAGTTGAGCCAACATGACTGAACGTGGCGCCGACGAAATGCACTTCATGCTGCCCTGCCAGAGCGTGCTCGCTTGGGCAGTGGTAATGGCTTGCGGTGCACGAGTGGTGATGATTGCGATCGCCCTGTTCAAAGCTGCACGAGTGCTGGCCGCCGAATGTTGATTTGCCCGGCATACCCGCCGCCAGCAATACCGCCACGCTACAAAGAGCGGTCAGGCGTCGCCAGCGATTCGTGATCTGCGAGGTTGGCATCGGCTCTAGGAACCAGGGAACGCGTCAGTGATTTTCCTCGGCAATAGCCCCCGGCAGAGAGGCAAGGGGTGTGCGTCAGATTATAAGCATTATCGGCAGGCCGGACCACGGGCCCGCCCAATTCTGCGCAATTGAGCGAACTTTTCCGGCTGTGCCGGTCATGGCGCCTTAGAGAAATTCGGCTTATTGCGCATCTTCGATAGGGCCGACAACACCCCTGAGATCGTTACTGCTGCATTTTATGAATCTGCCTACGATAGCGACCGCCGCGGCAAGCGTTTTAGGGAAACCGAACGGATGAAGATTCGCATATTTCGCTGCCTCATATTGCTGTCGGCGTGTCTCGTTTTTGTCCGAGCGGAGAGGGCCGACGCGCAGTTGGCGGCATTATCGGACGAGATCATTGTCCTCTCGAAGGGGCTGCAGCAGCAGGAGCGGGGGAGAACGACCACCCCGCTGGGCAGGGCGCCCGGCGCCGGCGCCAATCCTTTCCGGTTCGATCCCGGCGGCCGCGGCTCCAGGGTCGAAGAAATGACCAACCCGGCGCGTTCGACCGATCGATTTCGCGGCAGCAACCGCGACGTGCTCTCTGCCGCAGCGGCGGGCCCGACCGTGGGCATGGCGCCGCGAACTCCCGCCATGCAATTGGCGCAACCGCGTCTGGCCGTGGAAGAAGTGCCGTCGATTTACGGCTCGCTGGAACTTCCGGTCTCGGCCGACGAAGGGCCGCCGAATGGTCTGACCCTGGACGAGGCGATCGAACGCCTGGTGCGAGACAATTACGACTTGCGATCGAAGTTTTACGAGATTCCGCAAGCCCGGGCTGACGTGCTGACGGCGGGATTGCGAGCCAATCCGTTCGTCTTTTTCTCGGCCTCAAGTTATCCGTACAAGGCTTATACGCCTGCTCGGCCGGGCGAGAACGGCTACAGCATGACGGTGATCCATCCATTCGATCTGAATCACAAGCGCCGTGCTCGCGAGGTCGCCGCGAGTCGCGCGCTGCAGGTGCTCGAGGCGCAGTATCAAGATGCCGTGCGCATTGCGATTGAAGAGTTGCATGTGGCCTATCTCGACGTGCTGGTAGCTCGCGAGACCTTGCGATATGCCGAAGCCAGCTTGGCCGGAGTCAACAAAATTTACCACGCCGCCGAGTTGCAATTGCGAGGCGGCGGCATCACGCAGGCCGATCTGGAGACGATCGCCATTCAACGAGACTCAGCGGAGATCGGCTTGGAGCAGGCTCGCTCGCAGTTACTGCAAGCCAAGCATACGCTCGCAGCAATGCTGAACATGTCGCCCGCGCAGGCCGAGCAGTTGCAGCTACGCGGCACGATTCGCGACACGGCTCCCCCGCCGCCGCCGCATGACGAGTTGATCGGCATGGCCTTGGGCGCTCGTCCCGATCTGGCAGCCTTTCGCTTGGGCATTCAACGAGCTCAGGCCGACGTGCGTCTACTACGCAAGGAGCGATTCTCCGACGTCTTCGTACTCTACTCGCCTTACGAATTCCGCAATAACGCGCCGACAGGCGGACAGAACGCCACCAGTTGGTCGGTTGGCGCGATGGGCACGATTCCCCTTTACAATCGCAATCAAGGAGAGATTCGCCGCGCCTCCTTGAATGTCGCACAAACGCGCACAGCGCTTGCCGGAGTAGAGCGACAAGTGATGTTGGAGGTGGAACGAGCGGAACTGGAATACAAGTCGAGCCGCAACGCAGTCCAACGCATCGAACGCGATATCATGCCACGGTCGGAGAGCATTCGCAGTGCGGCGTTGCGGCGCTTTACCGTGGGGGAACAGAGCGTTGTCGACTATCTCGACGCACAGCGCCGCCACAATGACGTGGTGCGCCAGTATCGCGAGGCCGCTCTGCGGCATCGCCGCAGCATGCTGCAATTGAACACGGCGGTTGGCCGGCGGATCTTGCCGTAAGGCGATAATGGCCCGGACGAATTCGAAAGGGCTCGCTGCTCAAGTGAGCTTGCCGCGCGCTTCGACAGGCCAGACATCGACCAGTTTGCCGCCGCGGAAGCAGTAGATCTCGTTGTGCAGCACCGTAGTCAAGTCGGCGTAGCCCGGGATGAGTTCGAGTCGATCGCCGATCTTGAGGGTTTGCGCGGACTCATCGAGTTGCAACTCGCCATGCTCCGCCGACAGCCGGGTGATGCGCATATCGTCGCAGCCAAGCACCAGAGGCGTGTGGACCTCGGTATTGAGCGTCTTGCGCCCGGCATCGATGATCGCGCGGTCGGGCGCCGGCCGTCCGACGACCGTCGTCAACACAGTCATCGCGTAGTCGAGGTCGGGCACCTGGCACTTATAGCGGTAGAACGCGTCCATAAAAATGGCGCCGCCCGCTTGCACTTCGGTAACGCCGGGATAACGCGACGAAATGAGGTACGAACCCGTCCCCGCGCACGATACGATCGGACAAGCAATGCCGTTTTGTTCCAGCAGCTCCTTGGTCATCACCAGCGAGTCGAGAGCTGAGCCGATCTGTTTGGCCTTGTCGGCGGGATCCTCGAGGGTGAGCAGGTGGCCTTCATAGCCCATAATGCCGGCCAACTCTATTCCGGACAGCTCGCGCAACTGCCGCGCCAGTCGCAATGTGGGCTCGCCGGGCAGCGAGCCTACGCGGCGCAGGCCGATGTCGACTTCGATCAGTACGCGCACGCGCAAGCCGGCTGCAGCCATCGCCTGGTGGATGGGCAGCGCCTGATCGATGTGATCGATGCACACGATTGGATCGGCCTTGCGACGCAGCTCGACGAGACGCCGCACTTTTTGCGGACCGACAACCAGATTGGCGATCAGAATGTCTTTGACGCCGCCGGCGGCCATGACTTCGGCTTCGGCAAGTTTCGCACACGTGACGCCCAGAGCGCCCGCATCGATTTCGGCGCGGGCGATTCTGGAGATCTTGTGACCTTTGGCGTGCGGCCGCCAGCCGACGCCATTGCGCCGGCAAACTTCGGCCACGTGGCGGATATTCGCCTCCATCACATCCAGATCGAGGCACAAGGCGGGCGTATCAAGGTCGCTTTTCAGCGAGCCGGCGGGGGGAAAGCTCATTCGAGCGAGTGTAGTGCATGCCCTGCGTTTTGCAAGTAAATCGCCGCGAGCTACGTTTAGAGAGCTTTAATCTTGGCTGGAAACGGGAAGCAGTATGAAACGCATCGTCGTGATCGGAGGCGGGTTCGCCGGATTGTGGAGCGCCGCGGGCGCCGCGCGCAAGCTCGACGAACTCGGCATCGGAACCGAACAGGTCGAGGTGGTGCTCATCAACCGCGACGCCTATCACGGCATTCGGGTGCGTTATTATGAGCAAGATCTAAGTCAGGTCCGAGTGCCGCTCGATCAGGTCCTCAAGCCGATCGGCGTGCGCCGCGGCGAAGGACGCGTCGTCGATATCGCACTCGGCTTGCGAGAGATTGAGATTGCCGCCGATCACGGTTCGCAGCGATTGGCCTACGATCGCCTGGTGTTGGCCGCCGGCAGCCAGCTCTGCCGTCCGGCCATTCCAGGCTTGGCTGAGCACGCGTTTAGCATCGATAACTACGCCGACGCGGTTCGACTCGACTCGCACTTGCGCCAGCTTGCAGATCTTGAAGACGAATCTGGAAGGTACACGGCCGTGGTGGTCGGCGCCGGTTTGACTGGCATCGAGGCGGCCTGTGAATTACCAGAACGATTAAGGCAGGCCGCTGGCCGCAGTGATGCGCCGGTGAGAGTCATTCTAGCGGATCATGCCGCCCAATTGGGTTCCAATATGGGAGAGCACGCGCTGCCGATTATCCAAAGGGCACTGTCGCAGTTGGGCATTGAGCAGCGGCCTGGGGTGGATGTTGCGCAAATTGATCCACGCGGCATTACTCTGGCTTCGGGCGAGCGCATCGCCGCCGCGACGGTTCTGTGGACGGCCGGCATGCAGGCCAGCCCGCTGACCGAGCTGTTTCCGGTCTCGCGAGATCGCTTTGGCCGTTTGCCCGTCGATGAGTGCATGAAAGTCAAAGGGCTCGAAAATGTATTCGCTGCAGGAGACGTAGCCTGGGCCTTGATCGATGGCAAACGCCCGTCTGTGATGTCGTGCCAGCATGGGCGGCCCATGGGGCGATACGCGGGGCATAATGTCGTCTGCGATCTGTTCGGCCTGCCGCAACTTCCATTAATAATCCAGCAGTACGTCACCATCCTCGATCTCGGTCCGTGTGGGGCGCTCTACACGGAAGGCTGGGACCGTGTGGTGAAAGTCCAGGGCCCCGAGGCCAAACGCACCAAGCAGACCATCAATTGCGTGCGTATCTATCCGCCGCTTACCGGCGACCGGCGAGCGATCCTGGACGCCGCGGCGCCCGTGGTGCAGGCGGCGCCAGCCGCTGTTGGCGAATGAGCCGTCTTGCGCTTCGCGCTACGGGCGCGACGGGCTAGGATAGGAGACGCTTGGGGCCGGTTTGCCGAGCGGATCCGAACGAAAGGCTGTCGCTCATGGGACTCGCTATGCGAAGTTTTCGATCAGGTGTGCTTGCGCTCGCCTCGGCGTGCGTAGCTCTCGCCGGCAGTGCACGGGGCGAGGCCCCGGCGCGAACCCTTTCCTCCGTCGATCGATCGCCCGTCGATTTGGTGCTATCGTCCGATGAACGCTGGCTCTACGTCGTGAACCAGACGGCCGACACGGTCTCGTTGGTCGATGTTGAGAAGGCTCGCGTGGTTGCCGAAGTTGACTGCTCGCATCACCCGAGCAGTCTGGCTTTGTCGCCCGACGGCCGCACGTTGCTCGTCACCGGGACCTATGCTGGCGCCGTCGATGTTTTTACGTGCTCGGGCGGCGCACTGACCAAGACCGGCTCCATTCAGGTTGGCTTCGAACCGGTGGGCATCGCCATTTCGCCCGATGGCAAGCTCGCTTACGTTGCATTGCAAGCGGCCTCGGCGGTGGCGGTGCTCGACCTGGAGCGACTCGCGCTGGCCGAGAAGATCGAAGTCGGCCGCTGGCCTCGTTATCTTGCGCTGACGCCGGATGGCAGCCGGCTGGCGGTGGGAACGAGCGGCGATCAAAGCATCTGCGTCGTCGACACGGCAACGCGCCAATTGGCCTTCGAAGAACGCATTCAAGGCATCAATATCGGCCATCTGCAAACCAGCGCCGACGGCAAATATGCCTGGTTTCCTTGGATGGTGTACCGCCAGAATCCGATCAACCACCGGAATATTCAGGCCGGCTGGGTTTTGGGCAGCCGCATCGCTCGAGTGCGGCTCGACGAACAGGCGCGCCGCGAAGCAATGACGCTCGATCCGCGCGGCAAGGCGGTCAGCGATCCGCATGGCATTGGCCTGACGCACGACGAAGCCTGGCTCGTGGCATCGGCCTCGGGCACGCACGAGCTGCTTGTCTATCGAACTGAGGGTCTGGTGCTGCAAGACTACGGCGGGCCGGGCGATCACATCGATCCGATCCTGGCTTTCGACGAAAAGCGATTCTATCGCGTGCCGCTCGGCGGCCGACCGATGGGGCTGCGCGTCAGTCGAGACAATCGTCGCGTGTTCGTCGCCAATTACCTGCTCAACTCGGTGCAGATCGTCGATCTCGAGGAGCGAAAGGTCACTCAGGCGATTGCCTTAGGCGGGTCAGAAACTCCCACCTTGGCGCGTCGCGGAGAAGCCATTTTTTACGATGGCCAACGGAGCCTCGATCAATGGTATAGCTGCCACAGTTGCCATTACGAAGGCACGACGAACGCCGTGGCCATGGACACGCTCAACGACGGCTCGTTACAGACCTTCAAAACGGTGCTCTCGCTGCGCAACGTCGCTAAGACGGCGCCATGGACCTGGCATGGCTGGCAAACCGATCTCGCAGCGGCCATGCGCAAGAGCCTCACCGAGACGATGTTAGGCCCCGAGCCGACGGACAACGACGTGCGCGCCATGGTGGCTTACTTGTCGGAAGTGGAATCGCCGCCGAACCCGCATCGCGAGACGGGAGGGGAACTTTCCGCGGCGGCGCAGCGAGGCAAGAGGGTTTTCGAAAGCGAAAAAGCCGGCTGCGCCAACTGCCACAATGGACCTTACTTTACCGACGGAAAGATTCACGATGTCGGCCTGGGCAGCCCGCGAGACGAGTACGAAGGCTACAACACGCCGTCGCTCTTAGGCGTCTACTATCGCGTGCGCTTGCTGCACGACGGTCGAGGCAAGCGCCTGGAGCAAGTCCTCACGGGCCCGCACAATCCGGAAAAAGTTACGGGGCAGGGGGAGTTAAGCGAAGCGGAATTGAAGGATCTGATCGAGTATCTGAAGTCATTGTAGTGCGCCGGCGAAAGCCGCCGCTCGCCGGCCGTACACCGGTCCCGCCAAATATATCAGCCGCTCTGGAGTTCGCGCCATGATTCGTTCGCTCGCCTGGTTATTGACGAGTCTTGCGTACTTATCCTTCGTCGTTGGTTGCGAACAGGCCTCGGCGCCGAAAGTTCCGGCGACTGGCGCTCCTGCAGCGGCAGGAGGCGCGGGCGGCCCGCCGCCGCCCAACACGTCGCCATTGAGAATCCAGTTCAGGGATTTCGACGGCATTCAGGAACTGATCAAAAGCCACGAGGGCAAGGTGGTGGTGATGGATTGCTGGAGCACCTGGTGCGAACCTTGCAAGAAGGAATTTCCGGGACTGGTTGCACTACACAAGAAGTATGGCGCCGACAAAGTCGCCTGTATCTCGCTGTGCCTGGACTTTGAGGGACTGAAGGGCGAAACGCCCGAAGAGCACGAGCCCGTCGTGCGGAAGTTCCTCGAAGAGCAGAAGGCGACGTTCGACAACGTCATTTCGAGCGAAGCTTCGGATGAGCTCTACAAGAAACTCGATGTTTCCACGGTGCCCGTCGTGTTCGTTTACGATCAAAAGGGAGAACTTGCCAAGCAGTTCAAGAGCGGCAGCGCCGACGACAAGCCGTTCACCTACGAAGACATCGGCGAGACCGTCGCGTCGCTGGTCGAGAGTCCCTAGTGCGGTCTCTTTCCCGCTGCCTGACGCGGTGCTCGCTTACGGCTTGATCCGCACCGAAGCTTCCAGCGTCAGGGAGTTCGGCTCGGCCAGCAGCTTCAAACCAGCCCGGTCGGCAAGTTGCACGAGCTTGAGCAGCGAGTCGATCGCGGTTTCCGCCTCGGGCCGACTGCGTCCTTCGGAGAGCATGTTCTGACTGATCATCAACTCGCGGTTGTCTTTCAAGATAGCCGCCAGCGGTTCGCCCGACAGACTCAACGAGGCACTGACCTCTGTGGCGGCGGTGGAATTGGATGAAGCGAGTAGGTCGACCAGTTGTCGCGTGATGCCCAAGGTCGAACCAATCACGAAGTGCTCGCCCACGCGCGCACAGGCCGGGCTGAAGTTGTAGTTGATTTTCGCCTGGTCTTTGCCGGTCTTGGATTCGTGGACGTACGTTGCCTTCGAAATGGTCGCGCCGTGGTAGTCTTCGGCGCCTAACAGCAACTGCGGCTGGCCTTGTTGGCCGCCAACGATATTCGCCAAACCGACAATCTTCTGATAGGCGACCAGCAGGTGCGTTGCGAAATCGTCGGGATGCTTCATCCGCAGCACCAACGCGAACGCCGGCAGCTTTAAGGCCGGCACAGGCATTTCGGGCGAATACTCCTGGCGAGCGACGACAAATTGCAGCCGGGGATCGAGTTCCCCTAGCACTTCCGGGCCGAAATCCTTTCCTGAGAAGAATAGGCCCAGTTGAGTATCTGCCTGGGCGAAACCGGCTACGACTTTCTCATCGAACAGTTCTTCTCGCGCTTGCCAAAGACCGGCCAGGTCGCGGAAGACGCTGAAATTCGCGATTGCTTGCGGAGGCAGTAACGCGGCCGCGGCGCCCGGGCCGCCGGCCGGCGCAAAATACCAACTGCGAGTGGCGGCCGTTTGCGCCGCGTCTCGGGGGAGTTCGGCTCGCACGCGAAGCTCGTTGCCATCCAAGTGCAAACCGACGGTAGCGAACGGAGCTCGCTTTAGCGCATCCAGCACGCCGCCGAACAGGAGTTCGACCAGCGGATTCTTGGCGGAGCCGTTCAGAGCTGCTTCCATTTTCGGCGACTTTCGCGCCGTTTCGAGCGAAGCCCAGAGCCAGCCAATCGATCCGGCTGACTTTTGCCCTTGAGCCTGCTTAAAGGCCTCGGCTTCGCCCAAGCTGGGCGTCGCCGCATCGCGATAGCGATCGATGGCGCTCTTCAAGGCGTCGGACTGGTTGCTGACGACTAACAGATCGTCGATGATCGCATGCACCGCTCCTGGCCCGAATTGCCAGCCGACAATGCCTTGATATTCCTTCGATTTGACCGGCGAAGGGCGGCCATTGTTCTTGGCATCGGCCTCGATCAGCTCGATCATGCTGTCGTTGAGCTGTTTGAGCAACTCGGGTTTGCGGCCGCGGCTGACTAGAATCGCAGCGGTCGTTTCTGGATCGACGGCCAGATACACGCCGCCCGCCGTGATGTCCCGCAGCGCCGCTTGCCAGGTCGTGCCAAGCTTGGCCTCGAGGATCATTCGCACTACTAGCAGTTGGCCGTACTCTTTGGATTTCAGGTACTTCTGATAGGCGTCAATTCCTTGGAGCAAATCGCTTGTTTTGGGCGATAGCAGCGGCTCCAACAGAGCTTCGGGCTGCGATACTTCAACAAAGACGGCTGCCGAAGCGGGCAGCAGCCGCATTGGTTCCGCGGCAGTCATCGCGACCGGCCGCCCGCCGATACCCACAGAGCAGGCGATCATGGCGAAGTGCAGTGCGAGCTTCGATCGAATTCGGCGGAGAAGGGGCGCGGTTTTCATAGTCTGGGCGGCTCGCGGGAAGATGCGGTGGAAGTCACTGGCTAACAGGATTGTAACGCTCGAAGGAGGATACCTCCTTGTCGCACGGCAGGTTTCATGCTTTCCGCAAACGCCGACAAAAACGGCGCCCGCAAGCTAACGGCCAGATGCTTGAAACCTCGCCGCCCGCCGATTGGTATAACTGGGCGCCGCTCGACTGAAGCCCAAGTTGGCAGTTTGGCCGGTCCCCGGAGCGATTTCGGCGCGGCTTTGTTCAGGCCGGGCGATTGACTAAAGCGAACCGGCTTTCGGACGGTCACTAACCCGATTGGTTGAACGCGAGGAAACGTATGGCCGCCGAGGAGCGCTCGCCGCTAAAACCACTTGCCGAGGTCGATCCGGCTTGGGCCTGGAGCCCTTATGATCCTGCCGAAACTCCCTGGTCACGAGATCTTGCCGCCCATCTTTTTCGCCGAGCCGGATTCGGCGCATCTTGGGCCCAGTTGAACGACGCCGCAGGGGCAGGCTGCCAGGCTATGGTCGAGCGGCTGCTCGCGGGGGAAGCGAGCAGCGAAAGCTTTTACGCCGACGCCAATCGTTCGGCCGCTGCCCTTTTGGCGACCGGCAATGCCAACAGCCTGGCCGCGTGGTGGCTGAATGCCATGCTGCAGTCGCCCCATCCGCTGTTGGAAAAAATGACGTTGTTCTGGCACGGACACTTTGCCACGTCGGCGGCAAAAGTCACCGATTCGCGCATGATGTTCGCCCAGCATACTCTGTTGCGCGAACATGCGCTCGGGCATTTCGCGCCTCTGCTGGACGAGACCTCGAAAGATCCGGCGATGTTGGTCTGGCTCGATTCGACCACGAACCATAAAGCGCATCCCAACGAAAACTTCGCCCGCGAAGTGATGGAGCTGTTCTGCCTGGGACGCGGACATTACGCCGAGCACGATATCAAGGAAGCCGCCCGAGCGTTTACCGGCTGGGAATTACGGCAAGACGTGTTTCGTTTCAATCGCTTCCAGCACGACGAACGTCCGAAGGCGGTGCTTGGCCGCACGGGGCCCTGGACGGGCGACGATATTCTTAAAATTCTGCTGGACCAACCAGCGACCGCGCAATTCCTCGTCGGCAAGATCTTTCGCTTCTTTATCAGTGAAACCGAAGAGCCAACCGTGCGGCTGATTGAGCCCTTGGCCGCAGGGTTTCGCCAGCATGACTACGATATCGCCTGGCTGCTGCGGACAATCCTGGGGTCGAAGCTGTTCTATTCGTCCTACGCGTTGCGGCAGCGCATCAAGTCGCCCGTAGAATTCGCGATTGGTTTATTGCGCACGTTGGAATCGCCCGTCAATACGTTTGCCCTGGCCGACGCGTTGCGAGAACTGGGGCAAGCCGTGTTCTATCCGCCCAACGTCAAAGGCTGGGACGGCGGCGCCGCTTGGGTCAATTCGGCGACGCTCGTCGGGCGAGCGAACCTGGTCTGGGGTTTACTCGCCGATCGCGAGGGGAAATACAAAACGCGCATGGCGCTTGATCGTCTCGCGGCGCTGGAACGGATAAGCGATCCGGCGGCAGAGAGTCGGCGCCTTGCGGAATTGCTGCTCGCCTGGCCGCTGCCCGACGCGGTTTATGTTCAGCTCGCCGCCATTGCGGGGGACAAGGACGAAAAGGATCGATCGCTGCGCCTGGCCCGCGTGGCCCAAGCGATCGCTACGTTACCGGAATACCAATTGGCTTGACGCCACCAACTGAAGGATCGCAGTCATGCACACGACGCGAAGAAGGTTTTTGCAGACGACGCTCGGTTCCTCCGCCTTGCTCTCGGCGGGCTTGGCCGTGCCCGCCTTTTTGGCTCGTAGCGCGAAGGCGGCCGGGCAACAAGCTGCGGGCGACAAGATTCTCGTCGTCGTGCAGTTGAGCGGCGGCAACGACGGTTTGAATACCGTCATTCCCTTCGGCCACGATGGATACGGCCGAAACCGGATTGTGCTTCGCATTCCTGACAATCAGGTCTTGAAGCTGAACGATCACTTCGGCTTGCACCCGCAGATGACCGGCTTCAAGAAGCTGTACGAGAATCAGCGGTTGGCGATTGTTCATGGTGTGGGCTATCCGAACCCGGACCGATCGCATTTTCGTTCGATGGATATCTGGCACACGGCCAAGCCCGAGCGCGAGGACAAAATCGATGGCTGGCTCGGACGATGCATCGACTGCGAACGCCGCGAGGCGGGGCAAGATGTACCCGCCTTGCATTTAGGGCAGAATCAGTTGCCGCTGGCGCTCGTCAGCCAGCGCACGCCGGTCCCTTCGATTGAGTCGATGGAGGGATTTCGTTTGCAGACCAGCGGCGGCGCGTTGCCGCTATCTTCATTAAGCCAGTTGGCCGAAGCGGCCCGGCCCGACTCGCCGCCGCTCTTGGATTTTTTGCGCCGCAGCACGCTCAATGCTTACTCCTCGAGCGCCGAAGTGCAGCAGGCTTTGAAGGAGGAGCGCAGTGCAACGCAGTATCCCGAGTTTGCCTTGGCGCAGAAACTGAAACAGGTGGCTCAGTTGATCGATGCGCGGCTCAGTACGCAGTTGTATTACGTTTCGCTGGACGGATTCGATACGCACGCCAATCAACTTCCCGCTCATGCTGCGCTGTTGAACCAGCTTTCTGCATCGGTTAGTGCATTCGTCGATGACCTCGCCGCGCGCGGCCACCTCGATCGGGTGCTGGTGATGTGTTTCTCGGAATTCGGCCGCCGCGTGCGCGAAAACGCCAGCCAAGGGACCGACCACGGCACGGCGGCGCCCGTATTTCTTGCCGGCGGCCGAGTCGCCAGCGGGTTGATTGGCACGCAGCCGACCCTCGACGACCTGGACGGCGAAGGGGACTTGAAATTCAATGCTGATTTCCGTCAGCTCTACGCCACGCTGCTCGACGACTGGATCGGCTGCCCGAGTGAAGCAGTGCTGGGAAGGCGATTTGAGAAGCTGCCGGTGATGAAGGGATAATTCAAGGTTTTAGGTTGAAAGCTAAAGGTCGCATTCAGACAACAAAAACCTTGAAACTGGAACCGTAAATGTCGAACATGAGATTCTCCGCGCTTCAGCTTGTTCGGCCGTGATGTTCCGGCCAAGACACGGATTCTTGCCGAGCGAAATTGACTCGTTACTGGATTTCGGCCATCCTCCGCGTTACTCTTCTATTAGAGGAGCGACGAGCCGTGGCCGAGCCAGAATTTATCATCGAAGAAGTCGTTGGCGTCGATGAGGCCGCGCGCTGTCTGGCTCAGCAAGAACGAGCTCGAGCAAATCGCGAGTGGCTGGAAGCTCACTGGGATGCATTGTTGCCGGAAGCGAGGGGAAAGTTTGTAGCGGTGGCAGGAAAGCAGGCCTTCCTCGCGGATACGCCTGAGCGAGCCTGGGAGCTTGCCGAGGCCGCGCATCCGGATGATGACGGCGTCTTGGTTCAGTACGTTCGTCCGCACGCGGGGCCGCGATTCTATGCAAATCGTGGCTGAATGGCTGCGTTGTGACGACGGCGTTGCTCGGCCAGCGGTCTATGCGCACGTTTACGGGGCGGCTGGCCAAGCTCACGCCGACTACTTTCTCGTCGACACGGGGGCGGATCGCACTGTGTTTAGCAGAGCAATTGCAATCAGGCTGCAGTTGCCGTCCATAGAGGCGCCAGCCGGAACTGGATTGATTGGGGTAGGCGGCCGGACTGAATTTGAGATTCTCGCTACAACGATTGGGCTGTCACATGACGGCGGCGGCATCGCCCGTGTACGAGGTGAATTTGCGGCCTTCAAAGATGCCGCCGCGACGGACCTAAGCATTTTGGGGCGCGACGTACTGAATCACTTCGACCTCGTCATGAGCCGGCGCAGTAACGAGGTTTTGCTTTTGGCTTCTAACCATCAATACCGCATCGTTCGCAGTGGTTAAAGCACATCGCTGGCGCCGTTGACTCGCCGCGCCCTCGTGGAAGATCTTCGAAATCTAGGAGTGGCTGCAACCAAAAAAACTGGCATCCGCAGCTATTGCGGCGCCTTCTGTCGCTGCTTGAGCAAGTACGCCAACAGATGATAAAAATCAGCTTCCGGCACGAGGTCGGCTACGTTGCCAGGCATCGGGGAGAGGTTGGTGACGGCGCGCTCGTCGACATCAGATTCAGGGATGCGAACTTCCTTGCCCTGAGCGTCGGCCACGACCAGCACCGCCCCATCGTTGCGCAGTAGCAATCCCGTAATGGTGCGGCCGTCCGTGGTGTTGAGCACTGTGCTGCGGAAGGCCTGGTCGACGTTGCGACTGGGATCGAGCATGTCTTCCATCAGACGTTCGGGGCCGCGCAGGCCAATTCCGTCTAAGTCGGGACCTACCTTGCCCCCTTGCCCGGAAATGCGATGGCAGGCCGCACAGATTTTCGTAAACACGGCTTTGCCTAGTTCGGCATTCGGCTGGACGCGACCAAATCCTTCGCGTCGCGCTGCAAGCAATTGATTAATCCGCTCGTCGGCCGGAGGCAAGCCGGCCGTGAGTTTCGCAAGCCGAGCGTCAAGATCAGCGACTTTGGCCGCACGCAGCCGTTCTTGCACTGCGGGCTCTTGCAGCAATCGAGCCGAGGCTTTGCCGGCGACAATATCAGTCAACAACATTTCGGCCCCATCCGCTTGCGACGCTAGCGCGGCGGCAATGGCAATGGCCGTGCGGTCGGAAGCCGTTCGTAAATGCTTGATCAGCTCCTGTCTGGCGGAGTTCTGATTCAAGTTTGCCAGCAGCGCTGCGGCCAATTGTCGCAGCGGCGCGGTTTCGTCAATGTTGCCGAGAATCTGGCTGAGCAGCGCAATCGACTGCTCGGCATCGTTCGTAGCGCATGCCTCCATGGCCGCGGGACGCAAATCGGCAAACCGCGCTTCGGTCGATGTGAGGGCTGCCAGCTCGCCGTACAAGTCCTTCGTGCGCAGCTCCTTTGCCAATTCCAGTCCGCCTTGCACTTGCGATTGCTCGCTCGCTGAGAGTAAGCTCTTTGTGATTTCAACAGCCCAAGGGCGAAAACCTTCCGGAAGCGGCGATTGCCGCTCCTGGGAGGCGCGCTGCACCTCCAGCACGAACTGTTTCGCCAGCGGCAAGTCGCTTTTCGACCGCGCTTCCGCCCAGCCGATCAACTGTGGCATTTGAGCCAACGGCAAGTAGCGAGCCGCGTCGTGAACGTATTCGGGTAACCGAAGTTCGTCTTTGGGATTCGACTGCAGATAACTCAGCAGGAACGCGGCGGAATCGGTGGTGCGCACGCCCAAGCTGACGTCGGCCAACCGGGCCGCGTCATCCGTTTGGCTCTCTAATAGCGGTTTGACCTTTTCATACATGCCCGGCGAGAGCAAGTGATCTCGTAGCGACATCCGCACGACATGAATCAAATGCGTATCGTCGGCGGGCGTACTGGCCCACAACGATAGTAAAGGTTCGATGGATTCGGATTGCGGATGACGGCCCAAAGCATCGGCGGCGGCGCGGCGCACGAAAGCATCGGCGTCTGAGAGCTTGCTCCGCACCAACCCCGCCAGGTCGAGTTGCCGATCGGATTTCGCCCAATTCTCTCGCTCAGCCAGCGCCTTTAACAGATGAACGCGGACCAACCGCGATGGATCCGCAGCCAACCGCTCGACGGCTTCGTCGCTTAAGCCGCCTGCAGCGCGGCGTTCCGCCAGCCAAAGGCCATGAGCGCGCCGCAAGGCGCCCGTCTCGCTCGCCTCGGCTGGCAGCAGTTTATCGATTGGTAACGTGTCTGCACGGCTGGCCAGCTCTTCGCTTGCTAAAAGGCGGACGGTCAGGTTCGCATCGCCCAGCCGTTCGATCAGCTCGTCCGAGGACAACTTGCCCAAATTGGCCATGCGGCTCGGCGGCGGCGCTTTGCCATCGACGCCGGCATAAACGACGCGCCAGATCCGTCCGCGAAACCGATCGCGGCCGGGATGCATGAGCGGCACTTCATAATGCCCAATGATCTTGTTGTAAAAGTCGAGAATGTAGAGTGCGCCGTCCGGACCGACTTTCAGATGCACCGGACGAAACCAGGGGTCATCGCACGAGACGAAGTCGGGCTGCTCGATGGCCTGATAGGTGGAACCATGCGGCTCCAAACGATCGTGATTGACGCGCCCTGTGACGGGATTGCCGATGAACACCGTGTCGCGATACTCGGGCGGAAAGTGGTCGGCCGCATAGTAGGCCACGCCGCCAATGCCCGTCGAACCATGGTTGTGGTCGATCATCGTCGGGCCGAAGCCGAGGCCATCATGCGGTTTGCCGAAGCTGGGATACCAAGCGCCGCGCAGCAGTTGATAGATCGGCAGCGTATGGCAGTCTGCCGAATAGAGGTTGCCGAGCGGATCGAAGGACAGGCCGAACGGATTGACCTGGCCGTGAGTTACTTGTTCGGCGTGGCTGCCATCGGCGCGAATTCGAAACGTGTTGCCTGAGTTCATCGCGACTTTCTTGCCATCGGCGCCGCTAACCTCTGAAGAGTTGGCGAAGCCGTGCGTGCAATAGATCCAGCCGTCGAGCCATGGCGTAAAGGAACTGGCCATGCCGTGCGTGTCGCGAAAGCCGAACTCGCTGTACAGGAGCCGGCTATCTTTCGCGCCGGAACCTCCCGGCCGGGGCGAAGCGGTGTCAGGATCACCCATCCAAAGATAGATATTTGGAATGCTGTAATAGATCACTCCGCCGGCAATGGGGGTGACGCCGATAGGAATATTGAGGCCGGTGATCAGTTCTTTGGCGACTTCAGCCTGGCCGTCGCCGTCGCGGTCTTCCAAGACGCTGACGATATCGCGGCCCGACTGGCCGGCTGGAACCGGAAATGGATACTCGAGCGAGCTCGTCACATACATGCGGCTGGCGCCGTCGAAGCTCAAGTTCATCGGCTTGTGGATCTGTGGTTCCGCGGCTACGAGTTCAATCTTGAAGCCGGGGGGCAGGTGAAACTTCTGGAGCTGCTCTTCCGGCGAAAGCGGCTCGGTCGGCGCTACCAGAATCGGCGGATACTGCGGCTCGGCGGCCCTCGTCCGAGACTCTCTCGCCGCACAGGCCACAAGAACCAAGAGGATCAGCCCCGCTCGGGAAAACTGCATGAAAACACCGCCATCAAAGGGAAGCAAGTCGGCCCGAAAGGCCGCAGAAAACCACTCCCGCCCAGTGTAGGTAGAGCGTTTTAGGGCTGCGAGCAACAGCGGCAGAAGCGCCGATTGCCGACCTGCACGAGAACGCCTGGAAATGCTAGTCTCCGGCTTCCGATGGCCGGTTTCTGAACTCGACCAGCACCGTGTCTTCATGCTCATAACCAGGTGCGCAACAGCACAACAGCTTCAGCGTCTCATTGCCGCGGTTAATGAGTTGATGGACCTGACCAGGCGGAATGGCGATGGCGTCGCCGGCGCCGACCATCCGTACTTCGTCGCCAATTTGCATCTCTCCCACGCCGCTGAGGATGTAGTAGATCTCCTCGGTGCGCGGATGATAGTGCGGCGTGGTGCTTTGCCCCGGCGCGAGCCGCGCCTCGGCCAAGCTTTGATTGCGGATGGAGGAATTACGATGCGCGAGCAACTCGCGAATCTCGGAGCCGTCTCTTGTGATAAATGCTGGCGCCTCATCAATATTACGAACATCCATGGTGATTATTCATCCGCAGAAGGCTTCTTTTTGAAGATGCCGACTCGGGCGGGCGGATACTCCCGCACGTCCCACTGCTCGGCGCTGGGCAATAATTCAAAATCAAAACGTTCATCGGCCTCGACCATGAACAAACTGCGCTGCGGGGCGGCCGCCAGTAGCTTGCCGATCAGATCCAGCATGTCATCCCGGCGCGAGACATAAAACTCGTACGGCGGCGAACAGAACACGACCCAGGCAAGTTGCTCGGCGCCGGGCGTCAGCTTCACGCCGCGGCGGAAGTTGATGAAGGTATCGGCCGCCAGCACTTCAACGCGATCCGCCAGGCCGAGCGTTGCCGCGTTGCGGCGGATCAGATCGGCGCTGGGAAAATGCTGCTCGATGAAATAGGCTCGCTCGGCGCCGCGGCTCACGGCCTCCAGCCCCAACGCGCCTGTTCCAGCAAACAGATCAATCACAAACTTATTGCCGACATCGGGACCGAGCAGATTGAATACCGCCTCGCGCACGCGGTCTTTCATCGGCCGGGTGCGCGGATCGCCGCTATATTCCAGCTTCCTGCCACGATGAACGCCGCCGATGATTCGCAGAATGCTCTGCTGCAAGTCTTTGGCCGGCAGCGCCGCCTTCGTGGGAGCCGGCGCGCGCTGACGTTGCGGTCGAGCGCCGGGGCGCACTTCGTCGTCTTCGGAAGATCGATTGCGTTTACGAGCCATGTTTGGTTCTGTCGGAATTACGACCGGGCGATGCTTCTGCACGGCGCAAGAGCGGCAACGCATCTCGCGCGATCGCGGGCGGTTCTTGCGCTGCGTTATCCGGCAGGCTTAATCGCTCGCCGATTTTGGCGCCCGTGTTGCTGGTTGGTCCGCCGGTGGCCAAATAAAAATGCTCTCCGGACACGACCGCGTTCACATTCGCGGCTGGGTTGCTGTCGGCGGTAAATCTTGCTTGCGATAACCGCGCCCAATACTGATCAGCCGATCGCACCCAGCCCGGTCCAAACAGAGCAGAACGAGCCTGCGTCGCCGACACCCGATTACGGCGAAAGTCCTCGATAAAGGAGTAAACGCCGCGCAACGGATCGCCTTCGGCCAGCGTCGAAAATGTCGCCAGATGCTTCCACGTTTCTTCCTTAGGCAAGTAGAAATAGGCGGCGTACTCGGTGCGTTCGTTCCGGACTTCGGCGGCGACCAGACAGCGATTGGTCTCGCCGGTTTTCCATTCATAGTCGAAGAACGATTGACCGCCCGTTCCTTCATTGCCGAAGCGGCCGATGCGAACTTTTGGGTCTTGATAGATCGTTTTCACGCGGCGTTCGGCCGTTACCTTGTTGGGATCATCCTGGTCGCCCGGCTCCCAGACTGAGAAGATCACGAGCTTCTTGCCGTCGGCTAATTCCTGCAAGCCGAAATAGCCGCGGCTGAAACCGCAGACCATAAAGAAGCTGCCCGGCGCGGTGCGCTCGATCTTCACTTCGTTATAGAACACGGCGCTGTCCGGCGCCGTGTACTGCAAATGCACGGAGCGGCAAGCAATACCCGCTAACCGCTCGTCGGCGCGGGCAGACGCCCATTGCAAGGCGAGCCAAGCCGCAAGTAACAGGCTGCTGGCACGTGCAAGTTGGTACAGCGAGGGTTTACTTCTTGAGCAGATCGCGAATCTCCGTAAGCAATTTGACTTCGGCGCTCGGCTCCGCCGGTTTGGCAGGCTCTGCCTTGGCTCGGCTCAGGGCATTCACCCCTTTGACCAACAGGAACACGCAAGCCGCCACGATGAGGAAATCAAAGACCGTCTGCAGAAAATTGCCGTAATTGATTGTTACCGGCTTGTCCGCCGTCCCGCCAATTGCCAGCTTCAAATCAGTGAAGTTGACGTTGCCGACGATGAGGCCAATCGGCGGCATCAGCACGTCGGCGACGAGCGAGGCGACAATTTTTCCAAAGGCCGCCCCGATGATCACGCCGACGGCCAGGTCGATGACGTTGCCTCGCTGAATAAACGCTTTGAATTCGGTGACAATGCTCATCGCGAGAAGACCTCCCGTATGAAGGCGGCTTTCCGAAACCGCTCCATCGCGGCAACGTTGCCCGACAGAGTCGGATTACTTGGATCAAGAATTGTCAGGAGTCCTTCGCCGGCTGTAGCCCTGATTCCGGTTATTGCTTGTCGTCAGATCCTTTTTTCAATGCATCGAGCAGCCTCGTAATTCCGGCTTTGGCAATCTCGGCGTCCTGCTCTCCTCGTCCTCCACCGACCCCCACCGCCCCAATGACCTGGTCGTCGACCACTACCGGCACGCCGCCGTAGAGAGTGGTGATCTTGCCGCCGCTGGCGGCCGCGGCATTTTGCAGGCTCAGGTTCAGGAGAGGATCGGGTTGCTCTGCGCCGGCTGGCACGGGCCCCGTGGCTTGCCGCATGGTGGCCGCCGTGGCGGCCTTAGTCATGGCTGTATAAGCGCTTGCCGGACGAGCGCCATCCATGCGGGCGAAGGCCAACAGGTGGCCTCCCTCGTCGACCACGGCGATGTTGGCCTTGAGCTTCATTTCCAAGGCCTTGGCTTGCGCTCCGGCAAGAATCTCGTTGGCGCCCGCAAGATTGAGCCGGATTTGCTCTCGTGTTACGAGAGACGTGTCGGCAGATGCCTTGCCGGCAGCCGCAGGCTGTGGATCGGCTCGAAGAGCGGTGCACCATGTGAGCCATGCCGTGCAAACCGAGGCTGCCATTAGGATCCAGAGATAACGGTTAGTAAAGCGGATTGAGCGTCGGGTTTTCACGGGCGCCTCGCTCGAAATGATGTTCACTTGATAGGTTTGCTGCAGGCTCCCCGTTGCTCAGGAAGCCGATCGCCGCCACACAGGATCCGAAGAGCAATGCCGGAGCGGTCCCCAACGGCTCTCAGCCATATCGTAGCCATGGCTAAATCTGCCCACAACTTGCCAGGTTGATGGAAGTGCAGGGTCATTAGCGCACTGACGCGATAAGCTATAGGAGCTTACCTTTGGCCCGAGGGTTGTGATACATTCTAAGAGATTCAGAGTTCCGGGGAGGGGCTGCACGGCTTCCGTGCTTCCGACCCGAGGTTGCATTTCTGCAAGTAACAGATCATCGAACGCAAAATAGGAAGCTTTGACATGCTCCGACGGTTTTGGATCGTGTTGACTGTGGCATTGATGGCGGCGACTTGTGGTTTCGGCCAGGACAAGGACGCTCCCGCAGACGCGCCGGCCAAGACAGATGCAGGCGCCGCCGCGGACTTCGACAAGCAATTTGCCGAGTGGAAAGATTTGTTGGCCAAGCTACGCGTTCTCCGGGCCAATTGGCTGAATGCCAAGCCTGACGAGAGGAAAGGCATCGAGGCGGAATATGCCGAACTCGTCAAAAAAGGGGAGGAGATGGAGCCCAAGGTTATCGCTGGCGCTGAGGCGGCTTACGTCGCCGATCCCGCGAAAGACCCCGAGATCGGCAAATTCCTGGCAGAACTCGTCAATGACGAGGTTGAACACGACGACTACGAACCGGCGCTAAAGCGGGCGGAACTCCTGATTAAGAACCATTACGACAACGCGCGGATTTATAACCTGGCCGGCATCGCGGCGCTGTGCACGAACCACTTCGACGAAGCGAAGAAGTACTTGACGGAAGCCCAGAAGCAGAGCGCGCTCGATAACACGGGCCAACTGTTTTTGAGCAAGGTCGACGCGTGCAAAACGCTGTGGGAAAAAGAAGCCAAGTTGCGCGAGGATGAAGCGAAAGCCGACGATCTGCCTCGCGTGCTGCTCAAGACTTCCAAAGGGGATATCGTCATCGAATTGTTCGAGAACGAGGCCCCTAATACCGTGGCGAATTTCGTCTCGCTAATCGAGAAGGGTTTCTACAATGGGCTCGATTTTCACCGCGTGCTGCCGCACTTCATGGCTCAAGGGGGCGATCCAAAGGGCAATGGTACCGGCGGACCAGGCTACAATATCGAGTGCGAATGCTATAAGCCCGAGCATCGGCTTCATTTCCGCGGCAGTTTGAGCATGGCTCATGCCGGACGCGACTCAGGTGGATCGCAATTCTTCCTCATGTTCCGACCGTCGGGTCCCGTTTCGGGCTATGACCTAAATGGCAAGCACACGGTGTTCGGCCGGATCATCGAAGGCATGGACGTGCTCGCCAAGATCCAACGCACGGAAGGCGAAGACGGCAAGCCGACCAACAAAGAACGCGACAAGATTATCGAGGCCAAGGTGTTGCGCAAGCGCGACCACGAGTACAAAGTGAAGAAGGTCGGCGATACGGTGGAAGCGGCCGAACCGGAAAAGGCCGCCAAGAAGGACGAAGGCGCCTCGCCCAAGGACGAAAAAAAGGATGATGCCGAAAAGAAGGACGAGGCCAAGCAGTAGCGCACAAATAGAATCGAGGCCGCCTTGGGTTTGACAGGGCGCCTCAGTGCTTGCTAGCCGTTGTTAGAACCGCTTGTGAACGCCGGCAATCGCCCGGCGTTCGCCGCTTAAGGACGGGCCTTTCCGCCCGGTCGATTCATTCCGATTGGCTGCAGCGCCTGTGCGTTTCAGCGCTCCGGGCAGCCAGGGCTAGCCCAATTCGACCATCGCGCCGAATGGCCGCGGCGTCGGGGTGTCGCGATATCTGACCCCTCACCACGCCTTAGTGAAGGTCGTGCCCATCGGTTTGCCCCGTGGCGGGAAGGGCGAAACGGGCGCCCCCGTAATCGGCGCCGCTCGGCCCCGATGGCCAACAAATATCTCAACGGTATCTAAACAGCGGGTTTTCCGACGCTTCCGGGCTCCGCGAGGTTCTCTTTTCCCGTTGCGTGGGGTCCAAAATCCGCGTTGGCGTCCGCAGAAACCGCGTTTTTACAGGCCGGTCTGTGTGTGACAAGTTACCTCCTCAAAAGGACTTAAATGCAATTCATGAGTTTGGTTTCCCTTTTTTTTCCGTTTCGGTCGAAAGTTCCTTGACGGCGCGCCTGCCCGTCAATAGGCTATTATGGCCCATTTCAATACTGCTCCTGCGCTTTATTTGTATTGTTTATTTAGTCCATGGCCGTCCAGCTCAAAGGTTTGAAGGTGTTCTGCGACGTTGTTCGCCAGCGCAGCTTCTCGCGCGCGGCCGATGAGAACGGCATTTCCCAATCGGGGGCAAGTCAGCTCGTGCAGCAATTGGAAGAAGGGCTGGGGGTGAAGCTTATCGACAGGTCAAAGCGGCCTTTCGTGCTTACCCCCGAGGGGGAGGTCTATTACGACGGCTGTCGCGAGGTCGTCGAGCGCTATTTTGCGGTTGAAGACCGCGTCAGGACGTTGCATCAGGAAGTTGCCGGTCGCGTTCGGGTGGCGTCGATCTACTCGGTCGGTCTGCACCACATGAATCGCTACTTGCAGGAATTCCTGACACAACATCCCAAGGCGAATGTGCGTCTGGAATACCTGCATCCGGACCGCGTTTATCAAAGCGTCGAGGACGACGTCGCCGACTTGGGCCTCGTCAGTTATCCCAAGTCGTCGCGGACGGTGAAGGCCATCGAATGGCGACAAGAGCCGATGGTCTTGGTATGCGCTCCCAGCCATCCGTTCGCTTCGCGGCGCACGATCAGCCTGGCCGAGCTCGACGGTCAGAAGATGATCGGTTTCGACAGCGATCTGACGATCCGGGGCGAGATCGACCGCGTGCTGCATCTGCACGGGGCCTCGGTGCGCGTGGTGATGGAGTTCGACAATATCGAAACGCTCAAGCGCGCGATCGAAATCGACGCAGGGATCGGGCTCTTGCCAGAGCCCACCGTACTCCGCGAGGTGCACACGGGCACGCTGGCGGCTGTCAGGTTGGAAAGCGACGAATTAGTTCGGCCGCTGGGGATCATCCATCGTCGCGGCAAAGAGCTCAATGTCACCGTGCAGCGGTTCATTGAATTGCTGCAGCGCGAGGCGCGGAAGAGCGTGCCTCAACTCGAAGACGCCCTGACGCCGATTCCGGCGCCGGCGTCCAAGGCCGTCTTGCTTGCGCCTGCGGTGGGCGCCGAGACGAACCACAACGAAAACGGTTGTGTCCTGGCCGGCGACTCTCCGGCTCATGTCAATGGAAACGGACGGTAAATAGATCATGCAACAGCACCAGCACAGCCCAGGGCTCCCCGCGCGCGAGGGTCTCTACGACCCGGCCAATGAACACGACGCCTGCGGCGTCGGTTTCGTCGTACATCTGCGCGGGGAAAAGAGCCATTCGATCGTGCGATCGGGCTTGGAGATTCTCGTCAATCTTGCGCATCGCGGCGCCTGCGGTTGCGATCCATTGACCGGCGACGGCGCCGGCATTCTGACGCAAATTCCGCACGAATTCTTCCAAGCGATTGGCCAGGGTCTGGGCTTCGAGTTGCCGGCGGCAGGCGACTATGGCATTGGCACGGTGTTCATGCCGCCCGATGCCAGCGAACGCGAATTCTGTCAGCGGCAATTGGAAAGCTTCATCGCTGCCGAAGGGCAACAGTTGCTCGGTTGGCGCGACGTACCGATCGACAACGAGCATATCGGTTATACGGCCCGCGAAGTGGAACCGTTTATCCGCCAGGTATTCATCGCGCGCGGAAAGGGTACGCCGCGCGATATGTTCGAGTGGAAGCTGTACGTCATTCGCAAGCAGCTTGAAGGGGCGGTCGCGAAGAGCGATTTGAAACAGCGCAAGTACTGTTATGTGCCCAGCCTGTCGTCGCGAATCATCGTCTACAAGGGCCTGATGCTGGCCGACCAGGTGGAACGGTTCTATGGCGATATGGCCGACGAGCGGTTCGTGTCGGCCTTGGCTCTGGTACATCAGCGCTACAGCACGAACACCTTCCCCACTTGGGATCTCGCCCAACCGTTCCGCTATCTGGCGCACAACGGCGAGATCAACACGCTGCGCGGCAATGTCAATTGGATGCACGCCCGCGAAAGCATGCTGGCCAGCGAGAAATACGGCACCGACCTGAAGAAGATCCAGCCGATCTGCACGCCTGGCGCCAGTGATTCCGCCATCTTCGATAACGTGCTCGAGTTGCTCGTCGTCACGGGCCGGTCTCTGCCGCAGGCCATGTCGATGCTGATTCCCGAGCCCTGGGCCGGCCATGAGAGCATGTCGGACGAGCGCAAGGCCTACTACGAATATCAGGCCTGCTTAATGGAACCGTGGGACGGCCCGGCCTCGATGGCGTTCACCGACGGCTCCTCGATTGGCGCCGTGCTCGATCGCAACGGACTGCGGCCCAGCCGCTATTGGGTCACGAAAAGCGGGCTGGTGATCATGGCTTCCGAGGCGGGCGTGTTGCAGATTCCGCCTGGCGAGATTGAATCGAAAGGACGCTTGCGTCCCGGCCGCATGTTTCTAGTCGATACGTCTCAAGGCCGCATCATTGCCGACGAAGAGATCAAGCGCGGCTTCGCCTCGCAGCATCCCTATCGCCAGTGGCTCGCCGAGAACCAACTCACGCTCGCCTCGTTGCCCGAAGCGAAGACGACAAACGGCCATGCGATCGAGGGCAACGGTCATAAGGCCAACGGCCGCGCCGATAACTCGCTCAGGCGATTGCAGCGAGCGTTCGGTTATACGCTTGAAGATCTGCGCATCATCATGGCCCCCATGGCGTCCGATGGCCAGGAGCCGGTCGGGTCGATGGGCAACGACACGCCGCTGGCCGTTCTCTCAGACCGCCCGCAACTGCTTTACAACTACTTCAAACAGTTGTTCGCGCAAGTGACGAATCCGCCGTTGGATGCCATCCGCGAAGAAATCGTCACGTCGCTGATTACGACGATTGGTTCCGAAGGCAACCTGCTCGACGAGACGCCCGAACAATGCCGTCTGCTCAGGCTCGAACAACCGATCTTGACCAACGCCGATCTGGCCAAGATCAAGGCGCTGAATCGGCCGGGCTTGAAGAGCCGCACGCTTTCCATGCTCTTC
>JAICIG010000034.1 GCA_025924495.1 Pirellulales bacterium | reverse complement strand
TCGTTCCGCCGCGGTTCCCGGACATAAACGATGGCAATAAATAGGGTCGTGGCCGTCAGCACCCCGCAGAGCAAAAAGCCTAATTGCTGCTGATGCTCTTCCGTCAGACTGCCGCCCCAAACTCCGGTCAGCAGGGTAGCCAGATAACTGGCGCCGCAGCAAATCGACTGCAGCCAGCCGGTAATGCTTAATGATTGCCCCGCCTCGACCATCCGAGCGTCGAGTACGACGTCCGAGATCGTGATTGCCAACGCCGGCAACAAGAGGGCCACGAACAACAAGTTGCGGGCGCCCGACGACAGTGGCAACAGGTACAGCAGCAGAAAACAGACGCTGGTCGCCAGTGTTGCCGCGATCAAATAGCTTTTGCGGCGATATCCTGCTAGGGGCACAAAGTCGGAAAGCAGTCCGCAGAGCGGCTTGAGGCACCAGGGCAGCCCGAGCAATGCGACGAACGTCGCGATTTCGTGAGTGTTACAACCCCATTCCCTGAGCAGCGAGTGGATCGGCTGCGTGACCAAGCCGGTAGTTGGCTCGCCGAGGCCCTGGATAAAAGACATCGTGCCAAACAGTATCGACAGGCCGAAAATTTGTCGGCTCATTACTCCCGATGCTCAAAAATAGTGCAAGCAGGAATCAGCTTGCAGGCAGAAGCTACGTGGCTCCGCCTTTCCTGCCGGGGTTTCGCTAGCAAGCAAACTACATGCCTAAGAAATGAAGGTCGGATCGCCTCTGCCGCAAATCCGCAGCGAACGAGAGGCGACCGTGGATCACACGATGTGGAGCGTTGCCGTCATTGAGCGACTTCATCGGCAATCGACATGGCGAACTGAAGGAACTTTTGCCGTTTTAGTTCGCCGAGTCGGCCGACTGCGCAATGTCAGCGAGCGACTTGCCTGCGAGCCGCCTTGACCAAGGCAAGCGAGGCGGAGAGATGTACTGAAAATAAAACGACGGGTCAACCCCGCCAATCGATCTCAGCCCGGCGGCCAACCGAGTGCTCGCTGGCCGAGCAGATGGAAATGAAGATGATCAACCGTCTGACCGCCATCGGCCCCGCAATTATTCACCACTCGATAGCCGTTGTTGAGTCCCAGTTCACGCGCCAGTCGGCTGATAACAACCAATAAATGTCCCACCAGCGGTGCGTCGGCCTCCATTAGTTCATCCAGCGAGGCGATGACGCGTTTGGGCACAAGCAGCACATGGGTCGGCGCTTGGGGATTTACGTCGCGAAAAGCAATGCAGTGTTCGTCTTCGAACACGATGTCGGCCGGGATTTCGCGGTCGGCAATCCGCTGAAAAATAGTCTTGGCCGCCACTTACGCCTCGCCCGGTTCCAAAGGAATGGCCTCGTCGATGAGCAAGATTGGGATGCCGTCGATGATCGGATAGACGGCCTTCCGGTCGGCGCGCAGCAGGCCGCCCTCAAGCATGCGGTCGACTTTGTCGCCTGCTTTATTCTTGAGATCCCCCGCCGCTACGCGCTGATTGATTTTGGCCACAAGCTGGTCGTCGGCCAAAGTCAGCGGCGTGTGATCGTCGGGGCAGACCAGAATGTCCAGCAGTTCCTTGCTAATCACCGTTGCAGTCTCTCAAGCCGATGATGTCTGTTCGGGCCGCGCGGCAAGCGCCGCGGCTTCCGGTGGCCGCCGCAGAGGGGGGTTAGGCAGATTAACGATGTTATAGGGAAGATGCCGATAAAGGGCCAGGGCTTGTCCCATCGTTTGAGTAACGTGGACAACGAGGCATCGAGCATGCGGAAACGGAATCTCCTGGCCATCGCTATTCTGCCGTTAGCCTTTGCCGGCCCAATCCGGGCTGACGAAGTCCGAGATTATGAGGAAAACGGGATCACCTATCGCGAGACCCGTCGGAAAGTGACCGAGCCTGTGACTGAGGTCCAGTGCGTCGATCGACAGACGACGACCGGATTCCGCGAGCAAGTCAATGTCCAGATGTGCGACCAGGTCCGCAGTTACGTGGTGCCGGTCACCGAATACCGCATGGAATCGCACTGGCGCGGACGCTTCAACCCCTTTATTCAGCCCTACCTGGAACAGAGGCTCGTCCCCTATACCCATTGGGAAACGCGAGCCGAGACGGTGAAGATTCCGGTGGCGACTCGGCAATTATTGCCGATTACGGCCACGGTAAAGATGCCGGTGACGACTCAGAGAATGGTCGAGCGCGAGGTGGTCAGCCGCGTGGCGATTTCTGGTCAGCCTGCGCAGCAAATACGGGCCGGAAGCGATCCATTCGCAGCTCCTACGGCTACGCCGGCCCCTGTGCAGCAGTTCGGCGGCCTCGCCCGCTATGATCGCGGTCACGGTTGGGGCCAGGCGCCGAGCGTTTACTCGTCGCCGAGCGTCATTGCCAGTCGGCCTGGCGGCAATTCCGCCACGGCCAATTCTCAATGGAAACCGGCTCAGATCTCGCGATAAACGCGGCCGGGCCGCAGTAGTAAGCCGCCTGGAATCTGCTGCACCGCAGTGCGGGGCTTAACCCTGGCTTGCCGCGCCGCTGGTCTCGGCATCCGCGGGAATTGCTTGGCGCGAACGGCGGGGCGATTTGGCCGTGCTCCATTCCTTCGTCAGCGTCTCGAAGACCTCGGGAGACTCGTAGCGCACGACGTTCTTACCCTCGGGCATCGGGCCGATCAGGCCGCGAAATACCGGCAGCCCTCGCAGCCCGAGATCGGTGCTGCAGTCATCGATGCCGATCTGCGTGTGCATCTTTTGCAGAGACTCGGGCTTGCTGTAATCCTTGATGCGAAGCTTGCCGTCGGTTCCTCGCGTGACGACTCGGATGACTTCTTTCGACATGGCTCAAACGGTCCTGGCGCCGAGAAATAAACTACCCCGCTCGTAAGCGAGATATCGTCCGGGCTGACGCCTGCGGCGCCGGCTTTCCGCCCGGCAGCCTACAGCGGCGCAATCCGCAAGAACCCGCATATTGCATGTTCGAGCCACGCTCCTTACCAGCGGTCCTCGTACTGGGTCGGCTGAACGCATCGGAAGGTTTGTAACGGACAAATCGCCACTCCAAGACGGACAATCGCCCGCCAAGGGCCCCCATGCCAGGTAGTTCAGAGGGCCGGCCGCTGACAATCCGGCGGTCAAGCAACGTCAATAGCTCAGCTTCGCTGGAGCGGTCCGTTGGATCGGCACGTCGAACAGTCGCGGCACGTCGCCGGCGAGCGACTCGGCTACCCGCTCGCCCAATTCATCCGGGTCAGAGACGCGGTGTGCTTCGACCCCAAGAGAGCGGGCCAAGCTGACGAGATCGACTTCGGGGCCCGTGAGATCCAGGGCTTCGAAGCGTCCAGTTTTTGCCGCGGGCAGTTCCAATTGCTGGGCGCCGACCTTGAGAATCTGGTATTGCGCATTGTTCGGCACGACAAAGGTGACCGGCAGACGATAGTGCGCTGCCGTCCACAAGCCCTGGATGCCGTACATCGCGGCGCCTTCGCCCAGCATCGCCAGCACCGGGCGCTCGGGCCAAGCCAGCTTGACGCCTAAGGCGCAGCCCAAGCCCCACCCTAGAGCCCAACCTCGGTGCGCAAAGTAGCCGGTCGTATTCCGTAAGGCGCCCAGCCGTTCAAAGTAAGTATTTGTTGTCGTGACGGCTTCTTCGATCACCGCGACATTGGCCGGCAGAATACGTGCGAGGCTCGACATCAAAGTCAACGACGTCAGCGGTCGTACGTCTCGCTGCTTTTCAGCCTGTTGGACGAGTTCGTTGCGCATTTGCGCGTGCGCCTGTGCACGCGCTGCTCCGCGTGCTTTAGCGGCCTCGACGGCCGCGGGCGACATCAGTTCATCGAGTAAGCCGACCAGTTCGCCGAGACCGGCCTGAGGATCGCCGATCAAGCCGACTTCAAGCGGATAATTCTTGCCGAGCTGCCAAGAGTCTTGGTCGAGATGCACAATGCGAATATGTTCGGGCACGGCGCGGGCCGGCTCGAAATAGACATACAGCCGCAATAGATCCATCCCGACGACGAACAGCACGTCAAACTCGTTCAGTCGATCGCGCACCTCGGGCGACCACAGCGGCAACGCCTGAGCATAAAGCGGATGATCCGCCGGAAAGCCGAGCCGTCCGTGAGTCGTGCCCGATTCGGTCATTACGGCCGCGCCAAGTCGTTCCGCCACGGCGACCATCTGCTGCACGGCGTCGGCCTCGACAACACGGCTCCCTGCCAGAATGGCGGGATTCCTTGCCGAGGACAAAACTTCCGCCGCTTGCCTCAAAGCCGCCGCCGGGGGCCTCACTCGCGGGTCAAGGGGCCTCGCCGGCGTCAAATCGAGTTCTGCCATTTCGCTCTGCAAATCGATCGGCAACGACAGAAAAACCGGTCCCGTAGGCGGCGTCAGAGCGGTCTGGGCGGCTCGCCGGATGGCAGAAGGCAGGTCTTCGATGCGATGAATTTCCGCCGCCCATTTGGTCCAGGGGCGCGCTACCTGCACCATGTCGGACCACAAAATCGGCTCTTCGAACATCAAGCGCCGGTCCTGTTGCCCGGCCGTGACTAAAAGCGGGGTGCCGGCACGGTGGGCGTTGTAAAGCATGCCCATCGCATTGCCCAGCCCGCAGCTAATGTGCAGGTTGACCACGCCAAGCGATCGCGACGCTTGGGCATAGCCGTCGGCCATTGCCGTGACCGGAACTTCTTGAAGCCCCAGAATGTATTGGATTCGCCGGTCCTCGACCAAGGCGTCCATCAGCGGCAGTTCGGTAGTACCGGGATTGCCAAAAATGTAACGGACGCCGGCATCGGCCAGCATGTTGAGAAGGGCGTGGACGCCGCTGACTGGCATACGCAGTAGGCTCGGGCTTCGCTGGGGTGAAAGAGATTCTCGCTCGATGTAAATGAGCTTCCCCAGTGTATGCGAAGCGCGAACCGACCGCGAATGGTTGCCCTGAGCCACAGCCGTCAGTTGAATACTGTGGCGGACGGCTCCGGAGCCTGGAGCAGGCGATGCTGACCGGCCCGGAGAGTCGATTGTCGTCGGCTGTTTTGTTTCCTCCCACCCGAAATCAGGCGAGAGGACTTCGCGGCTCTAGCGCGGCGACGAGCCGATTGCTTAGCGAGCACGCATTGGCGATGAGCTGATGCGCTTCGGCCGGCGCTGCGTCGTAGTCGCCGTCGATCGCCGCGGCGCCGGGGTGGGCTCCTCCGACGCGATCGTCGGAGCCTGCTCTGCGGACCGCGTAGTCACCCGCATGCTGCCCGGCACGACACGGCCCGCCGAGACTTCGGGCGCCGGTTCGTCGTATTCCATGGGCATGGATTCAGGCTGGTTCTCATATCCGCGATTCGTGGAAACGATCATGCCTCGACCTGTCCAATTGCCGCATTCGTCGCAGCAATCGTGGCGTCGAGACCAATCGAAGACCCAGCTCAACGGCCCGCAACCCATTGCTCCGCAACTGCCACAGCCGCCGCAACCGCCGCCGCACGCTCGATGCCCGCAAGCTCCATCGCACGCCTGGTCGTCGCAGCCGCCGCACCCATCTTGGAACCCATCGCACCCCGTATTATGACCGCAGTGGAACAGGCAACAGCCGGTGTTGCCGGCCGCGAGGGCGAAAGCGAACACGGCCGAGAGAGCGAATTTCATGGCAGAGGACTCCTGAACGGAACAGAGGGGCGATATGCCAGGAGTCCTTATCGGCTAAAACTGCCGGAGTAATCGAGAAAATCGTTACGACAGGCAAAAACCGCCTGCCTTGCCGCATCGGCGCCGTGAACTGCGAATGGGGGGCTAGCTGTCAGTCCGCGGGGCCGGGCGGTATCATGGCCGCTTGATGCTGGCCGCCGCACGGCGGGTTCTTCAACCAATGCGGATTTAGGTAGTTCGCCCATGACCCGACCGTTGGCTTTGCGATGCTTGCATCACGTCGCCCGCCGCACCAAGCATCTCGAGCGAAGCATCGCCTTTTACCGCGATGTGCTCGGCTTTCGCGAAATTCCTCGCCCCGCCTTGGGGTTTCCCGGCGCATGGCTTTACAACTACTCGTTGCAAATCCACCTGCTCTACGACGAATCGGTTGGAGATCCAGCAGGACCGATTTACAGCCGCGACGACCATCTCGCATTTTTCAGCGATGACGTCGCCGATGTCGAGCGCCAGTTGACTGAGCATGGCGTGGCATTTCGCGTCAACATCCAGTCCGACACAGGGCTGAGGCAGATTTTCTTCCGTGATCCCGACGGCCACCACGTCGAAGTGGCGAACTATCCGCCCACGAAAGAAGCGTGAGCGGATCTGGGGGCGCCGCTAATGCCGCGAGGAGTGGACTCCCCAGAGCTCTGCGACCTGGTTATTGTCGGCCTGAGAGCTCTGACAACCGACTTGTGCGCACGAACCAGGCGTTGAATCAGCGGTATAACGAATCGCTACACCGTTTCCGCAAGCGGGGATGAATCTACGGCGACCCCCGTTTCGCTCAGGTTGGTCGGCAGAATAACTTCGAATGTCGTGCCCTGGCCCACCGTGCTCAAGGCCCGAATCTCGCCGCCATGAGCCGCCACAATGGACTGGCAGATGCTTAACCCAAGCCCAGTGCCGGAATTGCGATCCTCGCGCTGCCGCGATTTATCGCCTCGATAGAAACGGTCGAAAACGTGCGGCAGGTCCGCCGGTGCAATGCCCGATCCATTGTCGGAAACGCGCAATATTGCCTGTTCCGTCGCCGGATTCGTCGTCAAGCTGACCCTGATCCATCCGCCGGTTGGAGTGAATTTAAGGCTGTTGTCGATCAGGTTATTCACGACTTGCCGCAAGCGAGTCGCTTCGCCGGGCACCGTCACGCTTTGCAAATCATCGGCGGAGAGTTCCAGCCCGCGTTCTTCGGCTACGCCGCGGAACATTTCGACAGACGTAGCGACGAGTTGATCCAGGCGCACCGGCTCGCGCTCGGTGCGCAGACGCCCCGCGTCGCTCTCTGCCAGCAACAGCAGTTGATTGACAAGGACTCCCAGGCGGCTGCATTCATCGACGATTTCGCAGAGCAAATCCTGGTATTCTTCGGCAGATCGTTCCGCGTTGAGCGCAACCTCGACCGAACTCTGGATCGCGGCGAGCGGCGATCGCAGTTCATGGGCCGCATTGGCGACAAACTCTCGATTGCGCGCCAGATAATCGGCGATCTGATCAAGGAAGGAGTTAATCGTCGATGATAACTGATCAAGCTGGTCTCCAATTCCTCGAATCGGTAAGCGTTCCTCCATATGGCTCGGCCGCAAGCGCGCGGCCGTGTTGATGATGCGGCCCAGCGGATGCGTTGCGCGTCCAGCCAGCCAGAACCCGCCAAGCGGCGCCAGCAATAAGATAGCCAGGCCGGCGACGGCCATCACATCGGTCAGCCGCGCGACATCGGCTTCAATATGCGCCAGATTGGTTCCAACTCGCACCGTGTAGCCAGGCACCCCCGGAATGCTCAGCTCATAGTTCGCCAAACGGTACGGCCCGCGAGTGACAAAATGCGCCTTTCGTCGCGGCGGCGACTCCAGCAGCGTGCTCTTGGGCGTGCTCGACGTGGAGTGCAGTTCGTTGCCGGTTTCGTCAAACAGCTGCACAAACAGCCGGCGGTTTTTATGACCCTCGGCCTTGCGGTCCATTTCTTGATAAATGGACTGCATCATTGGATAGAATTCTTTGATCGCCAATCCGACTTCGTGAGCGTCTTCGTCGAGGATGGCGTCGGTTTCGTCAAGCAGACTGCCCCGCAGCCCTAGCCGCACGAACCCAAACGCCGCGCCGACCGTCAGCAGCACTACCGCCGTATTCCAGGCGGTAAGTCGAAACCGCAGTGAACGGAAGCTACTGCTCAGCGGAGCGGATGGCATAACCTCGGCCTCGGACGGTTTGGATCAACGAATCGTGGAATTTCTTGTCGAGCTTGCCGCGCAGGCGGTTGATGTGCACTTCGATGACGTTGGTGGTGCCTTCCCAATCCGATTCCCAAAGATGCTCGCAGAGCATCTTGCGCGTAACCACCTGGCCTGCATGACGCATGAGCAGTTCGAGCAGGCTGAATTCGGTGGGCGTCAGTTCGACTTCTTCGTTGCCGCGGCCCACGCGGCGCGTGGCCAGATCGAGCGTCAGATCGCCGACCTGCATCACGGCGGGCGGGCGCGTGGCAGTGCGGCGGCAAACCGCCTCGATCCGCGCCATCAATTCGGAAAATGCAAACGGCTTGACAACGTAGTCATCGGCCCCGGCATTAAGGCCTTCGACGCGCTCCTCGACCGAACCGAGCGCCGTAAGCAGAAGAACTGGAGTGTGGATGCCTTGGCGGCGCAAGTTTTTTAGCACTTCCAGTCCGGGCATGGCCGGCAACATCAGGTCGAGCACGATCGCGTCGAATCGCTGACTGGTCGCCAAGGTCAGCCCCTTATCACCCTGCTTCGCCCAGACACAGCCGTGGCCGGCTTCGCTGAAACCTTGCCGCAAAGCTTTGCCAATGACGGGATCGTCTTCAACGACTAGAAGTTCCATGCCAGCTCGCCAATCAAGGTTCGATAAATGACCGCACTGCACCGAAATTCTGATTGCCGCCTTTCATCTTATCCCAAAGGCGCGCCAGCGGAGAATAGCGACCGTGCGGAAACGCACGTTTGCGCCGACCACGGCGGCGCGTTTCGCACGCTATAGAAAAAATTCTGCAAAACCTTGCGAATTTGTAACGTGCTTCACGCTGTGCGCGGGGCGCACGCAAATGAAATAATGACTTTGACAGCTAGATTCTAAAAACCAGCTCGCAATCAACCGCATGCAATGCAGTGACCCGGCCCCGTCCCTCGGAAGGCGACGATGGCCTTTCCCATCGGCGGCCTCTTCGGCGCGGAACTGCGCTCAATTCCGCCGCTGTCCCGCCCGCGACTCCTCGATGAGCTCTCGGCGTTTTTTTGCTTCAATTCGCAACAAGGAGTTCCCATGTCTGGTGGTTTGCTGGAACAGTTCTGGGACAATTTCCGCCACAATCTGTTCAAGCCCCTGCTGCTGTTCTTCTACATGGGTTTTTCGGTTCCGATTTTGAAGGTGCCGTTTGAATTCCCGCACGTCATTTACCAAGGGCTGACCATCTACCTGCTGGTCTCCATTGGCTGGCACGGCGGGGAGGAGTTAGCCGCGCTCGACGCACATGACCTAGCGCAGGCCGGCGGGTTCATGGTCATCGGGTTCTGCATGAACTTTATAATTGGCTGCCTCGCTTATTTCGCCCTGCGCGGCTTCACACGGCTGCGGCGAATCGATGCGGCGACCGTCGCCGGATACTACGGCTCCGACTCGGCAGGCACTTTCGTGACCTGCGTCGGCGTGCTGCTCGCCTCGGGAATCGCCTATGCTCCTTACATGCCTGTGATGCTGGCCGTAATGGAAATTCCGGGATGCCTCGTAGCCTTATTTCTAGTCTCTCGGCTGCGCCACCACGGCATGGACGCCTTGGGGAATATGCAGGACGAGCCGGGCTTCGATCCGGCGGCGGCTCTTTCGACGGCAGCGCCGACGGGCGGCGAGCATGGAACCGCCGGCTCAGGCCACGGCAGCCATGCGGCGCCTCGCGGACAACGCGGCAAATCCATGCTGAATTGGCAGTTGATGCATGAAGTCTTTCTCAATCCTGGTTTGTTCTTGCTGTTTGGCGGCATCTTGATCGGCTTCGTCAGCGAACTGCAGCGCAAGCACGAAGAAGTGGCCGTGGTCGAAGTGGGAGCGCAAGGCGATGTGCACTCAATTACAACCGCCAAAGAAGGTGAAAAACTGCCGGCGCTCAACGGCGACCCGCACGTACATCACGCAGCCAATGGCGCGGCGGCTCACGATCCAGTGAACGAGGGGCAGCAAGAACAGGGTTCGGATGCGACTCCAGCGAGGGCGCTGCGGCCTTCCATCTTCGTGCTGCCGCTGCAAAAGGCGACCGAAGTCGCCAAGAAGATCGAGCCCAAGAAAAAGGATCCGATGAGTCAGTTGGATCTGATGTATGTCGACTTGTTCCAGGGCGCTTTGTGCCTGTTTCTGTTGGAGATGGGCATGACGGCCTGCCGCCGCTTGCGCGATTTGAAGACGGGCGGATGGCAATTCGTCCTGTTTGGCGTGCTGGCGCCGAATATCTTTGCCACGCTTGGAATGGCCGTGGCCCACGTGTATAGCTGGGCGATTCACGAACCGTTGGACCAAGGAACCTACGTGTTATTCGCAGTGCTTTGCGCCGCCGCCTCATACATTGCCGTGCCCGCGGTCCAGCGGATGGCAATTCCTGAGGCCAGCCCGACCTTGCCGTTGGCTGCATCGCTGGGCCTGACTTTCTCCTATAATGTGACCATCGGCATCCCGACCTACATCGTGATTTCCAACTTGATTCTGCAGCACTTTCCTGTGGCCGGAGCCGCTTGAACAGGGCCAGATCAAAGCAGACGCGACAAACGGTCCTACGCCCGCATCGAGCAATCGCCGCATCAGCCGCCATGAACACCATCGACTACATTTATCGCTTCGACCCGAAGAATCCGACGGCCAAAGCGGTTCCACCCGATGCCGAAGCCGCGCGCCGCACGTTGGAGGTCGGCAATCGAATGTTTTCGCAGTGGATGGAGAGCTGCCGCACCAGCACGCTCTCGCCCGACGAGCCGCAATATGTCGTGCCCTGCAATGGGCTCGAGGTGGGCATGGTCCGAGTGAAAGGCAGCATGCCGAAGCCGTCCCCGTTTGCGGTCGTGGTCGGCTGTTCCGATGCGCGTGTGCCTACAGAAATGTTGTTCGGCCAGGGATTCAACGATTTGTTCGTGATCCGCGTCGCCGGCAACGTGCTTGGGGACGAATGCCTGGGCAGCATCGACTTTGCCTTGAATTCGCTGAGTGAAAGCGTGAAGGTTGTCGTGATGCTCGGTCACAGCGGCTGCGGGGCGGTAACCGGCGCGGTTGACGCTTATTTGCAGCCGCTGAAATTCTGGTCCAAATCCATCTCGGCCAACTTGCGCGCCATCGTTCAACGGATTTTTGTGGCGGTGCGCGAGGCGGCGAATGGTTTGGAGCAGGTCTGGGGGCCGAATGCGCGCGAGCAGCCGGGCTATCGGGAAGCGCTGATCGAAACAGCCGTTTGCGTCAACGCGGCCCAAGCCGCCTACAACCTGCACTTGGAAGTCGAGCGCGCCGGCAAGTGGGAGATTGAAGTTCTCTACGGCGTGTACAATCTTTATTCGCACAAGGTGAGCACGCCGGGACAAGCAGTGCAGCACGGCGACCAGGAAACAAATCTTGCCTACGCGCCGACCAACCCGCGTGATTTCAATACGTTGGCCATGCAAGTCGCCAAACGCTTGCTGAGCGAACGGTCGCCTGTCGATTCAGACGCCGTCGCGCCAGACAGCGACGGAAATCTGCGATAACCGAGAGCGGTATTCGCCGCATTCTACAGCGCAGGAATCGACTTCAGCCCTCATCGCCTGTTATCGGCCTAATACCCGTGGCGCGCGGTCGCTCGGATTGCTCGCCGCAAACGACGTACGCAGCGCCCTGCAGCGAAATTACAAACCGAGGACTTTGCGATCGGCGCGCCACGGAGACCTGCTCGAAGCCGGCGATCGTTCAGCGCGTCGATTCATGGTTCGCTCGCTGCCCGATGACGGGCTGACCGAATAGCGACGATAGCTCTGTCGATCGTTTTGGGCCTGGGCGGTTGGCGCGTTCGCCGCAGGTGCGGGGCTGTCGCTTGCCGCCGGCGCAGTCGCCGCCGGGCAGCAGCACGCGCAATCCGCCGAGGCCGCCTGCGGCGCCAGAAAAGCCAAACTCGCAAGAGCTGTTGCTTTCAATACGAGCTTCAGCATGGCAAATTCCCTTTTCCCAATGGATCAGTTCACGAGAAACAAAAATTCCGTGCGATTGTCTCTTCGGATCGTGGTGGCGCCCAAGATCAACCATGCCCCCCATTTTTCCGCCTGTGACGGCCTTTTGCTGAGAGCAGGGGCCTTCCTCAGATCGCTCGCACTGGGAATGGACAAACGAAGCCAACATTCGACGCTGCAGCGCTTCCATAGTGAATTGGTCGCTTACGTGTCGGCCATGCGGCATCGAAAGCCGCTAGCATTCGCATCGTCGCCATCTTCTATGTCGGCGCTAAAATCGGGCCTGCTCCCTCCTTGCCCGCCCTGGATGCAATGGATTTAATGAAGACTTTGCCGCTTGTCGGCATCCGGAACTTGAGTTCAAGGAGGAGTCTTATATGCGAGGGCGTCTCATCGGGGGCAGGCCGGGACAACGAGCGGCGGTTGCAGATCGGAAACGCGGCAAAGTGCGTCAATTCAGCGGCGAAGCGCAACGCGCGAAGGCTTTGGCCTGGCGGACTATCGAACGGCTGGAAGAACGCCTTGCGCTCACTGCCGACTCCTTCGTCACGGTAAACACGACCTATGGCTCGTTCCAGGTTGAATTGTTCAACAGCGCCACCCCGCAGACCGTGGCCAACTTTCTGCACTACGTCAACACGAACTCCTACAACAATTCAATCTTCCACCGCTCGGCTCCTGGCTTCGTGCTGCAAGGCGGCGGATACACTTCATCCAGCCCCACATTCACCAACATCTCGCAGTTCACCGCGATCACAATTAACGGCACGACGCCCAGCGAGGCCGGCATCAAGAACACGACCGGCACGCTGGCCATGGCCTTGTCGAGCGGCCCCAACAGCGGCACGGACCAGTGGTTCATCAATCTGGCCGATAATCCATTTCTGGACGACGCAAGCGATGGCGGCCCGTTCACCGTCTTCGGCAAGGTGCTCGGTAACGGCATGCAGATCGTCGATCAAATGGCCGGTTTGCCGACGCAGAACCAGGGCGGCGCATTTACCAATCTGCCCGTCGACGCCGCTCACGGAAATCAGTTGGCTGAAATCACTTCGATCGTGGTCGATGGCGGCATCAGCGGGAACGTCTACGACGATCTGAACGCAAACGGCACGCTCGATAACGGCGAAGTCGGAATACCCAATCAGACCGTTTATATCGACGCCAACAACAATGGCGTCTTGGACCAGGGCGAAATCAGCGTCGTCACCGACGCCGGGGGCGCCTATGCATTCCCAGGCTTGACTCCCGGCGCCTATATTGTGCGCCAAGTCGTCGCCCCTAACGACGGCATAACGCAGACGTCGCCTGCCGGCGGATTTAGCTCGGTGACTGTAGCCGCGAATACGACAGCGGCCGGCCCGAATTTTGGCAATGTCAACGTCAGCACTCTCGCGCCGCTGCCGATTTCCACCACGCCGCTGCCCATGGTTGGCGACACGAACACCGCCTATATTCAAGCCGTCTATGTGACTCTGCTCGGTCACCTTCCCGATGCTGCGGGCCTGGCGTATTGGCAGTCGCAGTTGGCTGGCGGGACGAGTCGCGATGCCGTGGCGCGTACCATCTGGAACTCGCCGGAACATCGTGGCGTCGAAATCGACCAGTACTACCAGACCTTTTTGGGGCGAAGCGCCGATTCAGGCGGGCGCGCTTATTGGGTGAACGCCTTCACAAGTTGGGGGAGCGAAAGGCTGGTCGTCGCCAGCTTCCTGACTTCAGCCGAATACCAGAGCCTGCACAGTTCTGATACGAATTATTTGGGCGCCCTCTATAACGATGTTTTCAGCCGTCAACCCGATCCGAGCGGCCTGGCCGCTTGGCTGGCGGCACTGCAAAACGGCAGCAAGACGCGGCTGGATGCAGCATTCGCGTTCATCGACGCGGGAGAGTCCCACGGCAGGGTCGTCGATGGCTTCTTCGCCGATTTTTTCCAGCGCACCGGAACGACGGATCGCCAGAATTGGGTTAACGCCTTGGATTCCGGGGCGCTAAACATCGAAGACGCCGGCGTAAATCTGCTCGCCTCGAACGAGTTTTTCGCTCGAATCGTCAATAGTAGCGTCTCGCACTAGCACGCCGACCGAATGCAATGGCCGCTACGGAGCGCGGCACAGGGTTGTACGCAGCCAGTGGGTGGCGCTAGTTCTTATCGACGACGACGGCTCGATGGCCCCGTCGCCGTTTGTCGCCGCGGAGCCGGTTCGACGACGCCTTCGCCGGAGCCAATGATTTCGTCCGTGTTCATGGCTTCGAAGCCCGACCCGGCGGCGTACATTTCCAGCCGCTCGCGCGCTTCTCGCTGGAAATCTTCATCGTGGGGCAGTTGCTTGATCGCTTGCGCCTGCCACTTGGCGGCCGACTTGAAATCGCCGGTCGAGGCATAGGCCGCGGCCAGCGTATCAAGATAAATGGGTTGCTTCCAATTAGAAAGCTTGCATGCTTGCAAGGCCGAGTTCAGCGCCTGCACGCTGTCTCGCTGCTGATCATTGGGACATGTCGCCAATAACCACGCTCGATTGTTATGCGCCGCGGCATCACGAGGGTTTAACCGTACGGCCATCGAGTAATCGCGTAGGGCTTCTTCGAACTGGCCCTGATCTTGCAGAGCGATTCCCCGCAGGTTATACGCCCAACCCCGCTTGGGATCCGACTTGATCACGCTGCTAAAAAAGATGGCAGCTTCTTCCAGTGCCACCACGTCGCGCTGCTGAACCCAGCCGGAACGAAACTCCGTGCCCACGCGCAGCCAATCGCCTTGGGCTTCAATTACCAGTGGCGTCGGTCCCAGGTCGGACATCCTGCCCACCATGCGCTTGCCTGCCTTCAGCATCACTCCGGGTCGCCTCTCGACCACCTTGACTCCCAACCATTCCTCCTGCGAAAGCGCAGGACGATTGGCGCCGAGGACGATTGCGAGACACCAACCGACGAAGATCAGGCGTCGCCAAGACATGACGTTTTCCCCTCCCTGGGAATCGGGCCCCTTTAAGTTGCGGTCCGCCCTGGACCGCCGCGGCATATTATGCACGAGCCGCCCGGCGAACAGAACAAGACTTTATTTCGGCCTTTTGGGCCCGCCAGCTTCATGCCGCCTTGCGAGTTAGGGCGTCGGGAGCCTGTTTTGCGTCAAATTGTTTTCCGTCGAGCTGCCGTCGAGCCGCTGGAAACTTCAATTCGAGGTATTCGAGTGCGGCAAAAGAAATTGCGCAAAGTACCGAAGCCCCCAGGCCCGTCCAAAATACCATTGCCACCCCAAACAGCATTTCAAACTGACGCGTGCCGAACAGAGGCGCTTCTGCGAGGATCACGACAACGCCGCTGATCGCGGCCATGGCGCAGGTGGCAATGCCGCCAATAAATAGGCAAAACAGGCCGCCTTTCATGAAATCCCGCATTGGAAAATCCTCGATTTTGGCGGGGGATTATAGCCATGCTCTCTGCCGCGGCACAACTCGAGTCACTCTGAAACTTTGAGAACGGCGCAGGCCTTGCACGCTCGAATTCACGGAGTAACCGTGCGAGGAGCTTTTCTACGCTCCTACGAGTAGCCAGAGATGAAGGGAGTTCCGCGATGAATCGAAGTAAATGGGTTCACGTTGTCTGCGCCGGATGCGCATTGCTAGCGACAAATGCGTTTGCGCAGCAATCAGCCAGCCGCCGCCTTCCCGCGAATGACACGCACGCGTACGACCGCGGCTATGCGGATGGTTATGCGGCCGCAATGGCGCAAGTCCGAAATCGTGCCCCCCGAACTGCAGGCCGACCGACCTACGTCAGCGAATACACGCCGTTCAATCCTTACGCCGCCCAAAACCGTCCGCACGCCTCGATGCCCCCTGCCATGTCTGCCGCACGAGATCGCACCGATATTCGCGGGCGTTATGAGGAGGACGAGTACACGACATATCCTGCGAATGCCGACTACCCCGCCCGGCGGGGCGACTATGTTGCGCCTCGCGGGCGCGCTTACGACCCCGGCGATTTTCGCGACGAACAAGGCGGAATCTATGGAAATCGCGGAGTCCTGATGTGGACCGACCGCTACGACACCGGCGATTATGTGAATAAGTTTTGGAATACCCACCGAGACAACGTTTACTCCGGACAGCGAGTCTGGAACACAAACAACGGCGATCAATAATCGCTGGCACTTGGAGCGGTGAATAATCCCGGTCCGCCCCTGTGCCGGCTCATCGATCGCCGGCAGTGGGGCGAGGCCCCGCGTTTATTTCGGTCATGTCGGATAGGCGCGATAGCGCAAGAATTACGGTCTTGATAATTTAGGTGAAGCGGTTCGGGTGGTGAGTCGATCCAACCATGTCGGAGCAACTTCGCCTAGCTGGCCGGATAAGCCTATCGCAACATGGACATCGCAAGCGCCGTAGGCCTGCTGCTGGCCGTAGTCTTCATGGTGGTGTCTGTGGTGATGGGAGGCGGCTCCTTCCAAGCCTTCGTCGACCCCGCTTCAATCATCGTGACCTTCGGCGGCTCGCTCGCCACGGTGATGATCTGCTTCCCGATGCGCAACTTCGTGCAATCGGTGGTCGTCGCCAAAGCGGTGTTCCTGAATAAACCGGCTTCTGTGCCGGAGTTGGTGGAACAGCTCGTCAAACTTGCCGAAGTCAGCCGTCAGGAAGGGCTGCTGGCGCTGGAAGCCAAGACGCAGGAACTAAAAGACCCGTTTCTGGTGATGGGCGTTCAAATGACGGCGGACGGCACGCGCCCCGACGTGCTGGAATACATTCTGCGCACCGAAATGGAGTCGGTGAACAACCGTCACAAGGACGGCAAAGCCTTTTATGACCAGTGGGGCAAAATGGCGCCGGCGTTCGGCATGATCGGGACGCTGCTAGGTCTGATTTTGATGCTCGGCAATCTCAGCGACCCTGATGCTTTGGGCCCGGGCATGGCCGTGGCGATGATCACGACGCTCTATGGAGCAGTGCTGTCCAACGTGATTTGCCTGCCATTTGCCGAAAAGTTGAACTACGTCAACAAGCAGGAGCTGCAGGCGATGGAAATCATCGTCCGCGGCGTGTTGGCAATTCAGGCCGGCGACAGCCCGCGCATTGTCGAGCAGAAGCTCAGCACGTTCATTCCGCCCAAGCAGCGCGCCGGCAACAACGAGAAGGCGGCTTGAGCCTATGGCGATTGAAGAAGATCCGCCAGCGGGCATTCCAGAATGGGTCGTGACGTTTGGCGACATGATGTCGCTGTTGCTGACGTTTTTCATCTTGCTGTTTTCGATGAGCGAAGTCCGATCGAACGAAAAGATCCAGGAGTTGATGGGCGCGATGCACCGTACGTTTGGCAAGCATCCCGCGCCCACTAGCATGGTGCCCGTCGGGATCATCGCCTCCAGCCCCCAGGATTCTCCGTCGGCCCCGGAGGGCAAGGAGAAGAAACGCTCGCGGTCGAAGAGCGGCTTCGACCGATCGAAAGTCTCGCTGGGCGAAGATCCGCTGTCGCGCACCATGCGGCCAGGCACGTTCACAGTGGTCGGTCGCACCGTTTTGTTCGCCGAAGACTCGGCCAAGCTTTCCGACGAGGCCAAGGTTCAGCTAGGCGAAGCCGCGGTGCTGGTAGCCGGCAAACCCAATAAGATTTCCGTCCGCGGACATACGTCGCGCAAACCGTTGCCGCCCGGCTCGCGCTACCACAGCGATTGGGAATTGGCGTTTGCGCGGTGCTTAAACTCGGCCGAATATCTGGTGACGCTGGGCATTGAGCGCGAACGTCTCGAGTTGGATGTCGTCGGCTCGAGCGAGCCGGTCTATCGCGGCGCCGACCAGGTATTGTTGCACGAAAACTCGCGAGTCGAAGTTTTCCTGCTGGACCGATTCGTGGAGCACTTGGGCCGTCCACAGCCGGGAGCAAGCGAGGGGGAAGACAGTCCGGAATAGGCCAGGCCGGCGCGCCTCCCCACAGCAGAGCTTGTTGCATTGAGACTTGCCGACTGGCAACAATAGAAGCAGACCCGAACAGAGCTCGTTCAATTCTCTGCTGGGAGACCTGATATGCCGCGCAGTATCTTGGTAGGCCTCGACGGCTCCGCGTACGGCAATGCCGCCGTCGAACTGGGCATCGAATGGGCCAAACAATTCAATCTGATGGTCGTGGGCCTAGGAATCATCGACGAACCGTCGATCATGCAGCCCGAGCCTGTCTCGCTGGGCGGCACGGCTTTCAAAAAAGACCGCAGCGAGGCGATGCTGGCCGAAGCGCGGCACAAAGTTGAAGCGCTGCTGGAGGCGTTCGCCTTGCGTTGCGCCGACGCGGGCGTCGCCAGCAAGTTGCTGGAAGACGTCGGCGCCCCGGCCGACCAGATCATGCTCGAAGCCCAGCGCTACGATTTGATCATGCTGGGAAGGCAGACCTATTTTCGGTTTGAAACCCAACTTAGTCCTGACGACACCCTGCGCGAGGTGGTCAAAAACAGCCCTCGCCCGGTCATCGCAGTTCCCGACGTCTACCGGCGCGGAAAATCGGTCGTGGTTGCCTACGACGGAAGCTTACAGGCGGCGCGCACCTTGCAAGCATATTGCGGCTTGGGTCTTGGCGCATTCCAGCCGTTGCACATCGTGTCGGTGCATACCGACCACTTGCAGGCGGCGCGCTGCGCCGAGCGGGCCATTGATTTCCTCAGCCATCACAACCTCCGCGCCCAGCCGCATGCCATCGCCAGCTCGGAAGCGCCGGCCCAAGTGGTGCTCAAGCAGCTCGATGCGCTCAACGCCAGCATGCTCGTGATGGGCGCTTACGGCGAACCGACGTTGAAAGAATTCATCTTCGGCTCGATGACCCGCACGATCCTCAAGGAAGCTTCGACGCCGGTGTTTCTCTATCATTGAGCGCCTTGAGCGGATCCGCAGCGACCGCTTCTCGATCTCAAGGAAGCTATCCGTCGCGCGACGCCCCGAACCTACAGCTCAATCTCGCTCAGGCTTTCGAAGAAGCGCGGCAGCGTACGAAGCTGGCGACTACCGAATGTCAGACCTGCCGCCTGTTTGATCGGCGGGCCAGTACGGTGTCGGCCCAGGATTGGACCGGCTGATGATCGCCTCGCCAGCGCCGTGCGGCGCCGACGGAACGGATCGGGTGGCGAAGGCCTGTTCAAGCGCTCCCACACGAGTCTCAAGGCCGCGGATGCGGGCGTCGGTTTCCGGGGATGCTTGCACGTAAGTGGTTCTGCCGCCGAGACTCAGGCAGCCGGCGGGGAAGCACATGAAAGTTCCCACAAGCAAGAACACGCTAGCCGCTCGGCCGTATCGCCGTCTCGCGAAAAGCGTGATGCCATCTTGCACGATGCCGCTCCCGACCTCGAATGTCGCCATGAGGGGCCGGATTCTGATAACCGCCGCAGCTATTGTCAAGGTGAAATCGGCACAATCCGACCACTGCGGCCGCGAAGGTAGCGGCGGCACGCTGTCGGATTCTTCAGCGGCTGCTGAGGTTGAAGTCAAACACATTCTTATTGCCCGTCGTTACCATTACGACGAGTCCCGAGACGTTTTCATTGCCGAACTTGGCGGGAACTCCGTGGCCTTCGAACGTCACGGTGAATCTGCCTGCCGGCAGGCAATCAATGGCATATTTGCCGTCCTTAACCTTAGAACCTACGAATTGGCCATCTTCTCGGTGCAGTGTGACTTTTCCGCTTGCCAGCGGCTTGCCATCGAGATTGATCGCGCCGGTCGCTGCAAAGGCTTCGGCCGCCCACGCAGGCAAAGCTGCCTCGAGTTGCCCGAATAAGCTAACCGCGACGAGCAAAACAAATCGTATCGCAATCATTCTTGCCTCCTTATCAGAAGTGTGCCGCCTGGCGGGGCAATCGGCCCTCGGCGCGCGTTACCGCCAAGCGATATTTTTTGTTCGGGTTTATCAGTGCGGCATAGCTCGGGGAGACCTCTCTTGTCGCCGCCGGATCATATCGCTGGTTGGACCGTCTGTCACATATTTTCCGCGGCAGATAACTTTCGACCCTCGCTACATGACTTGTTGGGTACAGCAATGTTGTTGCCCCAGAACGCTTGGCATAGAATCGCCATGGCAATTTCGCGCAACCCGCGGACTGTATTGGCCCATCAGGATCTCCGACGATGCTGACGATCTGGGGAGCAAAGCGGCGATTTTGCGGCGGCATGAGCCGTCGCGATTTTCTTAATGCCGGCATGCTGGGCGGAGCGCTGACGCTTCCCGATCTGCTTTGCCTGCGTGCGCAAGGGGCGACGGCAGACAATACGTCGGGCAAGTCTGTGATTCTCGTCTGCCTGAACGGCGGGCCAAGCCACATTGACATGTACGATTTAAAGCCCGCCGCGCCGGTCGAGCTGCGTGGCGAATTCAAGCCGATTGCTACCAACGTTTCCGGCGTCGAAATCTCGGAGCTGATGCCGCTGCAGGCTCAGATCGCCGACAAGCTGGCGATCGTTCGCAGCATACAGTGGCCCCTCGACGACGGGCATCACCTACACCTGGTCTTCAGCGGCTTTCCGAAAGCTGCCGCGCGACCGTCGTTTGGCTGCATCGTCAGCCGGCTGCAACGCGAGCGAGGCCGGCAGAATCCTCTGCCGCCCTACGTCAGCATGGCGCAGTTTCCTCCGCATCCAGTATTGGCGGGACACGAAGAGGCGTCATATCTCGGCAAAGCCTACCGCCCTTTCGTTCCGTACGAAGCGGCCCCATTAGTGAACGGTCAGATAACGTACACCGGTCCGGGAGCAGGAGAAGTCAAGAACTTGGAAATGACGCGCGGCATAACGCGCGATCGCCTGACTTCTCGGACAACGCTACTGAGCGCCTTAGACAAGCTTCGCCGTGAGATCGATTCGCATGGCGAGCTGGCGGCCACAGATTCCTTCACGTTGCAGGCGCTCGACATGATCACATCCAGCCGAGTGCGCGAAGCGTTCGATCTCAGCCGCGAGCCTGCCGAGGTACACGCCAAATATGGCGGCGATATCGAGTACAAATGCGATCCCGATCGCCGCCGCTGCTGGGAAGGAAGCAAGTTTCTGCTGGCTCGACGGCTGGTTGAAGCGGGCGTTCCCGTGGTGACTCTGGCTGTCGGCGTCTGGGACACGCATAGCGACCATTTCACCTACCAGCGCGACAACGTGCCGCTCTTGGATCGGTCGCTGCACGCGCTGATTACCGATCTGCACGAACGCGGCTTAGAGAAGGACGTGGCCGTCGTCGTCTGCGGCGAGATGGGTCGCACGCCGCGGGTGAACAAGACCGGCGGCCGCGACCACTGGCCATCGGCCGGCTTTGCCATGTTCGCCGGCGGCGGACTGCACATGGGTCAGGTCGTTGGCGCCACCGACTCGCGCGGCGAACGCCCGCAGACTCGCCCCTACAATCCGCAAAACATTTTGGCGACGGTTTACCACGTCCTTGGCATCGATCCCTCGCTGACATTTACGGACCACGCGGGTCGCCCCCGGTATCTTCTCGATGACCCGGAAAAGATTGCGGAACTGATCTGATGTAGACCATGATAAGCGAGGAAGAACCTGAGCAATGCGGCGCCTGTGCGAGAGCCATTGCCCGGCGAGCTTAAGGCGCCCTTAATGGTCCCGGCCCGCTGTTCAAAGGATTCCCCGTGAGTGCAATGCCGCGTGTCATGCTCGTTCTGGCTGTCGGCCTCGCCGCTTCGCCGGCGATCTCCGCCGAACGGCGGCCCAACGTGGTGTTCTTCCTGGTGGACGATCTCGGCTGGCGCGATCTGGGATGTTACGGCAGCGGTTTTTATGAAACGCCCCATATCGACGAGCTCGCCGCGCAAGGCGTGCGGTTCACGCAGGCCTATGCGGCCTGCCACGTTTGCTCGCCCACGCGTGCCAGCATCATGACCGGCAAGTATCCGGCCGCTTTGCGGCTTACCGATTGGTTGCCCGGCCGCAAGGATTATCCATTTCAGAAGTTGAAGAACGTCCGGACGATCCCACACTTGCCGCTGGAAGAGACAACGCTCGCCGAAGCGTTCGAAGAGCACGGCTATGCAACCGCCCACATTGGCAAGTGGCATCTCGGCGAAGAGCCCTTTGGCCCCTTACAGCAAGGATTCGATATTCAGATTCCCCGTTGGAATAAGGGATGGCCAAAACTCGGCTACCATGCGCCGTTCGGCTTCGACGGCCTGAACGACGCACCAGGCGATTACTTGACCGATCGTCTGACGGACGAGGCGTTGAGGTTTATCGAAGACCATCGCGACGGCCCGTTTTTCTTGTACCTGTCACACTTCGCCGTGCATGATCCGATTCAAGGCCGCGCCGATCTCGTCGAGAAATATCAGGCGCAGCGGGCGAATAAGCAAGTGCGAGACGACGCAGCTTTCATCCTGGAGGGAGATCCCGGTGCAAAGCATGTCCTGTCGAGAGCGCAACTGGACGTCCTACGGCAGGAAGACGCCTATCAAGGCTTCCGCGTGCTGCCCCGCCGCACGGTTAAAATCAAACAGCATCAAGACAATGTGCAGTTCGCTGCGATGGTCGAGAGCATCGACGAAAGTCTCGGACGGGTGCTGGCGAAGCTAAAAGGCCTCGGGCTCGATGGCGACACGATCGTCGTTCTCTTTTCCGACAATGGCGGAATGTCGGCCGCAAACTTCGGCCGGCCGGAGCGTGTGATCGATCCCAGGCGACTCGACGCGGCCTATTCGACTTCCAATCTGCCGCTGCGCGGCGGGAAGGGATGGCTCTATGAGGGCGGTATCCGCGTGCCGCTGATCGTCAAATGGCCGAGCCATGGGAGATCGGGTGTAGTTTGCGACATGCCCGTCATCAGCAACGATCTTTATCCCTCGCTGTTGGAGATGGCCGGCCTGCCCGCCCAGCCCGAGCAGCACACGGGCGGCGTTAGTTTCGTCCCTTTGCTGAAAGGCGAACAGCAGCTCGCTCGCGAAGCGATCTACTGGCACTTTCCGCATTACAGCAATCACGGCATGCAAAGCCCAGGCGGCGCGGTTCGTTGCGGCGATTACAAACTGATCGAGTATTTCGAGACCGGCGCCGTGCAGTTGTTCAACTTACGAAACGACCTCGGCGAGCAGCACAACCTTGTAGCCGAGGAGCCGCAAACCGCCCGACGATTGAAAGCGATGCTGCATCGCTGGCGAGCCAGCGTTTCCGCCGAGATGATGGAACCCAATTCGGGCTGATAGGCGTTCCACCGGTGAACAGTAATGCCGGCTTGCGCGGCGGAGCGTTGGCCCTACGCCGATACGAGTGCTGTCAGGAGCTTCGTCGGCACTGCTGGTGGGAGAAACGCGCGGCTGAGGCGAATTGTACCGCACCATTTTTTGCAAAATGCGGGCGATTCACACATCGCATGCGAAGGAACGCATTTGCGTCAATCAGCGGGCGGCTTATACGCTTGGATACAAGCCGCCGGAACCGTGAGCGACAGTTCACCCCGCTCTGCCGCAATTGCATTCAATCGACATTCCAGTGCGGCAAATGTCGACTCTACAGCCCCTTCTGGCGCAACGGCTTTCCAGCCTGGGACAAATCCCAAGCGAATAAAGTGGTGCCGGAGCAGCGCGGATCCGTCGACGAATCTTTCCTGAAATGAACGCGTGACTGCTTCGACAAACATGAAACCTGCACTCTCCAACAGCGTCCTCACAGACGCCACTGTGGCGCGGGAGCCGATGTGGGCGTCCAGCGCAGAGAGGCGATCAGCAAAGCCTAGCCGCTGGAGTGCGTGGCGATATGCGTCATAGAACTCCGACATGTGGCCGACAAGATTGGTCGTCAGGAATATCCTAGCGCCCGGCTTCGCGACGCGAAAGCAAGTCCGTAAAGCGGCCTCGCGGTTATTGAAATTATTGATTCCGAGATTCGACACGATCAGGTCGACCGAGTCGTCAGGCAAATCGATCGTCGCCACGTCCTGCACGATTGCGCGAACGTTTTCGACGCCCAGGCGATTCAACTTGCGAGTCAGGCGTTGCATTGCGGCTTCCCAAGGATCCAGCGCGATCACTACCGCGTCTGGTCCGCAACGCTGCGCCAATTCAATCGCCATGAAGCCCGTGCCGGAGCCGACGTCAAGAATCGTCATCCCAGGCCGCAGCTCGACCTGCTCGAGCAGCACCAGCCCGAAGCGCGCGGACCAAAGCGGAAGCTCGTCGTAGAAATCGCCGAACCCTGGCGTCCTGTGGTCGATGTCTTCTAGATACTTCAAGGCGAGCCCCGCATTTCCGACGTTGGGCGGCAGCACAATAACCGGGTCAAACCTTTACCGTCTCAGTAACTCAGTAAGTCGTAGCCGGCGTTGTGCGGACTGTTCATTCCGGCTGCGGCACTTTTAGCTTCAGCAATTTCGCCAGTTGCAACTGGCTTTCCGCATCCTTCGACTTACCCATTTTCCGATAGACCGAGGCCAGGTAGATATGCAGGTCCGCGCGACCAGGCGAATCGGAAATTGCCGCGTTGATCAGACGAACGGCTTCTTGGAGATTGCCCTCTCGCTCATAGCAGATCGCCAGCAGCATCAAGGTGATTTCGCGTCGCTCCATGCTCACGAGTTCCTTGAGGTAAGGGAAAGCCTGAGCATACTGTCCGCGATCAAAATATGAGGAAGCCAAATTGTACAGGGCGGTATTGCGAATGGGCGGCGAGACTCGCTTTGAACGAAGGGCAGACTCGGCGTAGGCGATACTCAGATCGGGATTTCTTCGCCAATTCAAGCGGGCGAAGAAACTCTCGACATCAGGATCTCGCATGCCTCGCGATCGAACTTCTTCCAGAATCTGCCGTCCCCGACCTTCGAAAACAACCGAGAGTGCACGATAGGCCGGATCGCCTCTCGACTCGTCGTCTAGCCCGCCAAAGAGGCGTCCCGCAAATACGTCGTTCGCCAGTCCGAGCAATCGTTGCCGTTCGTATTCCGGCAAGTGGGAAACATCGCCAATCGGAACGAGTCGGTCCGACTCAGTAAGTTTCTCGCGACTGGGCTTGTCCACATGAATACCCACGCGGTGGTGAGTGAATGAGAAGTGCGGAATGTCGGTCGGACCCCTCGGCATGTGGCAAGCAACGCAACTGTCATTGGCCTGCTGTTGGCGACGGGCTTCGATCGATACTCCGCATGAATCAGTTTGATGGCAGTTCAGGCACTTGCTCCGGAAATACTCGACTTTCTCCGATTCGTCGGGAAGAGAATGCGGATTGTGGCATGTGGCGCAAGTCATCGTTTTCGATTCGAGATAACAGCGGCTCAGCCTCATCTGTTGGATCTGGCCGCTCACCGTCATCTCGGAATCCGGCCGGTCGATTCGATAGCTGATCGAGAAATCTGACATCCGCATGCCCGGTCGAAAGTCCGCCTTGCTTCGGCCACGCACGCTGACGTCGGCTGAACCCGAGAGGTGACATTGGGCGCAGACATCTTCCTGCCTCTCGCGCGGAAGATGTCTCAGATTGACAATCGAGTCATCGACCGAGCCGTGAATCGGCAACCGCGATTTGCGCTCTGCGACGTGCAGCGATCCGGGCCCGTGGCAACGTTCGCAGCCGATCGCCATTTGCGCGACATTCAACCGCAGGTTGGCGCCGTCGATTGGCTCGACCTGTCCAGCGTGACAGTACAAGCACATCGTGTCGATTTCGCGGCTGAACCCGGGCTGATGAGGATTCTTTTCATAACCCGCCGACATTCCCCAGACCTGTCGGCGCGGATACCAGGTTACCGGAGCTTCGATCAGAAAATCATCGACCTTCACCAGGTACATCCGGGCGTAATTGCCTGATCCAAGTGCGAATCGCGCGGCGCAGTCTACTAAGACGACCTCCCGGCCGTCCGCATCCTGAATGAATTCGCGCAGTTTTAGCGTCTTCCCTTCGCGGTAGATGCGATAGTGCCGCCCAGAGAGTTCATGGAAGAACTCTCCATCCGGCGGCTCGCGCGAAACATCGATGTCTCCGAGAGAGCGGCTATGAGTCGTTTGCAAATACGATCGATGTTCGTCGCGGTGGCACTCGGTGCACGCTTGGCTGCCGACATGCTCGACCGTCGCGGATGCGTTGCGAAAGCGCGATTCAGCAGCTTCCGGAACGTCGAATCTATCGTCGGCGATCAAGGAGGCACGGGGTTGATGCTCGTTTTGATCAGCCAGCCGGTCAGCGCGCCGATTGGGAATGACGCGTTCGACGAGCCACGCCAGCGCCGCCCCAATCACAAGAATCGCTGCCAGATAGGAAATCCTGCGTCGAAGAGGAGCATTCGGCTTGGCTGGGACTTGCCGATTCGAGGCTGAAACTCCACGCCGGGGCATCGCTTGGGCTCGCCTTGCCTTGATCAGAACACGAATTGCGGCCTATCGGGCTGCTGAACCGTGAACCAGCAACTAGTGCCGGACGCTTCGTCAGCCGGCACTTCATGGGTTTGTGCCGGCGTAGACCTGGAAGTTAATCTAGCCACCCCAAGATGGAAGCGACAGTCTGGCTCGATTCAGCAAATGCCCGGGAGAAATGCCCACGAAAATGAAGAGTCGCTGAAACGCATCGGGAAGGGTTTGGCGCACCCTATATATGCATGGTAGTGTATATACATGTTATCGCAACTAGACGCCTTTCAGATCCTTGCCGATCCGACGCGCCATCGCATTGTGGAAGCTCTGCGGCATGGCGAGCAGCCGGTCAATGAGCTTGTCGTCAGGGCAAGCATTCACCAGTCCGGTGTCTCCCGTCACCTGCGCATCCTCCATGATGCAGGCTTCGTCGCGATGCGGCCGGCGGGACAGCGGCGGCTTTACTCTCTTAGGCCCGAGCCTTTTCACGCGCTCGACAGGTGGCTGGCTCAGTACCGCAAGCTCTGGGAAAAACGCCTCGACCGACTGGAAGAGGCGCTCGAAAAGAAACGCAAGCGATCGAAACCCCCTCACCAGGAGCAAGACGCGTGAGTGACATGTTCAGAAGCGCCGCGGCGGCTGCCACCCCTAAGTTCGTCATTGAACGGACGTATCGGGCGACAGTGGATGAACTTTGGGAACTGTGGACGACTAAGGCGGGCTTCGAGTCCTGGTGGCCGCCCGAGGGGTTTCGCGCGGAGGTTCACTCCATTGAAGCGTGCCTAAACGGCCAGCTGCAATACGAGATGATCGCCGAGACGCCCGAGACGTTGGCCGTGATGAAGGAGTTGGGGTTGCCGGCATCGCATGTGGAGCGTGCCCGGTTTTCCGAGTTCCGGCCACCGGAACGATTGGTGCTTGCGATCATGATGGATTTTATACCGGGCGTCGCGCCCTATGAAGGCACGCTCACGGTCGACTTCTTCCCGGGCGGCGAATGGGTGCGCATGGTGGTCGCGCTGAGTCCCATGCACGACGAGAAATTCACGCAGATGGCCTCAGAGGGTCTTACGAGCCAGTTCAGGAATCTGGACAAGCTATTCCAAGGCCGAAACTAGCAACCCGGGTGGGGCGACGGGATTTGCACCCCGCGGTTCAGAGAGGAGAAAGTGGAGAGCAAACCGAGTCGAAGGGAAAAAGCGGAGAGCCGAACATGTCTTCTACTCTCTATTTTCTCCCCTCGACTCTCTATTGCCCTTCGGGCAATCGGGGCGACCGGCGATTGACATTTCCTAACGACTTGATGGGAATGGGACTTTTGCGGTTTGCCATCGCGCAAACGTATGAGTTCTCAGCAGATACGTTCTTTGCTATGGGTGCTGGTGATACCTAGGCAAAAGGCCGTTCTGTGCAATTCCCATCGCCCTCCTGCCCGGATTACCCCCATCCGGTCGGGGAGAGCTTTGCATGAGTGCGAAAAGTCGATCGATCTGCCAATCGCAACTGGCTGACAATACAAAAGACCCATCTCTGGAAGGGGGCGCGAAGGGCCAGAGCAGCCAAATCGTGGCCAGCGCTCTCACAGCGCCTTTGCCGCGGCCGGAACGCCGGCCTCGGCGTGCGAGAGCCGACAGGGGCCTTCCGCCTGACGAAGAATTGGCCAATCTCGCCCGTGCCTACCTGCAGTGCCAACACAAGCGCTGGCCGCGATTGGTCGAGGCCGGTTTGCTGCCTGCCCCTTCCAATGCCGTCATTCGCGATATGGTCGACGATTTTAAGGAGCGACATCGATCCGGCAAGGTTGATCTCGAAACCATTCAGGCAGTTGCCGAGGTCTGCAAGAAACTTGGCGGCAGCTATAACCGGTTTTCCTGCGACAATAGCAGCCCTAACTCGGTCCTGGACCAAATGGTCAATGCGCTGGAAAAGGCTGCGGCCGAGAACCGGTTCGTTCCATGGCAGTACGTGTTCGCCGATTACTCGGTCACTGGACTTGATTCGTCTCGGCAAGGGTACTCGTCATATAAAAAGATCCTGGCCGAAAAAGATCATGCCATCGAGACCACCTACATCGACGATTTCACGC